>NZ_JBMOXA010000016.1:0-108202 GCF_049316285.1 Variovorax sp. HJSM1_2 | reverse complement strand
TGGCGCCCAGGCCTTGGGGGTGGTCGTCAGCAGCACCGTAGCCAAGCTTGGCCACACTTTGTGCCATGGCGGCGGGTGCGACGGCCAGCAGGCTGGCGACGACGCCCGAGATGAGCGCGAGTTGGGTGAGGGTTTTACGCATTTGCTTTGTCTCCGTTTCGTTTGAGGGAATTTTTTGAGGGTCAGCGCAGATCAACGCAACCACTGCAGCGGCACCAGCATCAGGTGCGGGAACACACTCATCAGCACCAGCACGGCGGTCTCGGCAAAGAGGAAGGGCATCACGCCGCGTATCACTTCGTCCATGTCCACCTTGCCCACCGAACACACCACGTTGAGCACGTTGCCCACCGGGGGCGTCAGCAGGCCGATGGCGTTGTTCATCACAAACAACACGCCGAAGTACACCGGGTCTATACCCGCGGCGCGCACCAGCGGCATGAGCACGGGGGTCAGGATCAGAATGGTCGGCGTGAAGTCGAGTGCGGTGCCAACGATGAGCACGATGATTTGCATCAAGATCATCAACAGCACGGGGCTGCCGATGAACGGGTCCAGCAGCTTGATCAACTCGTCTGGAATGTTCGCCACGGTGATGAGCCAAGCCGAGATCAGCGCCGCCGCCACCAGAAACATCACCACCGCAGAGACCCGGGCCGCGGCCAAGGTCGATTCGTAGAGCTTGGCCCAGGTCAACTCGCGGTAGGCCAAGGCGCCGACCAGTGCTGCACACACTGCAGCCACCACACCCGCCTCGGTGGGTGTGAACACGCCAAACTTCACGCCCACCACGATGATCAAGGGCAGCAGCATCGCCCAGCCGGCTTCGCGGATGGATTTCCAGCGCACGGCAGCAGCAGCTCGGGGCTGCGCCGCAGGCGCGTCCTTTCGGCAAACCCACCACCAGGTGAGGATGAGTGACAGCGCCATCATCAGCCCGGGAATGATGCCGGCGATGAACAGCTTGCTCACCGACACACCTGCGATGGAGCCGAACAGCACCAGGCCGATGGACGGCGGCACTACGGGCGCAATGATGCCGCCTGCGGCCAGCAGCCCGGCCGAACGACCCACGTTGTAGCCAGCCTCACGCATCATGGGGATGAGCAGCGCGGCCAACGCGGCCGTGTCGGCAATGGCCGAACCCGACAAGCTGGCCAGCAGCAAGGCCGTGATCACGGCCACATAACCCAGGCCACCACGCACGTGGCCAATCAGGCTCATGACGGCGGCGACGATGCGGCGCGACAAACCACCCGCGTTCATCAATTCACCGGCCAGCAGGAAAAACGGCACGGCCATCAGCGGGTAGCTGTCGGCACCGTCCACCAGGTTTTGCGCCAGCACCTGGGCATCGAAGATATCGACGTGCACCATCAGTGCCACGCCACAAACCATCAAGGCAAACGCGATGGGCATGCCCAGCGCCATGGCGCCCAGCAAGGAAGCAATAAAGATCAGTACGGTCATGGTGTGCTCATTCCGTTTCTGCGTTTTGCGCAAACTGCTCGACCGAGGCGCCGCGCATCAGCAGCACCAGGTTGCGCACGGTGATGACACCAATGCCTATGCCCGCGAACACGGCGGCGGCGTAGATCGCACCGCGCGGCACGCCGCTCACCGGCGCGAAGTTGTTCAGGTTGATCACCGTCTGGTGCCAACCGCCCCAGACCATCAACACACAGCAGCCCAGCATCAGCACACCGGAGACCGCCACACACCAACGCCGCGCCAGGGGCGACAGGCGACTGACCACCGTGCCCATGGCGATGTGGCCACCTTGCGCAAACACCAACACCGCGCCGAGAAAGGTGATCCAGACAAACAGAAAACGCGACACCTCTTCGGAAAAGGTGATGCCGCTGGAGAACACGTAGCGCAGCACCACGTTGCCAAACACCATCAGCGCCATGCAGGCCAGGCCCACCACCAGCAGGATTTCTGCGAGTTGTTTGATGCGGTTCATTGGAATTTCCTCGCCGTGCTGCCTTGCTGGGCACTGTCCGCGCATGGCGGATGCAAGGTTTGGAGGGCGCGCGCAAGACGGCCGAGATGCCACGCCAAGGTGGGCCTGAGTACTGGTTTCATATGCCTCGTTGGATTTTGTTGTTGGCGTATCGTATCTGATATCTCAGATCTTTTGCTAGCGGAAACCCTATACACTTGGCGCACAAGAAGATGGAGATCACATGAGCGAACAACTACGCGTTGAAAGACCCCAAACCCTCACCGACCTGGCCTACGACCGGTTGCGCGAGGGCATCGTGCTGGGGGAGCTCAAGCTGGGGGAACAGGTGTCAGAAGCGCTGCTGGCCCAGCGCATGGGCATCAGCAAAACGCCCATTCGAGAAGCGCTGGTGCGGCTGAAGATTGAAGGCTTGGTGGACATCCACCCACAGCGTGGCACCTTTGTGTTCAAGCTCACGCCGGAGCAGGTCGGCCAGTTGTGCCGCTACCGCGCCATGATTGAAACCGCTGCGCTGCGCGAAGCCGCCACCATGAACCGTGCCGAGTTGTTGAAGCGCATGCAGATGCATGTCGACGAGATGGTGATCACCGAAAAAGCCGGTGACGTAGACCGCCTCTCGCGCATAGACATGAATTTTCACTACGAGTTTTTGGCCTGCTGCGCCAACCCGTACCTGCGCGCGGGATACGAGCTGATTCGCTATCAGCTCACGGCCTTGCGCCACCGCTCGCCCATTCCCAACATGGTGGACAGCCACCAGGTGCTGGTGGATGCCATTGCACACGGCCACATTGACGAGGCCTGCGCGCAACTACACGAGCACGTGCTGGAAAACGAAGGGCGCTACATCGCGGCTTGCGACGTGATGTGATGTGGCGTCACTGGGGTGAGGCGATGGCAATGCCGTCCGGGCGCGCCACAGGCAAACGCGCGGTCTCGGTCAATGTTGCCAGATCGATCACCGCCACAAAGCCATCGGGCGTGCAGGAGATGAAGGCACGGTTGCCACTGGCATCCATATAGATGCCCGCGCCACGCCCCGTGCTCATGGTCTTGATGGGTTTGCGGCTGGCAGCATCCAGCACCATCAATGCGCCGGTTTTGACGCTGACCACCATCACACGCTGCCCATCGGGCGTGAACTTGAGGCGGTGTGCGCCTTGCAGGCCACTGTCGATGTTCGCCATCGCCTGGCCGGAAGTGATGTCGACCACCACCAACGTGCCGTCCGGCCTGGCGGTCCACAGTTCACGCTCATCGGGCGACACATCAAAACCTTCAGCGCCCGCGCCCACTGGCACCACGGTCTGCACCCAGTCCAGGCGCGGTTTGGCCTCGGCCGGCATCACCCCCGTGGGCGGCATGGCGGGCGGCACCAGGCGCTGCTCAAACAGGCTCACCGTGCCCGAGCCCGCATTGGTAGCCTGGATGCGTTTGCCGTCGGTATTGACATGCAACAGATGGGTCGTGTCCTGTCCTGTGCCCATGGTCCAATCCACTTTGCCGGTGGCCGGGTCGTAGCGCCCCAGCGCTTTCGAGCCCTGCGCGGTAAACCACAGTTGCCCCTGCACAAAAGACAAGCCATGTGGGCCCATCAACGGGGCGGTGTCAATGGAAGGCTTGGCCTGGCCGGCCACCAGGTCAATCACGTCGATGCGGTGCAACGCGCCGTAGCCGGGGTTGGAGACATAGGCCGTGCGGCCATCGGGCGACACCTCGATCTCATGGGGATCGGGGCCTACCGGTACACGCGCAGCCAGCGCAAAACTGTTCGCATCGCGTATCTCCAACACGTGGTCGGTCTTGGACAGCACCAGCAATGGCTTGGCCGGCATCTGCGTGGCGGCGATAGACAAAGTGCCTATGGCCACCGCCGAAAACACGGCAGAAAGTTTGAGAAAGCGGGTGATCTTTGGCCCAGTGTGTTGGCGCTTGAGGACGTTGGTGTTCATTCAGATGTTGCGTTGTTCGTCTGAAGGACTCAGCGTCGCGCAATTGGTTCTGTAAAGATCACCCACCCGCTTCAAAACCATTACTGCGCGCGGTAACGCTCCAGCCAATGTGCATAGGGCGCTGGCAACACCCAAGATGGCTTTTCGACTTGCAGTTGTTTGGCGGCCTGGTACGGGAAGTGCGGGTTGGCCAGATGTGCGCGGCCAATCATCACCAGGTCCATTTGGCCATCGGCCACCACACGGGCCGCCACGTCGGGTGCGTCAATGCCCCAGGACGACGCCACGGGCAAACCGGCTTCGCGCTTCACACGCTCGGCGATCGGTGCCAGGAAAGGGCTGCCCCAGGGAATACTGGTGTCGGGCACCGTAAAGCCCACACTCACGTTGAGCATGTCCAGGCCACCCGCGCGAAACTTGCGCACCAGGTCGATCGACTCGGCCATGGTTTGTTCATCACGTCCGTCGTATTCGATGACCCCAAAGCGCGCCGTCAGCGGCAGGTTTTCTGGCCAGACTTCGCGCACGGCGGCCAGCGTTTCCAGCAAGAAGCGGCTGCGGCCTTCAGCCGAGCCGCCATAGCCATCGGTGCGCTGGTTGGAATGTGCCGAGAAAAAGCTTTGCGCCAGGTAGCCATGGGCGAAGTGCAGCTCCAGCCACTCAAAGCCGGCCTCGCGCGCGCGGCGTGCTGCGGCCACAAAGTCGGCGGTCACGCGGTGGATGTCTTCTTGCGTCATGGCCTTGGGTAACTTGGGCAGGTTGCTGCCGTAAGCCACGGCCGAAGGGGCCAGCGTTTCCCAGCCACGTGCATCACCTTCGGCGATGTGGTCGTCACCTTCCCAGGGCCGGTTGGCGCTGGCCTTGCGGCCGGCGTGCGCAATCTGAATGCCGGGCACCGAGCCCGCTTCTTTGATGCGCGCAGCAATACGCGCCATGCCTTCCATCTGAGCGTCGTTCCACAAGCCGGTGCAGCCCGGGGTGATACGCCCCTCGGGCGACACCGCCGTGGCTTCCACGATCACCAGGCCTGCGCCACCACGCGCCAGGCTGGCGTAGTGCGCCCAATGCCAGGCGTTGGTCATGCCGTCTTCGGCACTGTATTGGCACATCGGCGGCACGGCGATGCGGTTCGACAAGGTGAGGTCTTTCAGTTGAAACGGGGTGAAGAGTGCAGACATTTTTTGCTCAGATTTTTCTCAAAACGAAATAGGCGCAGGCGCTCAAATGAGCGCCTGCGGGTGAAATAGGTGGGGGTGAACCGGGCAGGCTCAAACGCGCGCTTGTTGCGCGGCTGCGGCCAGCCCGTCAATCCATTCCTGGTGGGCGTTCAGCATAGGGTTGGGCTTGGTCTTGGCCAGGTCACGCGCCGGTTGGCCATTCTGTGTTTCTTGCGTGAGGATGCGCACACGGCCGCCGGGCAAATCCTCGAATAGCCAGGCGTGGTGCACATCCAGCCGCGTGGCGGCGTCGCCCTCCACCCAGCCATGCCAGGCCACACGTGCGGCTTGGCCAGCAGTCGGCGGCACATGTTCCGTCACCTCGCCTTCAACCAGAAAGCCAAAGGTGGTGAAACGGAATCGCGCACCTTGGCGCAGCTCGGGGCCGGTGCCATCATGGAAGCGGATGTCAGAGGCGTTGCTGTAATAGCCGGGCCAAGCGGCGGTGTTGTTGAGCTGAGCCCACACCTCGGCGGTGCTCAGGCCGGCCACGGTGATCTCGTTGGAGACATAGTTGTCAGTTGTGCCCGGCAAATAGCCTTGGGGCCAGTGGATATCGCTCATGGAGGAGAAGTTCAGATCAGTTCAAAGACATTGGTGTGACTGAATGATGGGTGCTAGGATGAAATAACTCCAATCGCATTCCATTATTCAAATCATCATGCCAACTGATATCAGGAGCCTGGATCTCAACCTGCTCAAGGCTTTGGACGCCTTGCTGGACGAGCGCAACGTCACGCGTGCGGCACAGCGCCTGGCGCTGACCCAGCCCGCCGTCAGCGGCATGTTGACCCGGCTGCGCGAGAGTTTTGACGACCCGCTTTTTGTGCGCGCCCAACGCGGCATCGTGCCAACAGCACGCGCGCTGCAACTCGCCGGGCCAGTCAAACAACTGCTGAGCGACGTCGATGGCCTGCTCCAGCCACAGGCCTTTGACCCCGCCAGTACCCGCATGACCATGACCATTGCATCGACCGACTACGGTTTGCGTGCCGTGGTCGTGCCCTTCCTGGCAGCAGTGCGCACCCAAGCACCCGGCATTCGGGTGGCCGTGCTGCCCGTGGACCACCAGCGGCTGCAAGCGCAACTGGAGCGCGGCGACGTCGACATGGCACTGCTCTCGCCCGAGTACACACCGCCGGAATTACACGCGCGCCGCCTGTTTGACGAGAGCTACGTATGTGTACTGCGTTCGGGCCACCCAGACGCGGTGGGTGAACGCATCTCCCTGGACCGTTTTTGCGCGTTGGATCACGCCTTGGTGTCGTATTCGGGCGGTTCTTTCCAGGGTGTGACCGATGAAGCGCTCGCCAGCATTGGCCGCGAGCGGCGCGTCACGGTGTCGGTCACGAGCTTTCTGGTGCTGCCCGAGATACTGCGTGTCAGCGACCTGATTGCGGTGGTGCCCAGACGCCTGGCCGAAAACGTGGACGGCCTGGTGATGCTGGAGCCGCCCATAGACGTGCCCGGCTTCAGCAAAACCGTGACCTGGCATGAACGTAGCCACCGCGATCCTGGGCACCGCTGGATACGCGAGCTATTGTTCCAGACCTGTGGTCCCCGCGTTTTCGCAGGGGCCGGCGTTGCGGCGCTTGGCGCCACCAGGTCCGCAATGCGTTAAACACCGGATCTGGGCCTGGCTGCAAAAAACACGGCCTTTTTTCAGCGGGCACGTCAACCATTGCGGGAGAGCCGTCTTTCTTTGCCAGCCTTTTCTAGCGATGAACTCAGCCCTGGAGGCGCTTGGAAAACCCAAACCCAAGCACCCACACAATGCGAACTCCAGCATGGATAGATGCCATGCTGCCCCTTCGCCGTGACTTTTCTCAGGGCCATGGTTGCTTCCCGGGGGAGAAAAACGTGAATCAAATCTCAACCGGGCCGCCATTGCAAAGCGGCTCTGGCAATCGCTCGGTGGGCTTTCCTTGAGTGTTTCACGTCTCTATGATTCAGATGCAACGCGACACTCTCCCTTTCTAACAAGCGAGGTCTTCCATGAAAAAAATACTCCCCGTGTTAGGCATCTTGTTGCTGGCCTCAACTGCGCAGGCAGCGGACGTGAACGTCGCCGTACAAATCGGTCAGCCGGGCTTCTATGGACGTATAGACCTGGGCAACACCGCGCCGCCACCCGTGGTGCTGGCGGAGCCGATTTGGGTGCAGCGCGGCACTGTGCGCCCGCAGTCGGTCTACATGCGCATCCCGCCGGGTCACCAAAAACATTGGGACAAGCATTGCCGCAAGTACAACGCCTGCGGTGTACCAGTCTATTTTGTCCAAGAGGATTGGTACCAGCAGCGTTACAGCCAGCACGACGATGGACACAAAGGTGAAAAGAACAAAGGCCACGGAAAAGGACATGGCAAGGACAAGTAAGCTCAGCAAGGCCTCCAAGCCGCTTGCTTTGGACACCTGAACCCAAGCGTCACATTGCGCGCCATCGACGCTTCACAAATTCAATCCATAATTCAAGTATTATTGAATTATGGAAGAATCAACCGTCATCAAAGCGCTTGCCGCGCTCGCCCAGCCCGTTAGGCTGCAGGTGTTTCGGGCCCTGGTGGTCACCGGTGAAGCCGGATTAACGCCCGGCGCCATGGCCGAAGGCCTGGGCATTCCGGCCAATACCTTGTCGTTCCACCTGAAGGAGTTGGTGCACGCGGGTTTGGTCACCCAGGAGCGGGCCAGTCGCAACCTCATTTACCGCGCGGCCTTTGAGCAGATGACCGGGGTGCTGGCTTACCTCACAGAGAACTGCTGCCAGGGCGAAACGTGCGCAGTCACTCCTGCGATGGCGGCGTTCGAGTGCAAAAGCTCCCCGAAGAATAAAGCTCGGACTTGCCCATGACGGCAGCATCCCGCATCAGCCGCCAAAACGTGCGCCCCGCCGCTACCGTCATCGGCTTCTTCGAGCGTTACCTCAGCATCTGGGTGGCGCTGTGCATTGTGGTCGGCATTGGCCTGGGGCAGCTCTTCCCCGGCCTTACGCGGTCTATCTCGGCCATGGAAATCGCCCAGGTGAATCTCCCGGTGGGGGTGCTCATCTGGGTGATGATGATTCCTATGCTGCTCAAGATTGACTTCGCAGCGCTAGGCCAGGTCAAGGGCCATGTGCGCGGCATAGGGGTCACGCTGTTCATCAACTGGGCGGTCAAGCCGTTCAGCATGGCGTTGCTGGGCTGGATTTTTATCCGGCACGTGTTCTCACCGTTGCTGCCAGCCGACCAACTGGACAGCTACATCGCCGGCCTGATTCTGCTGGCTGCTGCACCCTGCACGGCGATGGTGTTTGTCTGGAGCCAGCTGTGCAAGGGCGACGCTTACTTCACCTTGTCGCAGGTGGCGTTGAACGACGCCATCATGGTCGTGGCCTTTGCGCCAATTGTGGGTTTGCTGCTGGGTTTGTCGTCCATCACCGTGCCTTGGGATACCTTGCTTATCTCGGTCGGCCTGTACATCGTGCTGCCCGTGGTCGTGTCGCAGCTCATCCGCAAGGCCTTGCTGGCCGGCGGCGAGGCGCGCTTCCAGGCCGCCATAAGCAAGCTGGGCCCGTATTCGATTGCTGCGCTGTTGCTGACCTTGGTGTTGCTCTTCGCCTTCCAGGGCCAAGCCATTCTGGCGCAGCCGTTGGTGATTTTCCTGTTGGCGCTGCCCATACTCATACAAGTGGTGCTGAACTCGGGCCTGGCCTACTGGCTCAACCGCAAGATGGGTGTGCAGCACTGCGTGGCGGGCCCGTCCGCGCTCATAGGTGCTAGCAATTTCTTTGAACTGGCCGTGGCCACCGCCATCAGCCTGTTCGGCTTTCAGTCGGGCGCGGCCTTGGCCACCGTCGTCGGTGTGTTGATTGAAGTGCCGGTGATGCTGGCGGTCGTGGCCGTCGTCAACCGCACCCAGTCCTGGTACGAAGCCGGGGCACGGCCCGCCGCCCGCTGAATCTTTTTGTAAGACCTACCCCATGGACAACATCACGATTTACCACAACCCCGCGTGCGGGACTTCACGCAACACACTGGCCCTGATCCGCAACAGCGGCGTGGAACCTGAGGTCATCGAATACCTCAAGACGCCACCGTCCAGGGAACGCCTGCTGGAGTTGCTGACATTGATGGGCATTGGCCCGCGTGAACTGTTGAGGCAGAAAGGCACGCCTTACGACGAACTCGGGCTGCAGGATGCCAAATGGAGTGATGCAGCCCTGGTGGACCTCATGCTGCAACACCCCATCCTCATCAACCGCCCCATCGTTGTCACCCCTTTGGGAACCCGGTTGTGTCGGCCATCGGAAGCAGTGCTCGAACTGCTGCCTTCGCCGCAGCAGGGCCCGTTCACCAAGGAAGATGGAAAGGTGGCCATTGATGCCAAGGGAAAACGGGTCTGACGTGCACCGGCCCTCCAACAATCTGGATGCGGCCTCGTTCCGCGTCCCGTCGCCCGGCGCGCTGACGCCTCGCGAAGCGTCTACCCATGCACCCCGCATCCTGATGCTGTATGGCTCGCTACGGGAACGCTCGTACAGCAAGTTGCTGACTCTGGAGGCGGCGCGCCTGCTGGAGGCAATGGGCGCCGAGGTGCGTATCTACGACCCGCACGGTCTGCCGCAGCCCGACACCGCGCCCGACAATCACCCCAAGGTGCAGGAACTGCGTGAGCTGGCGACCTGGTCCGAGGGCATGGTCTGGACCTCGCCCGAACGCCATGGTGCGATGACCGGCATCATGAAAAGCCAGATTGACTGGATTCCGTTGTCCGTTGGGGCGGTACGCCCCACACAAGGCAAGACGTTGTCGGTGATGGAGGTCAGCGGCGGCTCGCAGTCTTTCAATGCGGTGAACCAGATGCGCGTTCTCGGCCGCTGGATGCGTATGTTGACCATTCCGAACCAGAGCTCGGTGGCCAAGGCCTTTGCCGAGTTCGAGGAAGACGGCCGGATGAAACCATCGTCCTACTACGACCGGGTGGTCGACGTGATGGAAGAGTTGCTGAAGTTCACCTTGCTCACGCGCGATCTTGCACCTTACCTGGTGGACCGCTACAGCGAACGCAAGGAGTCGGCGGCAGAATTGTCGAAACGGGTGAACCAGCGGTCGATATGAGGCAGAATCTGGCCAGAACCAGTGACGCCGGATACGGATCCAGCCAGCGGAAAAGCTGAAGCTCACGCTCTTTCACCGAACGCAGTCCGCAACTTGCTGAAAAGCCGTTGAACCAATCTGCTCGACCATACAAGCACGCGAATGAGGCCCTTCTGGGGCGACATCCTTAGAGGTGTTTTTCGAATACGCCTGCCAAGGTTCACCGATAACCAGAAGTTATCCAGCTTCCAAACACGTTATCTCGCAAACGGCCGCTCCGTCCATATACTGCCGCCAGGCAAGTGTGGCCTGTGGTGCCAGGCTCTTCAAACTCAGGCTCGCGCGGGGGCTCACTCCTCCACAACGCTCAAAAACCAAGGTCTATCGCAGGTGTTGGCGTTTGCTTCTTTGCATCCACGGCGCTGTGGTTCAGTGCCGATCGCCCAACGGCAGGCGCCGGTTAAGAGGAAATTCATGATTGCCCACGCTATTGGAAGAGCTCAAAGTAGTGTTTCCTCTGCAGCCTTGAATCTGCGGGAGGCTGGATGTTCAGCCATGCTTGGAAAGTGTCAGTGCGGGGATAGACTGGATGATTGAAGCGCGGCGCGCCTCCAAACACTACGGCGATATCGCGGTAATCGACAACATCTCATTGCGCATTCCCGCCGGTGGCTTGACCACCATCATTGGACACAACGGTGCCGGCAAGTCGTCGTTGCTGGGCATGGTGAGCCGGTTGGCGCCGGCATCATCGGGAACGGTGACCGTGGATGGCGTCGACGTCAGCCGTACACCCAGTGATGTACTGGCGCGCCGCCTCGCCATACTGAAGCAGGACAATCAAACCGTGACGCGCCTGACGGTGCGCGAGTTGGTTGCGTTCGGCCGCTACCCCTATTCCAAGGGCCAACTCACCAAGGCCGATCGCACGCATATCGATGCGGCCATGGCGAATCTGGAACTTGAGCCCTTAGCCGACCGCTTGATGGACGAGCTGTCCGGAGGACAGCGCCAACGCGCCTATATCGCCATGGTGCTCTGCCAGGACACGGAATACGTGCTGCTGGACGAACCGATCAACAGCCTGGATATACATCACTCAGTGGCCGTGATGAAACTGCTGAAAGGCATGGCCAAGAACCTGGGTAAAACAATAGTCCTGGTGCTGCACGACATCAACTTCGCCTCATGTTATTCCGACCACATCGTGGCAATGCACAAAGGACGTGTGGCGGCGCAGGGAACGCCACTGGACATCATTCGCACCGACTTGCTGCAAGAGTTATATGGGCAGGACGTCACTGTGCATGAAATCAACGGGCAGCGTATAGGCGTCTACTATCGCTGAGCAGCGTGACGGCTTGGCTGACTCTGTTTTTTGGCTACATTCCTTGGACCTGATGTTGGCAGCAGATCTTTTGTTGTCGAGGCAGAATCGTCAAAGAAGTCCTGGCCATTTCTATTGCTGCATCGCCGCGAAGACAAGGTACTCTGAATGTCCCAAATTGATTCATATCTGCAGGTCAATCTCAAGGCGCGGCACCTTCGCCTTCTGGTCGCACTGGACGATTTTGGCAACCTGAAACAGGTCGCTGATATCTCCCATGTGACCGTGCCAGCGGTCTCCAAGGCACTGGCCGAACTCGAGAGAGGACTGGGGCTGGAGCTGTTCACCCGTTCCCTCCAGGGCGTACGCCCTACAGCCTACGGCGCCTGCCTGATACGCCATGCGCGCGCGATGATGGTCAATATCCATAACGCGCGCGACGACTTGCGCGCCTTGAGTTCCGGCGTAGAGGGAAAAATTCAAGTGGGCATCTCGCCTTCGTGGACTTCGGTGCTGATGCCCACATCCCTCACCATGCTCAGGCAGCGCTCCCCCGGCACAAACGTTCTCGTCTCGGAAGCCTCCACCACCAACCTGCTGCCCGATCTGTGGCAGGGCAAACTGGACATGGTGATTGGTCGGCTGGCATCGCGCGATGCCGTCAACGGCTTGAACGAAATGGAGTTGCTGGAAGAACCCGTTGCACTGCTGACAGGCCGCCAGCACCCGCTTGCCAAAAAGAAGAAACTGAAATGGTCGGATCTGCAGCCCTACCCATGGGTGTTGCCTCCTTCAGGCTCGCTGTTGCGTGCTCCGTTTGACCGCATCCTGGAGCAGCACGGGCTTGGTCTTCCGCATACCTATGTCGAAACCCTGTCCCACCACCTGGCAACCTCCTACATGCAAATGAACCATGCCATCGGTGTCATGCCCCTCGCCGCGGCCCAGAGGGACGAAACTCAGTCCTTGCATGTGCTGCCGCTGGCGCTTCCCAAGCTGCTCATACGCCCGGTGGGGGTCATGTGGAACAAGAGCCGCGGCCTGACCCCGGCCGCGCAGCTGATGGTCGACTGCCTGCAGAAGGCGGCCGAACAAATCCAACAAGCCAGTTAAGACAGGGTCGGCGGGAACAGGTCTTCGACCTTCATTCGTGTGCTGATGATGCCTTGTTCATGGGAGTACCGGCACAACGCTTCTATGTCTCTGCGATTGGCCTCGGTGCCGTAGGGCCAGTAGTCCTTGCCCATGATGTCTTCGGTCTCCCTCAGGTGCGCATCAAGCCAAGGCAGCATGGTGGTGTCCACATTGGACTGATGCAACTGGCCCAACGCATGGCGTCTCCCGGCCTCCAGGGCCTTCAGCAAGGCGGATGGCAGATCGGGTGCGCTGGCAATCACGTCCTTGCGGATTCCCACCACATGCATCAGCGGAAACAGGCGCGTCTTTTGGTAGTAGGCCTTCTCGGCCGACACCGTATCGGCAAACAGGCGCCGGATGCGTTGATCGCCGTTGACAAAAGAGCGCGGTGCTCGGGGTGCAATGATGGCGTCTAGCCGGCCCTGCGTCATCAGCTCCCAAAGAGTCTCCCCTGGCTGCAGCCTGGTGAACTGAAAACTCTCAGGCAGTTGCAGGGGAATCTTTTCATCGCGCCCCGGCTCCTCTACCCCGCCTATGACCCAATGGATTTCATTCGAAAGAACCCCATACTCGTCGGACAGCAGGCCACGCGCCCAGACGTTGGCCGTCAGTTGATACTCTGGCACGCCGATCTTGCGACCGCGCAGATCTGCCGGCGTTTGAATGCCGGCATCGGCTCGGACATAGATAGATCCATGGCGGAATTTGCGCGACACAAAGGCCGGAATAGCCTGATAAAGGTTTTCTCCACGCGAACACTGCAGCAGGTAGGAACTCATAGACATCTCGGCAATGTCGAACTCTCCGCCCAGCATGCCGCGCAAAAATATCTCCTCTGTTGGAAGATGCTTCCAGGCCAGTTCGTAGCCGGGCACGGCAGCCACCGACGCGGCGAGCGGCCATGTCCGGTCATAGACACCACAAGCCACGGTCAGTGTTTTAGGTGTCTGGGTCACGGTGTTTTGTTTCATTCTGCCCCCCGCTTATTTGTCCGAGTAACCAGGAATGATCAGCGCATCGATGATGTAGCGGCCACCTGCCGCCACCGCAGCCGCGCCCTTTTCAAGTGCACGCTGCAATTCCTCTGCACTGCCCACCGTTTCACCAGCTTCAAAGCCCTGGCAAAGGGCGAGTCCCACAATGTCGGGCGCCGGGTCGTTGAGCTTCTGGCCTATGCCCTTGTTTTCGACCGGTCGGCCCCGTTGCCTGGCCATTCGTTCCTGGTGCACCTCGTCGTTGTAGTAAGAGCGGTTGTTGGCCACCACCATCATCATCGGAATCTTCATATGGGAAGCGGTCCACAATGCGTTCACCCCCATGAGGTAGTCGCCATCACCGATCACGCCAATGGTCAGGCGGCTACTGCCCTGCAAAGCCAGCGCCGCCCCAACGGTATGCCCCGTACCCGTGCCAACCGCGCCGCCGCCGTCCTTGCCAAGAAAGTCGAGCGGTGTGGTGAAACGACTGGCGATACGCGGCCAGCCAAAGGGAAGACGCGCAAAGGTGACGTCCTTGCCGCGCGAGAAGGCCGACAGCGTAAAGGCCAGCTGCTCCGAGTTGAACGGCAACCCGGCATCCGGGCCGGCCGGGGCCGTGTCCGCCCAGTGCCCCGTAGCTTTACGGGTGACGGGGGTCCAGTCTTTCTGGGCGCGTATTTCGGCAAGCAATTGGCGGACGAGGCTGTCGGGGTCGGCCAGCACACGGATGTCGGCCGCCGGGAAAGCCTGGTGGTCCATGCTCCAGCCGTTGGCGGCAAAACCGTCTACCGAGCAATGCACGATGTGGGTTGGCGCCGGTGTTTGGGTTTGCATCTCCCCAAACCGTGCGCTCAAGAATCCGGCCAGATCATGCCAGTCAAACGACACGATGAGGTCAGCCTGGCGCAGCAGCGCGCTCTCTGCCGCATCCGGGCGTTCACCCACGGGTGGCAGGTGGTGCAGCGGGTGTTCGGTCGGAAAGCAGGCGGCATTGTGCAAGGTCGTCATGACGGTTGCACCTAGCGCTTCGGCCAGGGCCACCCGGTTCTGCCAGGCCGCACTTTCGCGTGAGCCACGGCCAAACAGCAGCACCGGAGATTTGGCTTCGCGCAGGGCATTCACCACCTTCTTGAGGGTGTCGGCGGGCGCGGCAGGCGCTTCAGGAATATTGAAGCGCCGGATATCTGGAACCTTGACCGTGCGGTCTAGCGCCGTCTCCTGCATTTCGACCTCCAGGCACACATACACAGGACCAGCCGGGGCGGTTCGTGTGATCTGGTCGGCACGCAACACAGCTTCAATCGCCGCTTCAGGCGAAGTGGGCTGGTCGTCCCATTTGATGAAGTTGCGGATCAACGCGCCCTGGTCTTTCGAGGTATGAATCCAGTCGATCCAGGGCCGGCGCTTGCGCGCATCAACCGGCCCGGTGGCCCCTATGATGAGCATGGGCCGCCGGTCGCACCAGGCGTTGAAGATGGTCATCGAAGCATGCATCACGCCCACGTTGGCGTGTAATGCCACGGCCATCGGCTCCTGCGCAACCCGCGAGAAACCGTCAGCAATGGAGACGGCATGTTCCTCATGCAGACACACCACCATCGACGGATCGTGGTTGCCCAGGTGGTTGACCAGGCTGTCGTGCAGACCGCGGAAGCTGGAGCCCGGCACCAGGGCGATAAAACGGTAGCCCAGCGCCCGAATGGTTTCTGCGATGACATCGCTGCCCCACACGACGGGAGTGTTGCCCGCTGGGGTGGATTTTTCGGTCATGACGTATAAGCTCTTCTAAGTAATGCAGTGAGAAATGGATAGCGCGGCACGAGGTGCAGTCGCGCCTATACAAGTACCGGCTTTTCTACAACCGCTACTAGCAAGGACTAAGGGCGGCGAATGCCTTACTGGTCAACCTTGAGATCAATGGCCTTGACCATCGTGCCCCACTTGACGACTTCGTCCTTCACATAGTCCGTAGACTCTTCAACCGTTCGGCGGTGTTGCTGAAAGCCCATGGAGGTCAACTTCGCCTTCACCGACGGGTCGGCCATGATCTCCAAGATGCTTGCGTTGTACTTCTGGATGATGTCCGCCGGTGTTTTGGCGGGCACAAACAGCCCGACCCATGACTCCGCCTGGAAGGGATAGCCGCTCTCGGTATAGGTCGGCACACTTGGCATGCTGGGCACACGCGCTGCACTGCCTACCGCCAAACCGGTCAATTTGCCGTCATTCACCTGGGCCGCGACACCGAAGGACGACGCCACCAGGTCGACCTGATTTCCCACGGCGGCCTGAACCGACAAGTTGCCGCCACGGAAAGGGACATGCAAAGCCTTGACCTTGGCGATGTTCTTCAGGAAGTACTCTGCGGCAATATGCGAGCCAGACCCCACGCCCGCGGTTGCAAAAGAAACCTCCTTGTCTTTGAAGGCCTCAAGAAAGGCCTTGAGCGACTTCGGCCGCGACGGATTGGTGGCAATGGATTCCGCCGAGGAAACGGGCACGGCCACCGGCGTCAGGTCGTTCAGGTTGTAGCCTGGCTTGACATACAGCGTGCTGTTGATGGCAATTGCCGTCGTGGTCACCAACACGCGATAACCGTCGGCAGCCCTGCTGGCCACGTTGGCGGTGGCAATGTTGCCACCCGCCCCGGCATTGTTCTCCACAATCACGGTAGCGTTCCACTTGCGCCCCAGTTCATCCGCGATGACGCGTGCGAAGCTATCCGCGAAGCCGCCCGGCGCAAAGCCCACCACCAGACTGATGGTGCGGTCTCCAGGAAACGGTTTGGTCTGCGCCATCGCAGGACTAACCAACATCGCACCGACCAACGCGAGCACGGGTGTTACACGCGTCACCGACCACAAACATGCTTTTTCCATTTTTGTCTCCTCTTTTTAGTTTTCGAGCTTCAGCCCGCCGTAGCGCTGCGCCGCTAGCGCGCCGGCCGCTTCAAATTCACATGGATATGTTTTTGCTGCGTGTAGCTGATCAGCTCTTCGAGGCATTCCTCGCGGCCCAGGCCCGATTGCTTGTAGCCACCAAACGGTGTGCCCAGAAAGTGACGCGAAACCTCGTTGATCCAGACAAACCCGGCCTGCACTTCTGCCGCCAGGCGATGTGCGTGCCGCACGTCATTGGTCCAGATCGAGCAGGTCAGGCCAAATTCAACACCGTTGACGGCGGTCAGCATCTCCTCCTCGTCGGCCCAGCGAAATATGCCGAGCACAGGGCCAAACACTTCTTCGCGGGCGAGACGCATGGACGGTTTCACCTCGGTGAAGATCGTGGGCTCGACGAAGAAGCCACCCGCCAGCTTGGGATCTTCCGAGCGCTTGCCACCGTGCAACAGCCGCGCGCCTTCTTGCTTGGTTTGCTCAATAAAACTAAGGGCCTTCTCGAACTGCACCTGGCTGATCATGGCGCCCATGGTGGTTGAAGGGTTCGTAGGATCGCCGGGCTGGAATTGGGACATGCGTTTCTTGACGCGTTCGACCACAGCATCGTGTATGGCCGCATGCAGAAAGACCCGGCTCGTCGACCCACATGACTGCCCACACCAAGTGAAGTTCATACCGGCAATCACGCCGTCTGCAACTTCATCGGGATCCGCATCGGGCAAGGCGATCAAGGCGTTTTTGCCGCCAAGTTCAAGCAGCACCGGTTTGATCGTGTCCGCAGCCGCGCGCATCACCGCGCGGCCCGCCGGCACACTGCCGATCAGCGACACCATGGCCACACCGGGATGGGAGGCCAAGGCCGCACCCGCTTCACGTCCGCCGGACAGGACGTTGAACACGCCCGCGGGGAGCACGCCTTCGATCAGCTCCGCGAAGCGCAACGCGCTCAAGGGGGCCTGATCTGGCGTTTTAACCACCACCGTGTTGCCAGCCGCCATGGGCGCCGCCGACTTGGCGGCACAGAACATGAACGGATGGTTGAACGGAATGATGCGGCCCACCACACCTCTGGGCTCACGCACGGAGAAATTGACGGAGTCCGGCCCTAGTGGTACCGACTCGCCTTTCATCTCCGTGACCAGACCGGAAAAAAAATCGTACTGCGCCGCAGCATTGGCTACGTCACGCAAACCCTCCTCAATCGGAATGCCGCCATCAACAGCATCCACCATGGCCAGTTCGTGTGCATTCTCACGAATGATCTGGGCAATCTTGCGCAGCAGCCTGGCCCGTTCGGCCGGCGCAACTCTGCGCCATGTGCGGTAAGCCGTGTCTGCGGCCGCCACAGCGGCATCCACGTCACTCGACAAGGCTTCGGAGACATCGCCCAGGCTTTTTCCGGTGCTCGGGTTGACCACCGACATGCGTGCGCCGGATGCAGAGGGTTGCCACTGGCCACCATAGTAGAGGTTGCGCTGTTTGGGCAGAGATTCTTCAGGTGCTTTGTTCACGGGAGCCGGGTCCTTCTCGTTGCAGGGGAATGGGTGGTGGTCGCCATCAGAGTCATCAGATGATGGTGCAGACGTCGTCGAATTCGAAGCGGGCCGCCCGGGGGCGAACACTCGCTGGATCACCGTAGCCGATGTTCATGATGAAGTTGGAAACCACCTTGCCACCGGGGAAGAACTCGTGATCCAGAACATCGTGCAGGATGCCCGACATGGGCCCGCAATCCAGCCCCAGGGCGCGTGCCGCCATGATCATGTAGGCCCCTTGCAAGGTTGCATTGCGGAAAGCGGCCCGTTGTGCCAGTTCAGGATCTGCGATGTAGTTGGCCCGCCGGTCCTTGGCCACGTGTGGTGCGAGCAATTCAAGATGCTCGTAGAACTCGGTGTCATATCCCATGACGGCAGTCACAGGGGCCTGCATGGTCTTCTCGGCATTGGCCGGCTTCAAGCCGGGCAACAGCTTCTTCTTTCCCTCTGGCGACTTCACAAACACAACCCGCATGGGGTTGCAGTTGCCGCTGGTCGGTGCCATTTTCAGGGTGTCATAAAGCTGCCTGATCAAGGCATCGGAGACGGGGGTGGGCAACCAGCCGTTGTAGGTTCTGGCGGTTCGAAACAACTGGTCGAGCGCGGCATCGTCGACAGCTTTTTTGACAGTACTCATGATTTCATTTCTAAAGTGACGAGCTGATGGCCAGGTCGCATGGAGAGCGCCTGATCAGTGATCCCTTGCTTGTCTCCGGGACCACGGCTTTGGTGCGTTTTCTTTGAAACGCCTTCCGACAACAAGTTTGCATAGAACACGATCTCGCGTCGATTGAATTTGTTTTCCGGGTACTTGAGCAAATGGTTAAGGCGAGGCTGAATAAGTTCCTCGGATGGCCGCGCTCTGGTGTGGCAGGGACTGCTAGGCCTGAATCGTCAATACAGCCACAGCCATAGCCCGTGCTATGGCGAGGATTTGCAACGCCGCAGGCTGCCCACGCCAGGGATGCGGGCGCCGAGGGGAACTTGTTCAGCGTTGCCTGAAGTACGCATAGGCCCCCGCTGCGCGTCAGCAGCTTGGTCAAAGCCTTGCAGACGTCTGCGCAAGGTCAAATCGCCGGGCCATCACACGGCCCGCGGGCGTCAGCTCGGAAGCGCCGATGGAAACGCGCAGGCTGCGCTACTCGCAGGCGCCAATGCACTCCAGACGTAAGGAATACCTGGGCTGGAAAGATGTGAAATGGGCCTTGCGCCCTTGGATGCGTCTTCCTTCACGCAGCAGCCCAGCTTGCCAAGTTGGCCTCTGGATTGTCAGAGTGACTTGTCAGAAAACTGCGAAGACTGGCCTGCCACTAAGCGATAGCCGACTCCGTGACCGCGATGAGCAAATTCGATTTGTCCCGGAAGTGCCCATAAATCGCACCGCGCCTGGGGCCGCCTTCCCTTGCGATCATTTCCAGGAAATTACCCGATACGGTGTTGACTAAAAGCCATCTCTCAGCGGCATTCAAAATGAGTTGCCGCGTGAACAAGGCATCCGCTTTACTTCTGCGCAACATTTGCAGTTTCGAACGATGAAAGTGGACGCCCCCGGACAAAAGGCTTCGCCCCCTCACGGAACCTTGCAAAACAAGCCCTCGTCAAAAATCGCCACCGCGCGGGTCCATCCTGCGGAAGCTGCACGCACCTTGTGCGGAAAGCAAGAGATGTAGAAACCGTGTGAGGGTAGCGACTCCAGGTTATGCAGCTTCTCGAGATGCGAGTAGCCGATGTCCCGTCCAGCTTTGTGCCCTTCCCAAATCAGGCTCTTGTCTCCCGTGGCCGCAATTTTTTGTGCGGTGTAGCTGAAGGGCGCGTCCCAGCTCCAAGCATCGGTCCCCGTGAGACGTACGCCGCGCTCCAGCAGGTACATGGTCGCCTCGTAGCCCATGCCGCAACCCGCATGGATGTAGTCGTTATGGCCGTAGCGTAAGCCGGCCCGCGTGTTGACGACCACGATGTTCAGCGGCTGCAACTCGACACCTATCCGATCCAGCTCGGCTTCGACCTCGGCGGCACTTACCACGTGGCCATCGGGCAGGTGGCGAAAGTCCAACTTCACCCCCGGCTGAAAGCACCATTCCAAGGGCACCTGGTCGATGGTGATGGAGGGCCGCGGCTCCCCGCTCTTGGCGTCCATCGTGGAATGGAAGTGGTACGGCGCGTCCAGATGGGTTCCGCTGTGTGTCGTCAGGGTCACCCACTCTGCCGCTGCGGCTTCGCCGTCCGGATAGTCCTCGGCTTGGGTGCCTGGCAAAAGATGCATGAACTCGGGCAAGGTTTCCTGGTGCGTCTGGTATGTGATCTTTGGTGCCAGGGGCGGTGGGTCGGACAAAACATCGTTTTCCAGAAAAATGGAGAGATCAACAAATCGGCGAGACATAGGGAGAGTCCTTTGAATGGTGCAGGGCGAAGAAAGGATGAACGGAGCGCAAATCAGGGCGTGGGCGACTGGACCACTTCCTGGTCGATGACGCCAAACGGGGCCTGGCCAAAGGCGTCACGCGCTTCCATGCGCACGCGATCGCCAAACTGCATGTACGCAGTACGTGCTTGGCCCTGATCGATCATCTCGATCACACGCCGCTCCGAGATACAGGCGGAACCTACCTCCCGGCTTTTGTTGGACACCGTCCCGGAGCCGATCACCGTGCCGGCACCCAGACGCCGGGTGGCCGCAGCATGGGCGATGAGTTGACGGAAATCGAAATTCATCTCGCGACCATTGGGATGACCAAACCACTCGCCATTCCAATGGATGTGCAGGTCGAGTTCGACACGTCCTTCATGCCAGGCGTCACCTAACTCATCAGGCGTTACGGCCACGGGCGCAAAAGCCGTCGACGGTTTCGCCTGGAGAAAACCAAAGCCGGTCTTCATTTCTCGTGGGCCGAAGCTGCGCAGGCTCCAATCATTGATCTGCACCAGCAGTCGCACGTGCCAAGCCGCTTGTTCCGGCGAAGTCCCCAGAGGAACAGGACCGGTGATCACCCCGAATTCACCTTCAAAATCGATGCCGTGGTTCACGCTGGGCAGGGGCACTACCTCATGAGGCCCCAGGAAATCGTCACCGCTGCCCTGGTACATCACCGGGACGGTTTCAAAGTCGGGGATGGGCTCGGTATTAAACGCTCGCTCCATCAGATGGCCATGGTTCAAAAATGCGGATCCGTCGCACCACTGATAAGCGCGCGGCAGCGGTGCAGCGGCGGCTTGCACATCAAATGCAAAAGCCGCATTCAGCCGCCCTGCATTCAGGTTTTCATACCAAGCTTGCAGTTCGGGTAGCACGTTATCCCACGTTTCCATGGCCGCTTGCATGGTTGTCACGGGCGCTTGCACCGCGTGCTGCAGATCCCGAGAGACGATCACCAAACGTCCGTCAGGATGCCCATTCTTCACGGTAGCTAGTTTCATCTCACGATTCCTTTGGTTTCTAGGTTTTTTGATAGCCGATCTGCCGCCCCAGTGCAGGCGCAAACGTGCCGTCAATCAGCACAAACAGCATTCGACAGGGCTGATTCGAACGGTTCGCCCAGGCATGGTTGGTGCCGCGTTGAATGACCACACTGCCAGGCTTCAGCCGCACTTCCGAGTCGTCCAAGATCAACGTCAACTCACCGGAAATCACCACGCCGTAGTCCACCGACTCGGTGCGGTGCATCAATGGATGAGGCGAATTCGCCTGCACCGTGCTGGCCTGCTCGTCACCAATCTGCGAGAACGCCGCTTTCATGCGCGCGGCACCATGGGCCAAGAGTTCTGGCGTGTCCGGCGGAATATCGACAAAGCGCACACGTGTGCCGCCTGGCGGCGGCGGAAGCCTCAAGGGCCCCAGCGTCGGGTCTGCTCCGTTATCCACGTTAACAGGGCTTTCCGTCGTGCTCCAGACTTCGTGAAACACGGTGCCAGGAATGGCCTCGATCTGCACCACCGTAGGAAGCGGTCCATCGCTGGTGACGATGGCGCGCCCGTCTTCTGCGTGGCCCGTGACCACTCGGTGAATGGCGGGCAGACTCATGGGGTCACGGCCTTCTGCGCTGAGTTGGCAGACACCTTTGAAGCGGCTGGCCTCGGCAATCGGGCAAAACACGCCACGGCCACCACGGCGACGACTACCGCCGCAAGGCTAAGGCTGCCGTAACCTAGATGTTTGATCAAGGTCCCACCCAAGATCGGACCAATGGCAGCGCCGACCATCAACATCGCCGGCGTGGCCGCCAGGGCCCGCCCGCTGGGGTCCAGTTGGGCGATCAAGCCGAAGGCAAATGTGTGGGTAAAGATCATCACCGCAGCAAACACGGACGCCGCAGCCGCATAGGGTGCGAAGTCCTGCACATTGACGATCACCAAGACCAACAGGGCCTGCACGATCGGCCCTGCTCGCAACACCCCGTGGGCTGGCCAGCGCTTCTCCAACAGGGCGGCCAATGCGGCCGGAAACAGATTGACCACACCCAGCGCCACCAGCACCATGGTGATGGCCTGAACGCTGAAGCCACGTTCTGTTCCCACGCGTTCGAGAAAGCTGAAGGTCATGGCCTGCACCAAGGCCATGCCACTGATTCCCACAATGCCAAACCAAACCGAGCGAGGCATGCGCGACATGGACTGCGAGAGACCGGACGGCTGATTTTGCACGGGGTCCGCTGCCGGGAAGGCAAAGATGGCCACGATCGCAGCGAAACCCATCAACGCGCCGAACACCTGAAACATAAGCGGTCCACCATGGGCGGCGATCAGCGGCGGCGTGGCGCCCATGAACGCAATGCCGAAAAAGCCCAAGGCAATCCCCACCACCGCGAACAGCCGATGCGGGTGGACGCTGCACGCGATGGTGCCGTGGGTCACGCTCAATCCGGCACCGGCAGCCAAGCCCGCGAAGGCATGCAGCGCTGCCATGGTCCCGAACTCGGTGACCTGCGACAGGCCGGCAAACGCCGCTGCGGCCAAACCGAACCCGGCAGCCGCGACCACACGGCCCGACAAATGTTGAAACTGGGGCGCCAAGGCCAAGCTGGCCAATACGGCGCCGACCAGAAACAACGTAGCCAAGAGACCAGCCTGCTGTGGATCCAACCCATACTTGGATATCAGGGTACCCACCCAAACTGGTAGGGCCACCAGATCGACCATGCCAGCGCAATGCGCCACCATGAGGGCGAAACGCCCTCTACGGCTCTCCGTGCGAATCATGGCGAATCCTCTAGATGGGCTGGGCCAAGGCCATCAAGGAGTCGCGCATGATCTGCCCATGCTCGTCCTTGCTGCCGCCCTCGATCTCGATCTGGCCCAGGCGAAAGGAGTTTTCCACCACCATGCGGCAGCGATCCCAACGCCGTGCTTCGAAGGCATTCAACGCGCCCCCCACGCTAGGCGCACGCGACAACTCATCCGCCAGCACCAAAGCATCCTCGATGCCGATGCAGGCACCAGAGGCCAGATGCGGCGTGGTCGCGTGGACGGTGTCGCCGATCAGGACGACACGGCCTTGGTGCCAGGGGCGCGGCAGCAGCAAGCCTTCCAAGGGACGGAAAACAATCGACGCTTGGTCGTCGATGTGCTCGCGTACGTTTCGTAGCAGCGGCGCGCTAAAGCCCTCCAGCAGCGCACGCAGTTGGGGGACGAAAGTTTCGGGCGCAACATGCTGATTGTCTGGCCGGTTTTCCGTCAGGAAGAGATACATCTGGGATGCCGAGATCGGATTCAATCCCGGCTTCACGCGCCCCATCCACATCATGGTGGAGGTGACCTCTGGAGGCCGCGGCAACACTGCACGCCAGACCGCTTGACCGCTGTAACGCGGCTTGGGCGCCTGGGGGAACAGGGTTTCCCGTACCTTCGAGTAAAGGCCATCAGCGCCGATGACGAGGTCGTAGCGCTGGCGCTGGCCATCCGTAAAGTCCACCTCCACCGTCTCCCCTTCCTGTCGCATGGCGCTGAACGTGCAGCCCAGGCGTACGTTGGTTCCGGATGCGCGTGTTGCATCGGCCAGGATGCGCGCCAGGACAGGGCGCAGAATGCCGCCGTTGCCCGGCACGTCTGGCCCGGCGAGCCGCGGTGTGGGCAAGGTGCCCAGCGGCGCACCATCAGGTAGAAACAGCTGCACACCGTCGGACGCGGCACCTTGTTCTAAGAAGGCATCCAGCACGCCTAGCTGGCGAAACGCGCGCAGCGTCGCACCGCCCAGGCTGATGCCGGCGCCATACGAGCGCCAGCCGGCGTCGATTTCCACCAGGTCGACGGTATGGCCGGCCTTGCGTAGTTCGATGGCGGCGGCCATGCCCGAAAAGCCGCCTCCGATGATGAGGATGCGTTGAGTGGATGTCATGGGCTTGTCTCCCGGTTGTTCTGAAATGATTTAAAGCGCGTCACCCGCGAAGCGAATGCCTCCGGACGCGTCGATGTGCAGCGGCACGGAGGTGAGTGCATCGCCTTCGCACGGGCCCAGCAGGCATTGGCCGGTTCGGATGTCGAAGCGCGCCCCATGTGCATGGCACACGATGTGGCGGGCATCGCCGCTGAGGTAGCCATCCTTGCGCCAGGCCATGGCAGCTCCCTCCATGTGCGGACAGGCGTCCAGCCAGGCGTGGACCTCTTGTCCCTGCCTGACCAGAAACAGCGTGTCGCGGCCTGTCCCGTCCGGGTCGAAGCCTTTTGCACCGCCATCAGGCAAAGACGCCAGTTGGCAAAGCCACCGGCCCTCGGTTATGAGGGAGCTCATGCGGCAACAGCCTTGGGCGGTGGGCCGCCGGGCGCCCATTTCTCGCGATGCTGAAACAGGAAAAGCTGCGATGCGTCCGCCCCCATGGGTGCTTCACGGGCCACCCAGGCGTCATCGTGGCGGTCCATGTCGGCGTCATACTCCACATGGCAACCCAAGGGGCTGTTGAAGTACCAGAACCAGTTGGAGCCGAAACGGTGCCGGCCGGGGCCCCAGAAACTTTGATAGCCCTTGGCCACAAAACGCGAGCCCGCCTGCATTAGTTCGGTGGGGCCGCCCATGTGAAAGGTGAAATGCTCGCAGCCCTTCATGTGCGGCGGCGTCTGGATGAAGAACAAGGTGTGGTGATCCTGAGTTCCTGCCGGCCGCAAGAAGGGGCCGACCCCGATGAAGCGGTCGGTGCAAGTAAAGCCCAGGCGCTGCACATAGAAGGCCTCCGCCTTGGCTGCATCCGGCACGAAATACACCACGTGCGAGAGTGCACGCGGCTTGGCCGGGGCCTGCTCGTTGACTGCGGGCACATTGGCCGGGCGACCCGTCGCGTCGGGCGCGTTGATCGCCTCTGCCGGCAGGGCAAGAGGCTTGCGCTGAGACACCTGGAAGCCGATCACAAAGCCCATGTCGTCCACCGATTCGATGGAGCCATCGGGCAAACGCCGTACCGCCCTATCGGTCATCAAGTTCGCGGCGATGGCCTCCAGCGTTGCCTTGTCCGCGACCGCATGAATGGTCTTGCGCAGCATGCTGGCCGTCCCAGTGCTGGCCGGCAGCGTGGGATCGTCCTGGCGCGCCAAGATGATGGCCGTGCCGTCCAAGGCTTCAAACCGCCCCCCTTCGGGGCCGACGTTGATGGGCGTCAAGCCGTAGTCGCTCAAATACTGAGTGCACGCCGCGATGTCGTCCACCCCAAAGACCAGCGCTTCGAGTCCGGTAATGTTCATAGATTCCTCTGTTAAGTGGTGATGGGCTCAGACGGCGGCCGTGCGGCTACCCAGCGTCTCGGCCACCCAGTCGGCGATGTAGTGGCCCGCGTTGATGCTGTTATCGAAACTGGCGTGTTGCACGCCGCCTTCGCGGTCCGTGAAGATCTTCAATTCGCGCTTGGGACTGTTCACGAGCTGCTCGTAGGTACGGTGCGCCCACTTCAGCGGGATCTGCGAGTCGCGCTCGCCGTGCGTGACCAGGAACGGCACACGAATCTTTTCCACCACTCCGTCCAGATGCACGTCTTCGGCGATGCGCATGAAGTCGTCAATGTCTTTGGCACCCCAGACCCAGCACACGTGGGCCCAGTAGTGCGGCACCGGGAAGTCGCCCTCTTTCTCCAAGCGGCGCTTTTGCACGTCGCGCCAGTCGTGGTTGGCGCCCCAGGCCACGCCGCATGCAAAACGCGGCTCCATGGCTACCACGCGCGGGCAGTAGTAGCCCCCGAGCGATACACCTTCGCAGCCGATGCGTTTGGGATCAACATCGCTTCGGGCCTCCAGCCAGTCCACCACACGGCTGGCCCAATGTTCTGCGTCATAGCGTGCGGTCAGTTGCTGCAGGCGCAGCGCTTCACCGGTGCCGGGCTGATCCACCATTAGAGACGCCACTCCGCGCTTGGCCAGCCAGTTCGGCAAGCCGACCAAGGCCTTCATTTCCTTGGTGGAATCCAAGCCGTTGAGCTGCACCAACAAAGGTGAACGCTCTCCGGGCTTCACGCCTTGAGCTGGGACATACAGCCCGGACAGATGACGCCCTTCGTAGGGGATCTCGACCCGCTGTATGGGCTCGCCCATGAGGCGTGAACCCTTTTGGAACAACGCCAGCTCGCGTTGGTAAAGTTCCAGTCGCCCAGGGGCGTCGTGGGCCTGCAGGCGCTCGGCGGTAATCAGGTAGGCGGCCGCGCGTCGGTATTTTTCGCCGGCCGAGAGGAGTCGGCCACGAGTCTCGTCCTCTTGCGCCAAGGTGCAGAGCTTGTCGGCCATCTTGACCCAGGTTTCGCGGAAGGCCTGCGTGCCCGCAGCATCGGGGGCCTTGGCGGCTTCCGTCAGCGGGGCACACATCTCTTCGATTTCGCCCATCCGCGCGCCCATTTCGATGGCGAGATTGACCGAGAGATTCCAGACGTAGTTGGTGGGAAAGTACTTGAACATATTGAGGTCCGTTTGATGAATCAGTAAGCGCCGATAGGCAGCGTTTCCATTTGCTGCTCAGCATCCTTGAGGTAGTTCTGCACCAGGGCTTTCTCGAGGAAACCGGTGTGGTCGAAGACCGCATCGCGTACGGCCGACAAAGGCCAAGGTGTGCGATGAAACAGGTAGCCCATGTAGCGGGCAACCTTGGCGTTTTTGTTGGTGTAGTCCACGCGTTGCCGGTCGTAGCGTGCCAGGCCTTGGCGCAGGTCTTGGTCACGCGCCAGATCCAGCCCCTCCAGGCATTTCGCCAACCACCAGCCATCCTCGATGGCCATGCCCATGCCGTAGGCGGCGTAAGGCGAAACCGGGTGCACCGCATCACCCACAAACGACACACGCCCCTTGGACCAGCTTTGCAAGGCTGGCCGGTTGTAGACCTCCCAGCGAAAACAGTTCTTCTCGAAATCGGTGGCGGCAGCCAGTTGCGGCAAGGGATCGGCCCAGCCTTTCAACAAGCCCATGACGTGCGTCTTCACGTCTCCCTTGAAGCTCTTGCCCTCATTCCAGGGCTCGACCACCCACCACTCGTGCGCGGCTTGCCCGTTGTGCAGAATGGGAAAGAAACTGGCTTGCACTTGGCGCGAGTGAGAAATCCACCCCACATCGCGCGGCACACTGTCGCAGTGGCACCAAGCCAACCAGACCTGAATGCCGCAATGGAACAAGCCGAGATCACCAAAGGTCTGCTGTGCCACCACCGAGCGAATGCCATCGGCGCCCACCAAAAGATCCGCCTCCCACTCTGAGCCATCGTCGAAATGAGCGGTCACGGAAGACTCAGTTTCGGTATAACGCTTGAAGGTTTTTCGCGTGTGCAGAAGATCCTGCGGAATAACCTGCAACATGCGTTCCACGGCTGCGGATCGCAACATTCCGTAGTGCCAGCCCGGAAGGCCGGCGCGAGCCTCCGCGCGGGAGTTGAACGGCAGGCGTGTCCGTAAGCGCCCCTGGTGGTTGCGAAACTCTGTCACGCCATAGGCCCCGAGCTTGTCGATATTGACGCCCATGTCGCGCAAGACCGAAAGCACTGGAAGCGACAGCAAAACCGCCCCACCCAACGGACGCACCGCGTTTTGCCGTTCGTACAAACGCACCTCGTGACCGGCACGATGAAACGCCAGCGCAGCGGACAAGCCCCCTGGTCCGGCGCCGATGACGGCCACACGACGACGCGGCGTGGCGGAAGAAGAGGTCATAGAAGAAAAAGAGGTCATGTTCAAAACTCCATCAAATCCTTGGCCGCGATTACCGGGCCGTTGTATTGCTGTTTGACGCCATCGACATAGGCGCTGTCGGGGTCCGTGTCGCGCCCTGGTGCAAAGTGCGTGAGCACCACTTTCTTGACGTTGGCGGCGGTGGCCAGGCGGCCAATGTCTTCGGGCACGGTGTGGTCTTCAGCCATATGGCGCATCAGCCCCTCGAACAGTCCCGGCGGCACCGCACCCGGTTGCGACGCCATGAAGCGGCGCAAGCTGTCGGCAATCAGCGGCAGGCTGACCACCTCGTGAACCAACAGGTCCGCGTCGCGTGCGAACGCGGGCAGGTTGGTGCAGTTGCCGGTGTCGCCGCTGAAAACGATGACCTTGTCTGGTGTCTTGAAGCGGTAGGCATACGATTTGTCTCGCTTGGCACCCGCCGGGGTGTTGGCATCGAAGTGAAAGTGGCAGTTCTCTGCGGCGGTGACCTCAATCAGGTCGTCGCGATAGACCACCCCACCCTCGCGGATGTCATGCGCACGGAACTGCTCAGCCGGTGTTTGCGGCATCTGCGCATCGGCGCTGCGAATGCGCGCGTTGGGCGCGAAGTACTGCAAGTAGCCCTGCAGCATGGATTCTGTGCCTTCTGGGCCGTAGACGTGCACGGAGTTGCGTCGCCCTGTGCTCCATTGCAGCCCCAAGAGCGTTCCCCAGTCGGCGTTGTGATCGTCATGGTTGTGGGTGATGAAGATATGGTCGACGCGCCGGTAGTCCAGACCCGCACGGCGCAACTGGCCGACGACGCCGTTGCCCGCGTCAACCAGGTACACCCGCCCCTGGACCACCACGGCATTCGCGGGCTGAGAGCGCGAGCCAGCCGGCAGTGGCCCGCCTTGTGTCCCGAGGGTGATCACGCGCGTACCCGTGGGCTCCACCGATGCCGCTGGCGGCTGAGTTTGAGCGTTCACCTTGATCCCCCCGAGGGTGAGCAGCGCCATGCAAAAGGGCAAAAGAATGGATCGTTTCATGCAAGAGACTCGTGTGTCGTAGGGGCAGCAACCCGGCGCATCGCAGCGGCAGCGGGAGCTGCAACTGCTGCAGGCAAGGCCGACAGCGTTGGTTTTAGGAGGAAGTGGGCCAGTGCCGGCAGCAGCATCAAGGCCCCCAACATGTTCCAGAGGAACATGAACGCCAACAGCAAACCCATGTCGGCTTGAAACTTGATGGGGCTGGCGGTCCAGGTGATGACGCCAACGGCCAGCGTGATACCCGTGAGCATCACCACCTTGCCAGTGAAAAGCAGTGCGCGGTGGTATGACACCGAGAGGCTGTTGCCCGCCCGTAGTGACGCCAAGGTCACGGACAAGATGTACAAGGCGTAGTCCACCCCGATCCCGACACCCAAGGCGATCACGGGCAAGGTCGCTACCTTCACGCCCATCCCCAGGACCACCATCAACGCCTCCGCCAAGACCGAGGTCAGCACCAGCGGCAACACCGCGACCACGACCGCGCGCCAGGAGCGGTAGGTGATGAAGCACAACAGCACGACCGCGCTGTAGACCAGCAACAGCATCCGTGGCCAGGCGTCCTTCACCACAATGTTTGTGGCGGCCTCAATCCCGGCAGTACCGGCGGCCAAACGGAAGCGCGCGTTGTCGCTGTTGTTTGCGAGCGCAAATGCTTCAACATGGGTGACCACGCGCTGCAAGGTCTGGGCCTTGTGGTCGCGCAGGTAAACATAGACCGTGAGCAGACTGCAGCTGTCGTTGTACAAGCCGCGTGGCGCGCCGGCGGTCACCGTGTTGAGCATGTCCTGATTGGGCAGGAACTCGTACCACTTGGGATTGCCTTCGTTCAGACCGGCCAGAACGCGGCGATTCAGCAGCGACAAGGTGTTGGTGCTCTCGACGCCGTCGATCTGCCGCAGCTGCCACTCCAATGCGTCGACTTTGTTCAAGGCTTCGTAGTTGGAGCATTGGCCTGCAGGCGTTTCCACCAGCACCGCGAGTACGTCGCTCGAGGCGCCGTAGGCCTGGTTCAGATAGGCCACATCGCGGTTGTAACGGCTGTCGGCGCGCAGTTCGGGTGCACCGGGGTCGAGGTCACCAATGGAGAGATGTGTGCTGACGGCAAAACCAGCTACACCCAAGACGGCGCTTGCGAGCACCGTCCAGCTTGCCCAGCGCCGGTGGGTGAAGCGGTCAAGAAAGCGCCATAGAGCCTGTCCCTGGGCTTGGTGTTGGTCTGCGAGCTCCGCGCGCAGGCTGCGTTGTGCCGCACGGTGGCTGACACCGGTGTAGCTCAACAGGATGGGCAGCAGGATCAGATTGGTGAAGATCAGCACGCCCACCCCGATCGAAGCCGCAATCGCCAACTCGCGGATCACACCAATGTCGATCACCAACAGCACGGCAAACCCGACGGCGTCGGCCAGCAATGCGGTCAGTCCCGCCAAGAACAGCCGGCGAAACGTGAAGCGAGCGGCCATCAACTTGGGCAGGCCGCGTCCGATGTCTTGCATGATGCCGTTCATCTTTTGGGCGCCATGGCTCATGCCAATGGCAAAAACCAGGAAGGGCACCAGGATCGAGTATGGGTCCAGGGCCATACCCAGCAAGGGCAACAAGCCCAACTGCCATACCACGGCCGTCAGTGAGGCCAGAACCACCAGGGCGGTGGAGCGGGCGCAGCGGGTATACCAACCCACCATGGCCGTGGCGATGAAAACGGCCAATGCAAAGAACAGCAGCACCCCGCGAACACCGTCGATCAAGTCCCCCACGATCTTGGCAAAACCGGTGATATGCAGTGTCACGCCTTCGGCTTGGTATTTATCGCGAAGTGCTTCCAGTTTTCGGGAGAGCACGGCGTAATCCAGTGCATGCCCTTGCGCATCCGCTGCGAGCAAAGGCACGTAGATCACCGTGGAGCGGCTGTCATATGCCACGAGTTGCCCGACCTCTCCGGAGCGGGCAATATTGGTGCCCAGCTGTTGCAAACTTCTAGCTGAACCGTCATATCCGTCCGGAATGACGGGACCACCTTCCAGCCCGTCCTCCGTGACGCCGACCCAGCGTGTGCTGGGAGTCCAGAGGGACTTCATACGCCCGCGATCGACCCCAGGCACAAGGAACACCTCGTCGCTCAAACGACGCAATGTATCGAGGTACTTGGCATCAAAGATGTCACCTGCGCCTTCAGGGCGAGCGACCGCGATACGCACCGCGTTGCCCAGACCGCTGAGCTCGTTCTGGTATTGCAAGTAGGTCTGGATGTAGGGGTGCTTGACCGGAATGGTTTTTTCAAAGCTGGCATTGAGCTGAAGACGGGTGGCCTGCCAGCCCAGCAGCACCGTGATGAGCAGACAGAGCAGCAGCACTAGCCGCCGATGGTTGAAAAGCGCACGCTCCAGCGCAGAACCCGACTGTGGATCAAAAGCCGTATGAGATTCGGACATGGAGGCAGAGGAAGTGGGTTGGATCATTTGCTGGCCTCTTGACCGGGATTCAAAGACATACGCTGCGGGCCGGTGATCGCCAGGACCAGGCCTTCAGAAGCCGAGTGGTGGCTCTCAGGCCCGAGAAGTCCCGTCAAAGGCGCAAGTGCCTGGCGATGAAGCGGCACCAGGGTGTTGCCTTGCAGGCGCAAGACGTAGCCGGCCTGGTTGGTCATCCAAAGCTCACCGCCCTGGCCTTGCGCAGACGCCGTGATGGAGGCAGGCATAGGACTCGCCAATTGCACCCACGTCGTGCCGCCGTCCTCGCTGCGCCAGGCGTTGCCACGCAGTCCGGCCAATACCAGGCGCTGGTCTGAAAGCAACTCAGCCGTGAACCAACTACCCTTGTAGGGCGTGCTCAGCGCATGAAAACGGGCACCGGCATCATCCGAGCGCAAGATCAGTCCTTGCTCGCCTGCGATCAGGAGGGTGTTTCCAGCGCGGCGAATGCTGTATAGATGCAAGGCGCGGGGGTTCGGCAGGCGCTCCATCCACGAAGTCCAGCTCTTGCCCCCATCAGAGGAGTGCAGCGCCAGACCATAGGCACCAATGGCCAGTAGGTTGTGTGCATCCCAGGCCAGGATGTCGAGCAGCGGTTTATCAGCGCCGTCCGCCACCAGCCTTTCGGCGTCGCGGATGTGAGCGGCATCGCCAGAGGCTTTGGCAGTGGCCAAGACCAACTGCGCGAGGCGCTGGCCATCCAGGCGCAGGGTCCAAGTCTCGCCAGCATCGGCTGTCGTCAGCACCACACCGCCGTGGCCCACGGCCACGCCATGCTGGGCATCGGCAAAGCGCACCGTGGTCAGGGTCACACTCACGGGGCACGGGCTTTGACGCCACTGTGTACCCTGGTCGTCCGACAGCAGGATCAGCCCCCGCTCTCCGACCGCCACCAGGCGCTTGCCAGCGCGAGCCGCCGACAGCGTGACCGAGCGCTCTGGTTGGCGGGCCATCACCGCCGGACGCTGCAATGCATCCGTGACGGTCAAGACGTCCCTCGGTGTCGCTACTGCCGCAAACGCGGTGCAGAACCCTACCCCGGCCAGCAATAGATGCCGTGTTTTCTTCATCGCCAGCATGTCATGCCCACCACTTCAACGAACGCCCTGCGAGGCCAAGCCGTCGCCGGTGAACAAGTCCGTGGGCCAACGGCTGGTCGCACGGTGGTGGTACGACTTGTCGTTGAGCACATTGGAGACGTAGGCCTGACCGGAGAGCAGGTCGTAGTAGCCAAACGTTTGCTGCACGGTGCCAGGGAAATCGGGCATCACGTAGTTGAAAGACCACAGCGTCTTCCAGAGCTGGCCGTTCGCATCCCAACGGTCGCCAAGCATGGCCTGCCACGTGTCTTCATCCAGGTAGTACGTGCCTTTTGGCGCTTGGTGGCGCTTACCGGGGGCCAATGTTGCCTCGACGACCCAAACGCGATGCAGTTCCCAGCGCACGTGGTTCGGGTTCAGATGCTGGCCCGTGATGATGTCCGCATCCTTGGCTTGCAGAAAGCGGTTCTCGTTGTACGGCACCAAGATTTCCTTCTTGCCGACGAGCTTCCATTCAAAGAGGTCGGTACGGCCCGCGAACACGCTGATTTCATCAAAGGACATCAGGCCTGCGGAGGCCGGCGTCGGCGTGTCGCAGCACGCGTTGGGCAGCTTGCGTACACGCCGCTGGCCTGTGAGGTAGACGTAAGAGGTCGACTTGTCCTCGATCACGTTTTGTCGCCCCACGATCATTTCGCCGGCGCGGATGGGAGGGCCAGCGTTCACGAGGTTGATTTCCCAAAAGAAGCCGTCGAATTTTTCGACCGAGCCGTCCTCAAAGTAGTACGGCATACGCTGGCGAATCAAACCGTCGGTCGTCAGCACGACCTTGCCGTTGGCGGTGATCTGGTACTGGTTCATCTGCACATCCCAAGACTCACCGCGCCAGGCGAGCTTGTGGTTCCACATGGCCTCCACCCCGGTCTTCGGAATCGGAAATGGAATGCCGCCATATGCCCCAACCGGGGTGTGTCCATCCATCTTGGCGCGCGTGGCGTTTTTCAGCGTGTTGTCGTAGACCCACTGCGGTGCGACGGCGGTTCGGTGTGTTTTGTAGACGTCGAGCCGGTAGCTGTCCGGGTACTTCTTGAGCATGGCCTTGACGCCGTCGGTCAGCTTGTCGGCGTACTGGTCCATGTTCTTGGCGGTCACCGTGTACAACGGCTTTTCGTCCTTGAAGGGATCGCTGCGACGGCCACCGGCCTTGTCACCGGGGATGGCGGTGGCATAACCGCCAGTCCACGCGGGAATGCTGCCGTCGGCATTGCCGGATTTTTCTGCGCCAAACGGCGTCAGCGTGCTTCTGAGTTTGGCCGCTTCGTCTGCGGTCACCGCAGCCATCGCCAGCGAGGCCGACAAAGCCAGGCTCAGCGTGGCGACGCGCGGGAAGAATCGTTTGAACATGAAGGTCTCCGTGGTCTTGTTTGTATTTAGAAAGTCGTGCGCATGGACAGCGTCAAGAAATTTCGGTCCTTGAGCGACTGCAGGTATTGGGTGTTATTGGCGTTGTCCAAGGTCGAGCCTTCCTTGCCGAGGTAATGGACGTAGTTCAGATTGATGAACCAGTTCCCCAGATAAACCGCCCCCAGGCCGATGTTGAAATCGCCGCCTTTGTCGACAGCAAAACCAGGGCCGACCGCAGAAGATTTACCCCAGCCGTAGCCAAGGCCGACACTGGGCGAGAGGTCCCAACCGGAGACCACCTGCCTATAGGTGGGCGAATACACCATGCGCATCGCCGTTGCACTCTTGTCCGCATTGGGGTTGAGCATTTGTGCGTTCTTGGTGGTCTTCACGCGGGTGTTCCAAGCCACCTCGCCGACGAAGCTGGCTTCACGCGAAATAAAGCTCGGGCCCAAGCTCGCAATCCAGGAGAACTGCAGGTGGGCCGTTTCCCCCACGGCATAAGGAGGATTGCCACTGTTGTCGTAGCTGGTGCCGACGCCAATGCTGGGAATGCGCGACTGGCTGCTGCTCGACAAAGGCGTGTTCTGCCGATAGGAGGCCTCTCCGGCCAGGGCCCATTCGTCGATGGTCTTGGCAAAGCTGGTCCCAAATGCGCGTACGCCTTCGTGGTAATACCAGCGGTAGCTCGAGGCCGACAATGCCGGCGGAAAACCACTGAGCGTCGAAACCATATTGCTCGGCGTGGTCGCGTGGTAGCGAATCGCATAAAAGCCGAGATCGGTGTCGATCACGTCGACTCGCCAACGCAGTTGCATACCGCCCTGGCCGCTGTTGCGGGCTTCAACATCTGACTGACGTTGAAACATACCCGTGGCTCCAGCATTGATGCGCTCCGCACCGGGTCCCATGGCGTCGCTGCCAGACAGGTAAGCGCCAACCGGCATCATCCGGGTTTTTTCCCACTCATAACCCACGTAGGCACCAAGCGAAAGAGCGTCGCTGAGCTGCATCTGACCTGATAACTTGCCGATAGGACGTGCGATTTCCTTGAACTGAGAGTTCGGCACGGACAGCAGCTTGATCAAGTCCAACGGTGCCTGGCCACCAGCGATGCCGTTGGAGCCAAAGAAGAGGCTTTCGCCCCAAAGCAGCGTATGGCGCCCCAGGCGCACGGTGGCGGGTCTTCCCGCGAGGTCGAACCGGCTGTAGACGAAAGCGTCGAGTAACTCGGCCTTTCTGCCCATGAGGTCGCGGGTTTCGTCTGTGAAAGAAGAAGCCGGAACGTGGTTGCCCGTGTTGGTGTGGTTGTCTGTGCTGCGGTTGTAGACCGTGTCGTACCACGCAGCCGCACTCAGGCGGCCGCCATAATCGCGGCCGGTCAAGTCCAGTTCGCTCAACAGGTCGAAGCGGTTCGATACATTGCCCCGGCCAAAGTTGTTGTCGCCATCGTCCTGGTTGATGTTGTTCGGACCAACGATGCCGCCTGGGCCAAATGCCGTTTGCGATAAGCCGGGCGAACGGTCCTTCATGCGAAACGCCGAGCTATAGCGCACGGTGTTGTCCCACCGCAATTTGAGATCTGGATTGCCGGTATCAATTTCAAATGCATGCAGTCCGCTGGTCGCAAACAAAGTCGCAAGAGCCAGGGGATGCAAGCGCATAAAACTCTTCCGCAAAGTGCCGGACGGACTGATGTTCATGTGTCTCCTCGTTGTGGTTTTAGGTGGGATGGGGTGTGGGCTCAATAAACGTGTTATGCGGGTTTGGAAAGCACTTCCGCTAGCGCCTGCGAAAGAGCCCGCATGTCGGTAGACGGCACCGGATGCTCGTCCCAAAGTGCAGCGCGCCCAGTCAGTTCGTGAACCTTCTTGACCCGTCCTAGACGCCGCGCTGTGAACGAGGTCATGAGTTCGGCCACCGACAGGCGCTGCATCAACAACTCTTGCAGGACGACGGCATCCTCCAAGGCCTGTGCAGGCCCCTGGCCAAAATGCGGAACCACGGCGTGCGCGCTGTCACCGACCGCCAGCACTCGATCGCAATGCCACGGCTGAGGCAGTAGCGCCTCTCGTACAGGCGAGATCACAAGAGGTGGGTTGTCACGCAGGACCTCTTGCCATGCAGCAGGCCACCCGGAGAAATTGCGCAACGCAGCGCTCAGAATCTGCGCATGTGTTTGCTCTTCAAGAGGCTGAAAGCTCGACGTACAAAACGTCAACCCGGCCTTGGTCGGTGCAATCGGAACCACGTGCAGTTTTTGACCACGTCGTCCCACCATCATCGTGGGGTGGTCCATCCCCGGAGCACGCGGCAACACCAGGTGCCACCACTGTTGTTCGTGACAAGTCGTTTGAGGGGCATGCACAAAAACGCTTCTGCGAAGCGGGGCATCAAGACCCGCCGCGAGCAGCACCAAATCGGCATCAACCTTCGAGGCATCGGCCAGGTGCACGACACCTGCTCCACTCTCAATCGCAATCGCAGGTGTGCAGGGGTAAACCTGAGCACCTTGCTGTATGGCCCTGGATGACAGTGCTCGCAGGAGATCGTTCTGAAGCAAGCCCAGACCCGCGGGCTTTCCATCCCCCGCCAGCCTTGGCAAGGGCAGGCTCTCCAAAATGCGGCCGGATGCATCCGTGGTTCGTGTGCGGCTGTAGGCAAAACCCAGTCCCTGGCACTGCACCAATATGCCGAGTCGATCCAAGCTGCGCACGAGGTTGGGAACCGCGTCCAAATGAAGGTCTTCAGCGCTGCCTATGGAGTCCGAAGCGTAGACATCAACGGCGAGACCAGCTCGCGTCACGGCGACGGCACAAGCAAGCCCCGCAAGCCCCGCACCAATGATGGCAACACGTCGAATGGGACTCATGCCGCGCACTCGCCACACGCCAAAACGTGGGGTCTCAAAAACGCAGGCAAAAGCATGCCCTCCGCTTGGTCCAGGACCATTCGTTTGTCTCCAAATTCTTCTTAAATCGAGTTGACGCAAGCTTAGCTAGCGACAATGATTCAGAAAAATCCTTTTCATTAACTTCACGATTCGATGAGACAAAACGATCGAGGGTTAACCCTTCGGTTGTTCTATCACAATGCGCTTCAACAAACTCGATCTCAATCTTTTGGTGGCACTCGATGCGCTTTTGGCCGAACGCAGCATCACACTGGCTGCTGAGCGACTGAACCTCAGCCCCTCTGCGCTCAGTAACTCTCTCGCCAAGCTGCGCGACTATTTCGACGACGACTTGCTCGTGCAGATTGGACGCAAGATGGAGATCACGCCGCGCGCGGAAAGCCTGCAGGACGCAGTGCGCGACGTGCTGCTTAGGATCGATAGCACTATCGTGGCGCAGCCCGCGTTCGACCCAAGTAAAAGCGATCGGGTGTTCCGCATTTTTGTGTCGGACTACACGCAACTGGTGCTGGGCCCTGCTCTGTTGAAGTTGGCGACGGAGCAGCATTGCACAGCGCAATTCGACTTTCTTGCACAGGTGGTGAATCCGCAACGTGAACTAGAAAGAGGCGATGCCGATCTGATCATCATTCCTTCCGGTTTCGCTTCACCTGACCATCCCAGCGAAACCCTTTATGACGAAGAGTTCGTGTGCGTGGTGTGGAGCGACAGCCATCTCGCACAAGGTGAGCTGACGTTTGACCGCTATGTAGAGGCGGGACATGTGGTGATGCGCCCTTCCACAAAAGGCGAATCTTTTGAATCATGGTTTCTTCAGCGCTTTGGCGTCACCCGCCGCACGACAGTGACGACCTACAGCTTTGCCGCATTACCAGCCTTGGTGGCAGGAAGCGACTACATCGCAACGGTTCACGCTCGCTTGGCGCATCGCATGGCAGCCGCCTGGCCTTTGACCATTCGGCCGGCGCCTATCGTGATCGACCGAATGGATCAAGCCGTTCAGTGGCATCGCTACCGAACACAAGACCCAGGTTTGGTGTGGTTGCGCAAGACTTTGCATAGGGCCGCCGCACACATGGATCAGATGCATCTTCCACCCACATAAGTTTCTTCCTCCCACAAGCAGGTTCAATACCCTACGTGGTTTCCGAAAAAGAAATGCCGCTGTGGCGCGGCATTTCTTTCATGCAAAGCGATAAAGCTTGTCGCGTGATCTATCCAAGTGACGAAACCAAGGCTGAAACGCTTTACGCGGCGACGGCCTCACTGTTTTGTTCCACCAATTTTTTCAAGATGCGCCGCGCCCGGTTCGCCCCAGCGTCGCAGTGGATGTCCATCCACGTTGCTCTTTCGCCAAACTCAAGCATGTTCTTGTACTGATCTTCTATCACCCCACGGTCTTCGTCAAAAGTGAACTCGATCTGTTGCAGAACCTTGCCAATGGTCTCCGGCATGTCGGGATGTCTATTGCTGGCCATGCTCCAGAAGTAATGGCACGAAGTCTCTGTTTCCGGCGTGATGCCGTGAAAGCCGCGCAGATGCAGCCCGCCGCGCCCAGGATCATCCATGGAAGCTCTTCCAGGCTCGATTGCCCCCGTCCAGATGGACAGGTGCGAGGGCTCGAACTCGATCTCCTGCCAGCGATCGCAAGTATCGCCAAATGGCCAGGCTGCCTTATAGGTTGGCGGCGGTGTTGATCCGGGCATGTAGCGCACCACCTTGACGCGGCGCTCGTCCGCCGTCACCTTGGTAGGGGTGTTCATGTGCAAGCGGGCGTCGCCGCCAATGGTCTTGAGGTGAACATAGCCCAGATGGCTCAGGTCCAGCAAGTTGTCGTGAATCAGCTGCCAAGGCGCATCGTAGTGGTACATGCCCGAACCCCATTGGTACATGGGGTTGTCATGGTGGGCATAGGTCGGCACCTCCATGTTGGGCAGGCCGCCGGCCACCTTGGGCATCCAGATCCAGATCAGGTGGTTCTTCTCAGCCACGTGGTACGCACGTACCTTGGCGATGGGCGGAATACGCGCCTGCCCGGGGATCTCCACGCAGACGCCATCTGCGCCGTACAACAGGCCATGGTAGCCACAGCGGATGCCGCCGTGCTCCACCGTGCCGCAGGACAACGGCAAGGACTTGTGACAGCAGCGGTCTTCCAGGGCCGCGGCCTTGCCGTCGCCCGCGCGGTACAACACAACCTTCTGGTTCAGGAACGTGCGGCCAATGGGCTTGTACTGAAGCTCGGACGAGAAGCCTGCCACATACCACTGGTCAAGCGGGAAGTTTTGGCTAGGGGAGCTGCCTGCGGCGGACTCTTGTGAAATCATGATGGTCTTCATAGTGGCTTACCTGAAAAAACGCTATTGCTTCGCGGGATACAGGGGACTGCATCCCTTCGGATTTACTTGCCTGGGTCCTTGACCGAAACGAACTGGTCAAACTCGACGTTCTTCAAACCAGCGCCGGACTTCTCGACACGCCGCACGTAGATGGTCTGGACGACATCGCGGGTGTCGGCGTCGATCGTCATCGGGCCCCGGGGGCTGTCCAGCTTGGCGCCCTTAAAAGCTGCCATCAAGCCATCGGCCTCACTCTTGCCACCGGTGCGCTTCACGGCGTCGGACAACAAACGCATGCCGTCATAGGCCGCCACGGCGATGAAGTTGGGCTGGAGCTTGCCGCCGCTCACCTGCTGATAGTTGGCTAGGAACTGCTTGTTCAAGGCACTAGGGTTTGCGGTGGAGTAATAACCCGTTGAAATCGCGCCAATGGCGGCATCGCCAGCGGCCGTCAAGGTATCGTCATCGGCCCAGCCTTCGGTCGCCAACAGTTTTATGCCAGCCTGCGCCATGCCCCGCTCCGAGAACCCTTTCATGAACGCGATGATGGGCTCGCCCGCAGGCAGAAAGGTGAACACGGCGTCTGGCTTGGCATCGCGGATGCGCTGCAGGAACGGAGCAAAGTCCTTGTTTTTCACTGGCACACGTACCTCGCCAACGATTTCACCGCCGCCCTCCGTGAAACCCTTCTTGAACCAGGTTTCAGCGTCGTATCCCGGGCCGTAGTCCGACACCAGGGTGAACACCCGCTTGATCTTGCTCTTGGCGGCCCACTGTCCCATGGGCCATGCCGTCTGGGGGATGGTGTAGGACGTCCGCACCAGATACGGCGACGAGCCCACCACGCTGGAAGTAGCCGAAAGCATGGCGATCAGGGGTCTCTTGGACTCGGTGGCAATTGGCGCGGCGGCCATGGCGTCCGGCGTGAAGGCAAAACCAGCCAAGACGTCGACCTTGTCGTTGGTCACCAGTTCCTGCGCCAGGCGCTTGGCCAGCGCGGGGTTGGGTCCGTGGTTGTCGCGGTAGATGATCTGCACCTTGCGCCCACCGACCAGATCGCCGGATTCACGCAGGAAGACGTTGATGCCGTTCTCGATTTGCTTGCCGTAGACACCGAACTCACCCGACATAGGTGCCACGACACCCACCTTGATCGGTGAGTCCTGGGCCAGAGCTGAAGTGGTGGCGAGCAGCGTGGTCGACAGGCTGGCCGAAAGGCCGACCACGGCAAGGAAGGGGCGCAAGTTCATGTGGGTGTCTCCGTAATGTTCAACCTCTCTGCGGAGGCCGTACTCGAAGTTTTGTGGATACACCCTTATCGGTCAATCGAAACTAGCTTATTCTGTAATTCAGTAAAACGAATAACACCAGACATCATGGATTTAAATCTCTTGCCAGTTTTAGTCGCACTGCTGGATGAAGGCAGCGGTAGTGCTGCGGCCCGCCGCCTGGGCATCAGCCAGCCCGCCGTGAGCGGTGCGCTGGCGCGGTTGCGCACCTCGTTCAATGACCCGCTGTTCGTGCGTACATCAAAAGGCATGGAGCCCACGCCACGCGCGCTGGAGCTGGCAGGCCCGGTGCGGGCGGCACTGGCGACAGTCAACGGCGAGCTGATGCAGGGGACCGCCTTCGATCCAGGCACCAGCGACAAAACTGTTACTCTGGCACTTTCGGATATTGGGGAAATGGTGTTTCTGCCACGTATCCTGAGCCGCCTGGGCGAGGCCGCGCCGCGGATGTCGATCCGATCGGTCACGTTGCCCCCCAGCCAGATCGCGCGCGGCATGGAGCTTGGTGAAATCGACCTGGCCGTGGGCTACTTCCCAGATCTGCAGGGCAACAACTTCTTCCAACAGCGGCTGTTCTCACACGGTTTTGTCTGCCTGCTGCGCGCCCAACACCCTTTGCAAGGGAAGAAACTAACGGCGAAGCAATTCTTGGCGCTAGGGCACGCGGTTGTGCGCGCCGAGGCCCGCAGCCAAGAGGTCTTTGAACGCTACCTCAAGCGCGAAGGTATCACGCGGCGGATTGTGCTGAATACGCCCCACTTTATGAGCATCCCGCAAATCATCGCGCAGTCGGACCTCTGCGCCACCGTGCCACTTGCCGTGGGCACCTCGTTCGCAGAGACATCCAAGGTTCGCTTGGTGAAACCACCCTTCGACATTCCGCCATTCGACCTCAGGCAGCATTGGCACAGGCGATACAACAACGAGCCGCTCAACCGATGGTTGCGCAGTGTTGTTTACGAGGAGTTCAACGACTCCCGCGACGAGTGGAAAGACTTTTACAAGCGTTCAATCTAGTCAGCGCCGGGAGCGTGCGAGCCGTATGCCTCACTCAGCCATTTCAGCCGCCACAGGCTTCGAGGTGGCAGGAAGGGCCGCTGTGGCTTCTCTATCTGCGGCCGCCGCTTGCAGCGCCTCATCGGAGGCGCTGTAGTTGCGCAAGTGCAGAAAGAACTGGCCCATCATCTGGGTCCACAAGTGCATGGTTAACACCAGGTGCGCTGGTGACACTCCACCGGCGGCGATCATGTCCATTTCCAGCACGACGAAGTCACCGTGCTGCGCCACGCGCGCAAAGCGTTTGCTGCGATGCCAGGACGACAACACCCCTTCGGGCAAGATCCCACCCTGCACCCGCAGCGGGCAACTCAAGGTGAGGTCTGCATACTGGCCGGGGCTTACTTCGTTCCCCCACAGCACCTGGAAGCCCACACCGTGGCTTGCGCTGTGCAGACGCACGACGCCGTCTTGTTCGATCGCGGTCACCGCGCAACCCACTGCCTTGATGGCGTCCGAAATTTGGCTGGCATTGATGGATTGGATCAGCTCCGCTGCGGCGGCATTCTCGGAAGCAATCGGTGTGATCGATGAGGTGGAGTTTTTTTCAGTCATAACAAAGGTTCTTGGAGAAAACAAAATGGAAAAAGCTTGAATGAAAGGAGCCGGTTTTATTGGCGCTGCTGCACTGCTGCGTCTAGCGCCGCACTATTGATCTGGATACTCTCCGCGGGGGCCAACTGGGCCATGTGGGCCTGCACCAACTGCTGCTGTCTCTGCTGGCGCAACGCAAGCTGAAGCTGCGGCCTCATCTCTTCAAACGTGGCCACGCGCTCGGGCTGGCTCTCAAGCAGTTTGACGATATGGAAGCCGCCCGCAGACAACAACGCATCACTGACTTCACCGATCTTGAGCTGGGCGACAGCCGTGCGCACTTCTGGCAGCAGTTGCGCCAATGGCAGCAAGCCCGCGTCGCCCCCTTGGGCGGCGGAACGAGGCTCTTCGGAACGGCTACGGGCCAGTGCCGCGAAGTCGCCGCCTCTGGCTTGCAAGGCCAGTTTCTCTGCCTCTGGCCGCACCTTGGCCACGGCCGCAGCATCGGAAGCCGGTGCCGCCAAAAAGATCTGGGCCACGCGGTAAGCCGCGGGTAGCTTGAAGCTGGCCTTGCCCTGCTCATAAGCCGTTTTGAGTTCGGCGTCCGAGGGGAATCCAGGCGGCAACTGCGCCACCGATTCCAAGTAAGCAGCTGTCACGATGTGTTGAGTGATTTCGGCAGCAGCGGCATTCACCCGGGCTTTGACCTCGGGCCTGTCGGTCCAGCCTTTGCGCCGCGCCTCGTCAAACAAGGCCACGCTTGCAAGGCGTTGCCGTAGCCAGGGGTCTAGCGTCGCGGGGTTCGCAACAATCACCCCACGTTCCGCCGGCGGCAGCTTGTTCAGCAGCAACGCCACCTCGCCCTGGGTAATTTTGACCGTCCCCAAAGCCGCCACCACAGGCTCAACAGAAGCTGCCTGAGCCATGGCCGCAGCGACGCTGGTGGCCAGCCAAACACCGGCCAGCAAATGCCGCGCCGGCAAGCGCCCAAGATTAAATACGTTCATAGGCTTGTATCCGTTGGGTTGTCATTTCTTGCGCATAGCGCAGCTCAGGGTGTGGCCGCTGGTTGCGCCGCCGATGCACCGGCTTGTGGAGCATCTGCCGGGGTTGCGTTGACACTGCGCGCGTCAAAGCGCCCTGCATAAAGCCTGTCGCCGTATTGCTGTGCGATCTGCTCGTACTTCACCCGACTTTGCGCGGCAAATGGCTGCCGGGACAACAATACGCTGCCCAAATCCATGGTTTCATAGGCATGCAACAGCTCCTGGCCAACGGCATAGAGTTGGGCGTTCTTGGCCTCGCATTGCGCCACCACCGTTTTCTGCGTGGCGGCCTCGGTCGCCAGCTTCTGGCGTTCGGCTTCAGAGGTTCGGGCGAGCTTCAGCAACTCGTCGTAGGCATTACGAAGCTGCGCCACCAGCGCGTTCGCCTTGTCCACGGTGGTCTGCGCTTGTGCGCGCAGTTGCTGGCTCTCGTCCGCGGCCTGCACCCTGCCCTGGCGCTCTGCGGCCACTTGCGACTCGGCTCGTGCAAGCGCCTTTTTCAGTTCGGCCACCTCGGGCGCCGCTGCGGCCGCAGCGGGTACCACGGGGGCGGCACCGGCTTTGAGCACGGCGAGTTCATTCTGCGCCTGCTGCAGTTGGCTGTTGATGACGCGCAACTGCGCGCGCAGCCGTTCTTCCATGCTCTGCGTGGGCTGCTGCGCCAACGCTGCAGCGCACGTCAGCGTGGCGAGCAGGCTCAGCGCCAAGGGCTTGTAACGCCACGCTTGGCGGGTTCTCACGGCAGGCATGCTGTAGGGGTTGGTTGTGCTCACGCCGTGCTCCTTAAAACCGCGCATTAAATTCGAGCTGCAATGTGTCTATCGATAGAGGTGGGCCGTAAACCTCCTTGGTGGCCATCCACTTGCCGGTGAACCACATGTTCTTGTCGACAGCATACGAACCGCCCAGTATGTAGCCACGTGCGTTGGTGCCGCCCTGATGGAACGACGAGTCGTTGTAGGCATCGGGCAGCGCATCTGGCTCGATGCGCTTGTAGCCTGCCAGGAAGTTCCAGTCGCCTCGCGCCGATGGGCTGGGCTTGCCATAAGTCGCCTGCAGGCTGAAAGCCGTGCCGCCGCTCTTGATGTCCGAGCCGCTGGCAGCACCCGTGCCGCTGAAGTTGTTGACGATGCCGCCACGTGCGCGGTTGTACATCTTGTTGCTGTCGTAGGCCAGGTTACGGATGAAGTCGCCGTCCAGGCGCAAGCTGTTGCCCGCCACGCGGGTGTCCCAGCGCACATTCAAGTCAAGGAGCTGAAACTTCGACGCCAGGCCCACGTACTGCGGCTGCGGCGTATTGGCTGGATCCAGCGGGTTGAGTGCGATGTCACGCAGCATCATCAATGTGTTGCCCTTTTGCATGAAGGCCGGGCGCGTCCAGTCCGTGCTGCAGGCTGTGGCTCCCGAATACAGCGCACAAGGCGTGGACACTTGCCCCTCGGTGTTGCGGAAGTCGTAATAAGCCAGTGCGCCGCGCAGGCTGTTGTCGCTGTCAAGCTTCCACAGACCGCCAAGCTGCGCGCCGAACAGCCACTTGTTCTCGCTGGCCATCTTGGTCTGGCTCTGGCTTGGAAAATTGTCCGACGAGTATTCCAACGGAATCAGACCGAGCGTGCCAAACATGGTGAGGTTTTGATTGGCCAGGTTTCGCTCGAACTGCGCGGCAATCCCGTCGAAGCTCAAGTCGCCCGAGTACAGAATGTCGCTGGAGACAAAGGGGTTCTCAAAACGCCCGCCGATCAGCTTGAGGCCTTGCATGGGCTTGTAAGACAGCCACATCTGGTCCAGCCAAACTTCCTTCTTGCTCAAGCCTCCGCCCAGCGTCTGTGTGGTCGAGACCGGACTTTCGTCGCTGCCGGAAGCCAGGCGCACGCCGGCTTGGGTTTGCTCCGAGATGTCGGCAAAGATGCCCAGCCGGGCGCGCGCGCGCAGCACATTGCGGCGGTCTTGCTGGGTGTTGAGCAAGGGCGGCAAGGCCAGATTGGTGTTGGGGTTGACGTCGTAGCCACTGCCGGCGTTGACGGCGGGCCAGTTGATCTCAATGTTGCTGTTGCCGTCCGAGTAGCTACGCGATTCGCCGCGTACCCGTACGTCGCCTTCGACACGAATGCGTTTGCTCCACTCAGGCGTTTCGTTGGGTGCAGCCCAGCCTTCTGACTTTGCCTGTGCCATCACCTCCTGCTTGACTTCATCGCGGATCTGGTCGCGGGTGGTTTGTGAGATGTAGGGTACACGCACGTCACCCGGCTCGACACGCATGCCACCCCCAGCGCCTCCCGCTGCAGCCCCGGCAGCGGCACCCGCCACTGCCACACCGCCGTGGCGCTGTGGCTGCGCGGCCATGGCTTCGTTCTGGGCCTGCACCAGCAGCGCTTCACCGACGTCTTTGGTCAGTGCACCGCTTTGCATCAGCCCACGGATCAAACGCACCATGGCGCTCTCGCCAGCGGGTGCCGTGGTCTGTGCCTGGGCCGTTCCGATTGCGCCCAGCATGGCGATAGCGGCCGCTGCGGCCAACGACTGCGCGCTGCGTCTAAGAGTAAAAGATTGGTTCATCGGTTCGCTCAAAAAAATAGGAAATGGACGGACGGCCAAAGCCCCTCAAGGCCGGCGTCCTCGCATGGACACACGCATAGGAAACCGCGCCGAAGCCGGCGGACTCTCGTCGATGCGCGCCATCTCGCGGACCATGGCCAACACGGCTTCGTCCGACTGGGTATTGCCCGTGCTCTTCACCAGTTGCACGCGGGTGGTCCGGCCTTCGGTGTCCAACCAAAGATCCAACTGGATGTCGTCAAAGGCCAATTGACGCGTGCGCGGATCACGCGCCAAGGCTTGCTGCAACGCGTTGGCCACGTAGCGGCCGTAAGAGCCACTACCCAGGCCACCGCCACGACCGCCGGTCATGCCACCGCCCTTGCCCGCCCCTATGCCAAAAGCGTCGGTCCCCGCTTGCGCTGGGCCGTCAATCGTCACGGGGTCGCCCAGGTCCTTGGAGGGGCTGGGTGGGGTGTCGTCCTTCGGCGGCTCAGGCGTGTCCACGGGCTCGGGCTTGGGCTCAACCACCTCGGGCTTGATCTTCTCCGGCGTGGGCTCTGGCGGCTTCTCCGGCTCTGGGGGCGGAGGTGGTGGCGGCGGCAACATCAGCATCGGGGCGTCGGCCACCTTGCGCTTCTGGCTTGCGGTGTCTGCAAGCAAATACCACATCAAGGCCACCAGCAAGGCCAGCGCCAACACACCGATAGCGGATCCGCCGTAGCGTTGCCACCAACGCCCGGCATCAGCCGGTATACGCTGCTGCTTACTTGGAGGGACAAAGTTCACGGCCATGTCCTTAGTGGGGCTTGCCGGTCACCAGGCCGACCTGGTTCAGCTCGATGCGGCGCAGCAGGTCGAGCACTTCCACCACCTTGGCGTACTGCACGGCCGCATCGCCGCGCACAATCACCGGGAAGTCCGGCGTCAGCGCCTTCTCGGTGCGTAGGCGTTCCTCCAACTCGGGCAGGGTCACCGGATAGGCATCCAGAAACAACTGGCCGGCGTTGTCCACCGTGATGGCCTTGGTCTTGGGCTTTTCCAACGCCACGGATGAACTGGCCTTAGGCAGATCGACCTTCAGGCCGGGGATGCTGGCGTTGCTGGTCAGGATGAAGATCACCAACACCACCAACAGCACGTCGACAAATGGCGTGATGTTGATGCCGCCAGCGCGTTTCCTGACTCCGAATTTGGCTGCGTTTGCCATGGTGTGCGCGGCCTCAGGCAGGAACTTGGGGAGACAGGCGGCCAGACGCCACAGCTGCCACCGCGGCTTGCGGCAGCGAGCGCCCTTCACCCTGCTCTTCGGCCAGGCGCGTGACGAACTCGTCGACGAACACCGCCATGTCGGCACCGATGGCATCAGAGCGAGAGGCCAGCCAGTTGTAGCCAAACAGCGCTGGAATGGCCACGCCCAGACCGGCCGCGGTACACAGCAGCGCCGCCGCCATGCCAGGCGCCACCGAGTTGATGTCCACCGCACCGGCCATGGCCGCCACAACAAACACCAGCATGATCCCGATCACGGTGCCAAACAGGCCAACATACGGGGCGCCTTCAATCGTCGTCGACAGCCAGTTCATGCGCTTGGCCATACGCTCGTTCTCGCGCACCATCACGCCGTCCATGGCGGCACGGATGGCGCCTATGGTGGATGCCGACACCGCGCTCAGGTCGTAGCCACGTTCGTGACGACGCTGCATTTCGCCAATCGCCACTTCGTAGAGGCGCCAAAGCGAAGAATCGGCCTTGACACTGGCGGGCACACTATTGCTGTCAGCCAAGCGTGTCAGCGGCGCGCCAGCGGCGTTGCGGAAGTGCTCGATGAAGGCCGCGTTGGCGCGCGATGCCGCACCGTAGCTGCGGCCCTTGCCAATCATGATGGCCCACGACACGATCATCATCAGGCCCAGCAGGCCGACCACAATCCAGGCATCGAGCGGCATGGCGGCCAGAATGAAGCCGAAATGGCTCTTGCCAGCTTGCTGTTCGTCGGCACCAAACACCGCCAGGCGCGAATCCGCACCTTGGGACACGGCGTCGGCCAGCAACATGGCATCGGGGCGCGCCACCTTGGAAACGCGCACTTCGTCGATCGCGCCTGTGAAGGCGGCCAGGCTTGGGTTGGAACCGGCTGGTGTCACGTCACCACCGATGGCCGCCGCCGTGTTCAGCGCGGGCATGGCTACGCTCACCGAAACCGAAGCTCGTCCGCCCACATACAGCGCGGCGCCCTTGCCATCAGACTTCAGCGCCAGATACGACCACTGGCCTGCTTGAATGGGCTGGCCCGGCGCACTGCGCTGACCGTTGATCTGTACGAAGGGCACACCCTGGTCCACGCCCACGATCACTTCGTTGGCTCCTTCACGGCGTGCGTACACCACCTGCTGTGCGCCCAGTTGGTCGGGCCTGATCCAGGCTGAGAACGTGAACGCCGCGCCAGCGGCTTGCGCCAGCGAAGGCGACGCCGGCAACATCAGCGTTTGATGCCCCAGTTGCGCGCCTTTGCCAATCACGGTGCCGTCCAAACTGACCACCGAGGTTTGGGCGTGATTACCGTAGGCGGTGGTGTCGCGGGGCGGCGTGCCCGCTTCGGCAAAGTGGTAGACCAGTGTGTAATCTGGATCAAACGTACGCTGGCCATTGCCTGATGCCGGCGCCTTGGGGTTGCCGTAGTACATCCACAACTTTTGCGGTGCACCTGCGCCGACCGAGGGTACGTCCACCCAGATCAACGCCATGCCCAGCAGCGGATCGAACTGTTCGATCTGGTGGTTGAGCACGGTCTTGTCGTCACCAGCCACAAAGCGCAGATCGGCACCGGTGTCGCTCACGCCTTGAAAACTGAAATTTCCGGTATGCAGACGCACCAGCACGGCGGTACGACCGGCCTCGCCACCGATCGCACCAGCCTGCGGACCACCATCGATGGTGAGGGGCTTGCGGTAAGCCCAGTCCTGCTGCCACCAGGCGTTGGCCAGGCTCGGCAGCAGCGCGCTCAGCGCAGTGAGCAAAACAAAAAATAGACGTCGCATGACAGAGTTCTCCGGAAGCTCGTAGGAATGAAAATTGAAAATCGGAAAGGTCGATTCAACGGTCAGTAATTCGCCGTCAAACTGAAGTTGATGCGGGTGTCGTGGCGCTCGGTGCGTGCGCCCGCCTTGAGCGGGTAACCCACATCGATGCGGCCATTGACCAGGGAACTGATGCGCAGGCTGGTGCCCAAGCCCACCGATGCCAACGTGAAGCCATCCTGTTGTTCGGGTAGCGGGTCCTTGAGTCGTACCCGACCTGCATCGGCAAAGGTGTAGAGGCGCCAGTTCTCGGCCCACGAACCGAACCAGTCCAATGGTTTCGTACGCCACTCGATCGAACCCACCAGGCCGTAGTCGCCAGTGCTCTCGGCCGACAGATAGCCGCGCACAGAGTTCATGCCACCGGCGGCGATCTGCTCGCTGGAGACCAGGGGCGAATCGGTGATCTGGCCCGCCAGGCGAAAGCCCAGTTGCGAGTCGCCAGGCAAGGTGTAGCTGCCGTTTATGTCGCCCTTGAGCACCATGAAGCTAGGCGTGGCTTTGTAGCGCTTGTAGTCGAACTGTTGCCAGTCGCTGCCGTAGTTGAAGAAGCTGCTCGTGCCCAGCACCATCGATAGCCCCAGGCCCACCTGGCTGCGCTCGCCCTGCACGAAGCCGTTGTAGCCCAGCGTGATGGGGGCGTATTTCAACGGCACCGTGTCGCCGGCATCAGCCATGCGCAAGGCTTCGTTCACGTTCTTCAACTCCAGCCCAGCGCTGAAGGTATGCAGCCAACTGCCTGCACTAGGCACGGTGTAGGTGGCCTTCAAGCCAAAGGCATGGCCCTTGCCCAGCACGTTGGTGCCGCCCACTGTGGCCACATTGCTGTCTGACTTGTAGGCGCTGGCGTCAATCGACCAGTTGCTGCCGTGGATAGGCGCCGTGTAGGCGGCGGTGATCACCTGCGTCTGGCTCAGGTCCTGCGGCGCGCCGTAGAAACTGATGGAGGCGCTGTGCCCCAACTGCCAGAGGTTGTCGTGTCCTATGGCGGCGGTGGCCCGCAGCTCACGTGTGTCGGCGCTGTAATCGTTGTTCAGGCCCAGGCTACCGCGCCACGGGCTTTCGTCCTGTACCTTGAGGTCAACATCCATGGTGCCGGGCAACGCCCCTTGTTTGACCAGTGGCATCACCTGGCGCTTGGGCGTGCTGTTGAGTGCCGTCAGCTCCACTTGCGCCTGGTTGAAGTCAAGCACCTGGCCCTCCTTCAACGCGGGTACCTGGTCGCGCACCTCCAGCGGCGAGATGTACTCGGCCCCCACCACCCGCACACGGCCCACACGCGTCTCGCTCACCTGCAAGAACACCAGCCCTTCGGTGACTTGCTGCTCCGGCAAATCCACATAGACCGATTGATAACCCTTGGCCTGGTAGGCGGCGAGAAGTGCATCACGCGCGCCTTCGATGTCTTTCATCGTGCGCTCTGGCCCCAGGAAAGGCGTGACGGCTTTCTCGATATCGCGCACGCCCAGCACCGTGTTGCCGCGCACGATGTATTCGACGACGTCCACCTTGCGCGTGTCTTCGGGAGCATCTTGCGTCTGCGTCTGCGTCGCCGTCTGTGCGGTGGCTTGCGCGGCCAGGGCCAGCATGGCCAGGCCCACAGCCGTCCAGCGCGCCCATGGCCGGCTCTCTTTCAGTTCATGCATTTGTCCAACTCGATCTCAAAAGTGATGCGCGCGACTCAATCGTTCAGAGTGCTGCCGAAAACAAACATGATGGGATTTCTTCATGTCGCCGTTGCGTACAACTACATAGACGGCGCTGGCGTACAACGACTGTCGTTTGTCACAAAAACTTCTTAAAAAAGGCGCGGACCGAGAAAGAAGAAGGGCGCGCAGCCTAAATCGGCTGCACGCCCATGCCACACCCGTTGCGGCTGCGGAACTTCAGCGAACCAGGCCCTGGCGCTCGCCGGGGGTCAAAGCCTGCTGCTGGGCCGCGCTCAACACGCCCGCCCCCAACACCTGCACCACACCGTTGTAGTCGTAACTCAGCTGCTGCGACTTGGCCGGCGCGGGGACCGGTGGCGCAGCCGGGGCATCACTGCCATAGCCCAACACCCGTACCGTGAACACTGAAGGCTGTGCCTGGCGAGCGGCTGACCGCTCACGCTGCATCACGTCCTGCGCCGCCACCGCTGCTTGCGAAGCCGCTGCACTGGCGTTGCTCAAGGCGCCGACGTTCACAGCTGCCACCACCGGAATGCCCACCGCCTTGCCCTGCACCTGGATGTTTTCCGCATTCACCACATGCAATGCCGCGAGGTTGACGTTGCCCGACACACGGATCCCCGCTTCACCCGCATCGATGGTGCCCAGCGGGGCGATCAGGTCGATGTCGCCCGGTGGTACTTCAGGAATCGGGTTGAGCGTGGCAATGCCTGCGCCCGTATTCGGGGTACTGGGGGACAAGGCCACGTTGCCCATGCTGTCGTACACGCGCCGTTGCGGCGTGCTGACCACCGTCGTCTTGGCGCCACGGCCCGCGTTGATGTCGCCTTCGGCTGACCAGCCCAGGATGTTGCCGCCAAACGTCGTGAAGATCCGGCTCTGCCCCAAGAGAATGTCGCTCAGCGAGAAGATGTTGATGTCGCCCTCGCCTTGTGTCAGCACACCGGAACCCGCGCCTGGCGAGAAGCCGCCGTCCACGCCCACCAGCGTGCGTCCGCCTGGCACCATCAGGCTGATGTCACCACCAAAGTCGGTGTGGATGCCGCCGTCGTTCACCTTGTAGAAGGGCACGTTGTAGCCGGGGCTACCCATGGCCAGCCATTCGTCTTCGCGCACATAGTTCACGCCAGGCTTAGGCCGACGGCTGGGCAGGTCTTCGGTCACGTATTGCGGGTAATACAGCGCGCTGCTGAACATCGTCAGGTCACCGTCGTACACGATGTCCCGGCCCTTCGCGTCCTTTGAAGGCAGCAGTGTGGCAATGGCTTCGCGGCCGCGCAGGTAGCTGCCCTGGCGCGGGCCGTTCACGTCGTTGTACTCACGGCCCGCGGCACGGAGTTCGGCGTAGTAGACGTTGCGCAGGAAGGCGCTCTGCTGCTCGGGCGGCAGCGCATCAAAAAAGGCGCGCGCGTCCATGGTCGCCGCATCGAAATGCAGGCCACGACCATTGGCGCCGCCAAAGCGTTGCATCAGCCAGTTGACCAGGTGCAACTGGCTTTCGAGCTTGTACTCGCGTGCCAGATCGCGGTTGCTGGCGGTGCCGCCGCTGGCTAATGCCTGCTGGCGTGTCTGGTCCAACACCGCTTGCTGCTGCACCAGGAAGGCTTCGGCACCGCCTTCGTCACCGGTATAGCCAAACTCGCTGGCCAGCCACTGCGACAGCGTGATACTGCCACCGTAGCTGCGCACCACCTTGCCTGGCTGGTCGGCCAGCGGCTTACCGGTGACCGCCAAGTTGCTGGCGTCCAGGTAACGATCCGCAAAGGCAGACCACGCCGCCCCCTGCACACCCATGCCTGCAGCCACGGCAATGCCTGCGCCACTGCTGCGGTCGCCCGGCACCACATTCGCCACCGGGCCAAGGCTGCGCAACTCACCCTTGTCGGCCAGGTACAGGTCGCGTCCGGCAGAGATGTCCAGCAGGCCCGGGCCCGCAATGTAGAAGCTGCTGTTGCGTATGTCACGTCCGGCCTGCACCAGGGACACGTCGTCAGCGCTGGTGTGCACGATCAGGTTGCCACGCATCGTGCTGCCGGCAAACGTCGTAGGCTTGTGTGGTGCCGACAGGTCGGCACGGCTTTCCACCGTGGTCCAGCCGGCTGCGCCCGGCCCCATACTCCAATTGTTGTAGCTGCCCAGCGACGTACCCGAATCGGTGATGTCGCGGCCGGCGCGGATCGCCACCGCACCGCCACCGTCGTACCAGGTGCCAAACGAGCCCGCCACGCCGGTGATGCTGGCGCGGTACACCATGGAGCCGGTGCGCAGCCCCACGATATCGCCGTCCACGGCATAGTATCGTGCGGGCTGTTGTCCCACATGGACATAAGCCGAGGCCGTGGGCGCCACGAACGGGAACAGCGTGTAGCCACCCGTCGCATAGTTGCTGTTGCCTGCGGCCGGGTTGAACAAGATGGTCGGCGCCACCGCGTCCAGGCTCACGTTATGGAGAAACTGACGGCCATACCAGAGCGGGTCACCAAAGCCAACGAAGCCGGGGTTGAACGGGCTGACCATTTGCGTCGGGTCGGCGCCTGAGGTCGAGAAATTCGACCCCGCTGCGTAGAGCGAACCCGCCGCCAGCAGCTCAAGCTGGCCGGTGCCGCTCACCGCAAACTGGCTGCTCACCGGCGACGGCGCCAACGTGACGCCCAGCACCGTGCTGGCCGAATTGCCGTAGAACACACTGCCGCTGGCCGCCGCAGCACGGAACACCGAGGGGTAAAGCGCATGCATGTCGGTCGATGACGCGTCGGAGCCCGCGCCACGGTCCACCGGATTGAGCGTAGGCGTGAGGCTGCCACCCGCGGCCAGCAGGTCGATTGCGGTAGACGGCGTCCACAGCGAGAACCAGCTGTAACCGCCATTGCCGTAGGCCGTGCCATTGGCGGTGAAGGGCGTGCCGCCGCTCACCTGGGGCGTTCGTCCCGGATCGGCAGCCGTGCCAAGCACGAGGTCGCCGCGTGCGTCTATGCGCGCCGCCGAGTCGCCCAGCAGCAGCACCGGCCCGCCCGAAGACGTTGCCGAGGTGGCGTTGAAGATGTTGTTCGGGCGCGAGTCCTTCGGGTCCTGCGCGCCAAAACGCAAGGCCACGGTGCCCACGTCGCCGGCCTCCAAGCGCAGTGCGCCACGCAAGCTGGTGATGCTGCCATTGAGCGCGAGTTGGTGCAGGTTGCCCAGCGGCAGGCTGTTGGCCACGGGATCGGAGTTGCTACCGGTGAAGGCATTCAGCGACGGATCATTGTTAAGGCCACCACCGATACGAATGTCCAGGTCACCGCCACCGGTGAGCACCAGTCGACCGTCGGGCGCCACGCGTCCGCTGCTGGCCACGGCCAGGTTCAGGCCGGTGCTGCGCAGCAAGTAGGCACCGCCGTGGTCACCCTTCGCTTGCAGCATGCCAGCATTGCCACCGGCTTCCAGCACCAGGTTGCCGCCGCCCAGCGTGCCATAGCCGGTAAAGCCCACCAGGCGCGGCATGCTGTCGAAGACGCCGTAGTAACCGGCAGCTTCCGGCGCGTGCACATAGGTGCCGAAGTTGATCCACCAGGCCGTGGGCACGCCGTCCGCCCCAGTCTGCACACTACCCGTGCCCTGGCGCCACAGCCAGTTGCCCACCGACGAGGTCGGTGTCATCAGGCCAGTGGCCAGAATATCGCCTTGCTCGAAGCGCAGCGTTGAGGTGCCGCCTATCAGGCTGTCACCACTGATATTGCCACCCGCGCGCAGCAGCAGGTTGCCGCCCGCTTCGGGGTACCAGGCCGCATAGAGGCTGTCGGCGTCGCCATTCACCAGTGGCTCGAAGCGCGTGCCCGCATCCCCTAGCACCGCTCCATCAATCGTGCTGCGCGGCAGGTTATAACGATCGACACCGTTCACCGTGGGCAGCGCAGCAGATTGCGTGCCGGCCGTGTAGATGCCATACAGCGAGGTCGTGCCGATGTTGCCGGCGGAGACCAGCCGCAGGTCGCCGGTGCCAGTGCGCACAACGCTGGAAAGTTGCTCGCGCACTCCCGCCTTAGGGGTGAACGCCATGTCGGGCGGTACCGCAGGCTGGTCGGTGGCGGCCAGATCGCCGTAACCGTAGCCGTTGAGTTCGCCCACGTCGGACACGAACAGCAAGGCCTGCACCTCGGCAACCTGGTCGGCCGTGATGGCCTGCCCCGCGACCGGAACGAAGCTCATCACATAGTCGCCGTAGAAATCTCTCACCAACTGTTCGAACAACGCCAAGTCGCCCCACTTGTAGGTGGCGGGCGAACCCGTGCCTGGTACGGCCTCCACCAAACCGGCCCGACCGTAGTGGGCATCCGAGAAGCGCAGGCTCGCATGTGAGTTGCGCAGGGTCGTGAGCCGGTCGGCTGCCGATGTATCGGCGCCCGCCACGAGCGAGAGATCCCACGACTGCGAACCGCCTGGCAGCATGGGCGCCACGGCCCAGATGCGGCCCTGGCTGCCATCGGCATCGCGCGGACGTAAATCCACCTCGGCCACGCCGCCAGGCAACACCACATTGGTATCGCTAGGGATCAGCGCGCCCTTGGCCAGCGTCAGGGCCGCAGACAACACCACCGCATTACCGGTGGGCGGCGAAGGCAGCGCCACACCGGCCGGCCAGCTCATGGCGGCCATGCGCGCGGCCGCAGGCAGGCGGAAGCCCGCGTCAAGCCGGGTGCCGGTCGGCAACGTAACGACATCGGCCAACACGCTACCGGCCGCCATCAGCAGCGAGCCATCGGCGGCGCGTACGTTGGCCCCCAGCACCGTGCCAGCAGCCATCACCAAGTCTTGCGCGAGCGTCCCCGGCACCGGCAGCACGGTCTGCGGCGCCATGAGCATGGGCTGGATAGGCAAGTCGTAATTCAACACACGACCAGAATTGAAGATCGTGCCCGGTTGCAGCGTGACCATGCCACCGTGCGGCACCACCACGTCTGAGCCCCAAAGCTGACGCCCCCGGGTCAGCACCCAGCCGGTGCTGTCGAACGAGGGGCCCAACTGACCATCTGCCATGAACGAGTTCTTCAGTCGGCTGCCGTCAAAGCCGTCGCTGATGCTGCCAAAAACTTCGAGGTCGCCCTGCGCGCGCAGCACCAGTGCGCCCGCTTCGCCGGAGCCGTAGACCAGGTTGTTCTTCTGCGCCGTCGGGTTGACGCTGGCATAACGCTGGCCCGAGAGGTCAATGTCGCCATCCACATGCAGGTTGCCATCGGGGTTGAGCGCCAGGTCGGCCACCACCTCCACGCCGGGGCGCAGGTGGAACTGGTTGGTGTACGTGCGCAGGCCGGCGAGCTTGCCGTTCATGAGCGCGCCGTTGGCCAGCGCGGCATTGATGAAGGTGTTGCTCTCGCCATGCAGACGGTCGAGGTAGGCCTGATCCAGCTGCTGGTAGCTCTTGCCGTCGGCCGAGGTATCGCTGCCCAGCGTGGCCGTGTTGTCGGTGATGAAGGCGTTGACGTGGATGGACTTGGCGCCGTCGATGGCGACGGTGCCAGCCGCGTCTATGGCCACGTCGTTGCTGCCCACGCGTGGCGCGTTGAGCGTCACGGTGCCGTAGTTCACACTGGCGCCAGCCACGCGCAAGTCCATACGTGCGCCACTGCCAATGGCCAACAGGCCCGTGCCCGAGTCGATCTCGATCACGGCGCGGTTGGGTGCCTCGATCGCCTGGCCGTAGCTGTCGCGGCGCAGCACGCTGGCGCTGGCGTCCAACATGGCCGAGCCGGCAATCGTCACACCGTTCTTGCCCGCCAGGCGTATGCTGCCGGCCTGCTCGCCGCTGGCGTCTATGCGGCCATTGACGCTGAGATGGCCGTTGTCCACAGACACATTGACCTCGTGCGCCTTGACTTCGGCACCAATGGCCAGGTCGCCCTGCCCCAGGTGGAAGCTGCGCGCTCCGGTGACGCCGCCCGTGGTGAGCCGCCGGTTCAGCCCGGCAAAGTCGGCAATGCTGCGCCCACGCAGGTCAATGCTGCCTGCCAGGAAAGGCACGTCGGTACCACCAGCGTCGTAGTGACCGCTGCTGCTGCCTATCAACTGCCCCAGGAGCGAGACATCGCCCTGCTCCGCGAAAACACCGATCTTGCCCGCGCGGTTGTACCGCGCCGACACGTCGATGCGCGACGCGGCGGACTGCTGCACGTTGCCCGTGCGGCTGTCCAGCGACACATCACCGCCCCAGCTGTATTTGCTGACGTCGTAGAAGTCGATCTTGCTACCCGCGAGGTCAAGCTTGGCGCCATCGGCCAAAGTCACGTCGCCCTGCGCTGCGAGCGAGAGCTTGCCGCTGGGCAGCAGCACGGCGGTATCGAGCACCAGGTTGCCGCCACGGCTGTCAAGTTTGATCTCGGCGCCCAGCGCGCTGGCGGGTGTGGTTTGGCTTGCGGCGGCTGCGGTAGTGATGCCACCGACGCGGATGTCGCCGCCCGCCGTGATGCTGTTGACCGAGCCGGCTGTGCCGGTCAAAAGCGGCGTGTTGATGAAGAGCTTGCCGCCCGTGTAGTCGAACGCCTTGGCGTCGGCATTCCATGCACCTTGTGCCTCGTAGACCGACAAGCTGCCCTGGTGCGTAGCCGTGACGCGCTCCGAGGCGTTGAGGTGCACGTTGCCAAAACCCAGCGCCACGCGGTTCTGGTCGCGCACCGTGTCGGCCTGGGTACGCGGGCCGTAGCCGAAGACGATCTCACGTGCATCCACCACCAACTGTCCGGCACCGGTGCCCGGGCCGTTGGCGACCACATTGCCGGCGGGAGTCAGCGCGCCGGTCCAGACCAAGGTGTCGGTGTGGATGCGCGCCACGTCGTCAGCGTCGCCATAACCGTAGATTGCGGGCGTGCCCAGCACCAGGCGCTGCAACGCCGACTTGCCGTTGGCGTTGTACGTGGAGAAGGTCACGTCACCAAAGAAATTAACCGAATCGCGCACCGTGAACGACAACGCCTCCAGTGCCGGTGCACCGGTGCTGGTGTCGCCCAGCAGCAGGCGATCGACCAGGTTCTGGTTGAGCGTCATGCCCGCAGGCAGCGCACCGCGCGCCGAGGCTGCCGCCAGCGATTCATTGCTGCCGAAGTTGACGCCCCCCAGTGCCAGTGACAGACTGCGCGTGCCGTAGCGCACGGCGTCGCCCAGCAAGAAGCGGTTGTCGGTGGCGGTGGCAATGGTGCCTTCTGAGTACAGGCGCGTGTCGGATGCACAGGTGCTACTGGCTGCGCAGACGCCGATCTGGATCGCACCGGCCCCAACCGATGGATCGCTGGCGCTGGGCGCGGTGGGCGCCAGCAGGTCGAGTTGACCGTTGGACAATGCCAGCACCGACGTGCGGCCAGGGTTGTAGATGTAGCCCTGCATGGCTTCGTACGACGAGGCGCCACGGCCCAGCGTGTTGATGCTGGCGCCCTGTTCGACAGTGATGCTGCCGTCCGTGCGGCCGGTCATCAAGAATACATCGGCGGCCCTCAGCACCGCCCCTTCGCGCAGCATGATGCTGTTGCTGCCACTGGCACCGCTGAAGGTGATGATGTTGGCGTTCTTGAGAGAACCCGTGTTGGGGTCGGTGTAGGTGCTGCGCAACTGGCCGCCGATTTCGAGACGCGAGGCCCCCGTGGCGTTGAGCTGGCTGGCCTGCACCGAAACGCCGTTGAAGCCTGCCGTGGGCGCATCACCATCGGCCAGCAATTCGTAGTTGCTCGCGTTCCACAGGCGCGTCACGCTGCCGTGGCCGTTTTCGGCAGGCTTCACCAGGACCGTGCGGTCCGCAATGGTGAGCTGCGGCAAGCCGAAAGAGCCCACCGAACCGGGTGAACTGAGCGCCAGGCTCAGCGCCTTGCCGTCGCGCTCAAGCAGCGGCCGCGGCACGCCTTCACGCACGGCCTGCTGCAACGCAAAATCAGCGTAGCTCGTCTCGTTGTATTTGGAGTAGCTGCGCAGTATGTCGGCTGGCGTCACGATGACCTGGGTCGACAACGCGTCGACCATGCCGGTGTTGGCAATGCCCAAGCGCGCAGCCGTGCTGTACGAGCCGTTGCGCATCGCAGCGGTGGTGCCAAAAGCCGCGCGCTGGCTGGCCAGCCCGTTGATCTCGACTCGGAACGCGCCAGGCAGAAGCGCGTAACTAGAAGGCAGCAGTGTATAGGTGCCCGCGGGCAGGCCCGGAACGCCCTGGCCTATGGTGACCTGGCGGCCGACCGCAGGGTCGCCAGCGCCCTTCTCAGCCCCCAGCGGAGCGGCGCTGGCCTGCACGCCCGGCACAATGGCATAGACCGGATTGGTGGACAACCCTGGCAGCGTAAAGCCACCGCCCTGCGCATTCATTTGCACCAGCGGATTCAGCCGCGCATCGGTGGAGCCGCCACGGCCTTGCAAGAATGCAGCACCGGTGAGCGTGCCACCGCCTGACAGGTCTATGAGTGCGCCGTCCTGCACATTCGCCGCGTGGGTTTTCAACTCGACCTTGGGCTCCGAGCCCATACCTTGGTAGACCACATCAACGCCGTTGTAGTTGTAGATCAGCCCGTCGACCGTGCCGCCGTAGGGCATGACCAGACCGTTGGCGCTGACCGAAGTAATGCTGCCAGGCAACAGATTCACCGCGCCGGTGTAGCCATCGCCGTCAGCCGCCCCCAGCGTGATGCTCCCCAGCGGCGCACGCAACACGCCAGCTTGGTTGACCGTGGCCGCACCGAAGATCATGGCACCGAACACGTCGTACGGCATAGGTGGTAGCTCGCTGCCCACACGCTCGATGGTGAGCGCGCGCGCGGGATCGAACGAACGACTGATCGTTCCCCAGGGGGTCACGTCGCTGACGGTGCCAACGATCACAGTGCCACTGCCGTAGATCTGCGCGGCCGCCAGCGTGGTGTCGCCGGGCGAATAAAACTTCGCATTGCGCAGGCGCAGGTCGCCGCTGCTTTCAATGCGCAGTTGGCCGAAGGCGTCGCGCAGCACCGACAGCGGCGTGGCGGCGTTCAGGATGATCTCGCCGCGCGCGCCCATGCCCACTTCACCCACGATGTCCACCAGACTGCCCGCCAGCGTGAGATGGGAATCCGCCGCCAGCAGTGGCGTGCCCAGGGTGCCACCGATAGCACTGACGTTTCTTGAGCCGAACACGGGGTTTGGCATGATGGTGTTGTCGAGCTGGCGCGCGGTCGACCCGGCCAGGCGCAGGTAAGGTGCGGCCAGGTTGACCTGGCTATCGCGCGGTGCTGCGGTTGAAAGGCCCAGGCTACTGGCCGTGAGGTAGAGGGCTTGCGGCAGGAGCAGTTCGACGTTGCCGTCGAAGCTCAGCAGACCGTTGACCGACAGCAAGGCAGAGCCGAAGCCGCCCGCGTGGATCGCGTCAACACCGTAGCGCGCCTTGCCGTAGGCCAGGCTCTCATCCAGCTGGCCCACCTGCACGCCACTGGCGAGACCGCTGCCGCCGTACACCTGCTCCAGCACCAACTCGCGCGGCACGCGCACCCCATCGCTCACGCCCGCACCCTTGAACGAGATCCGGTCCACCGTCCCGTAGGACGGCGTTTCAAGGTTCAGCGCCAACATGCCGCCCATGGCGCCAGCGCCGCCGGCCGCCGCGCGCAGTTCACCATCAATGAACAGGCCATTGCCCGAACCCAGGCCGATCACGCCGCCGTGGCTGGCGAGCGCGGTGCCGCCCAAGCCCGGCAGGTCGAGCACGGCCTGTGCACCCGAGACATCCAGCAACGCGCCTGGGCGCACCACAACGAAGGCATTGACCGCACCCTGCGTGACCGCCGTCGCGTTGTACTTGCCGCCGACTTCAATCGTGCCGCCGTTGAGGACTTGGCCGTAGCGATTGCCCTGCCCGTCCACGCCGGTGTAGGCCTGGCCCGAGGCGTCGAGCACTGCGTGCTCGCCAATCCAGAACGAGCGCGCGTTCGGCGTGCCCATCGGCAGATTGGCTGTGCCGCTCGGCGAGCCAATGGGCGCACCAGTGGTGCCGATCGTCACGGCATCGCCTGTCAGCACCGAGATGCGCCCGCCGTGGGCGACGAGCGAGCCGTCAATCGTCACCTGACCGTTGCCCGTGATAGCAATCGCCTGCCCCGGGTCGACGTTGATGCGGCTACCCGTGCCCATCATGAAGTTGCCAGTGCCTACGAAGTCGCCGGCATACAAGGCCAGGCCGGCGCCGCCGCGCAACGAGACCTTGCCAGCGGCCGGATCGTCTTGCTGCAACGGCGGCAGCCACACCGACAGCGCGGGCGACAGGTCGCCCGCGCTGGCAACCGAGCGCATGGCCGCAGGATCAACGCGCAGCAGCGGCATGACCACGTCGAGTTGCGCGCCTGGGAGCACCGTCACACCGTCGCGCCCGGTGACGCTGTAGCTCTTGAAGCCGGAGCGGAAGGTGTCGTTTGTCAGCGAGAGGAATGACTGCACCGCGATGTCTTGCTGCCACGCGGTGCCGGCCGGCACACGTGTACCCCGTGGCACGACCAGATCGCTGGGCGTGACATTGCCGGCCACGTAGTTGAAAGTCTGCGGCGCAATCGGAAGGCCAGACGGAAACACACCCAATGGCAATACATAACCCTTGGGCAGGTCGGTGATGGCGCCCAGCATGGTGCCGGCCGGCAGCGTGGTGCCGGCATAAACCACGGGGCCGTTGTTGGCCAGTTGCACCGTGACCGGCAGCAACCACGGTGCCTGCAGCGTCACCGGGTTGGCCGAGGTGATGTTGGGCCTGATCGTGACCGGCATGGGTTGACCGTCCAAGACCACGCTCACCGTGACAGAAAAGCTCATGGGGATGACCGCGCCGGCGACCAACACCACGTCTTCCGCCAGGCGCAACGGCAGCGCGCTCACCTCACCCGCTTCGAGCTGTTCAATCGCCTGTGGCAAGTCGCCGCCTATGCTCACCAAGGTGCCGTGTTCAATGTTGAGCGCACCACCGCCCTTGATACCGTAGCCACGGATGGTGCCGTCCAATGCCAACACGCCCGACTCTTGGTACAGCCCAGTGGCCAGCGTAACGTTGCCGCCCTTGCCGCCGGTGAGTTTGCCCTTGGCATTGATCAGGCCGCCCGAGGACACATCGATGAGGCTGTTTGCCGACAACAGCACGCTGCCCGAACTGCGCAGCGCAACGCTACCGCCGTCGATGAATGGCTGCAAGCCCATGCCACCGTCAAGCAGCGCATTGCTCCAGAGGCCGCGCGCATCGAGGGTCACGCCTTCAGCAATCGCGACCTGGCGCTCGTAGCCCGCCGAGGTACGCTGACCCACCGGCTGCTCCAGCCATGGATCGCCACCCGACGAGCGCATCACCACCATATTGCCCAAGCGGATGTTGCCGCTGCGGGCGGTGAGGTCCGCCTCGACCTTCACGTCGCTCGCATGTAGCGCGATGCTGCCGCCGTTGGCCACGGCGATGGCTTCATTGACCGTGACGCGGCCCTGCGCGTAGACCTCCAGGCTGCCGAGCTGCTGGGCGTTCAGCCAAGCGGCATCGAGCGCAATGTGGTTGGCCGGCGTGGCGCCATGCGCAGCCTTGTCGCCGATGAAGACTTCTTTCGCGACGGCATCGGGGCCGTAGCGCAACTGGCCCGTTTCTTTGTCGTAGAGCGGCAAGTAGCTGCCCAAAACCAGTTGCCCGCGCTGCGCCACCGCCGTCTGCGCTTGTTGGTAGCCGTCCACCCCGGCATCGCGCCCACGGGTCTGCTGTGGCCCCTGATAGGCGTTGGCATCGAGCGTGCCGTCCAGCGAAGCCGTTTGCGTGGCAACAATCAAACGTCCTGCGTCTCGCCCCACGGTATAGCCGTTCTCCAGGCGCCGCTGTGGCGCGATCAACGGGCTGTAGAAACTTTCTTTGGCGCCGTCTCCCCAGCGGGTATGCGCGGTCTCGAAGCCGCGGTACAACCCGGTATAGAGCAGGTCACCGGGCGCGGTGTTGGCGTTGTAGAACCTGCCGTCATTGCCCTTCAAAAAGGTCTGCTGGACGTAGCCCGTCTGCACATCCAGGCTGCCACCGGCGAGATTGATCAGGCTGCCGGCCTGCGCCACCAGGCTGCCGCCGCTGAACTGGGCAGTACCACCCTGCGCCGCCCATTCACCAATGCTGTGGCCATTGATGCCGAGGTAACCGCCAACTTCCAGCAGGCCGCCAGCGGTGTACCAGCGGTCGGTCTCATAACCGTTGGTGCCTGCGGCCACCTTCACCAGGTAACGACGGTCGACCCAGATGTCCTTGTTGCGCAACTTGTCGCCGTCGCGGTTGACGGGGGCGTCGCGCTGCTCGTTGCCCTGAACGTTCACCTTGACGTTGTTGGCCTCCATCGCCACACGCACCCCGACTGCGCCGGACACATCGATGCTTGAGCGATCGGCCAGCCGCGTCCGGGCGGCGTTCACAAACACCTGGCCGCCGGTGGCCAGTGTCAGCGAGTCGCCGAGGAAGTCAACCTTCCCCGCCGCGCTGTCAATCAGGATCAGCGACTGGTCGCGCCGATGCGCGATGCCGTCGCCGACTTTGTCCGAGTCCTTGATCAGCGCGTCGCGCTGGGTGTCTAGCGCAGTGGCGGCGGTATCGTCGAGCAAGATGGCCGTGACACTGCCTTGGCCCAGCGTAATGCTGGCCTGTGCATCGGCCGTGGCATTGGTCAGGTGCACGGTGCCACGGGTGTGCACCGAGGTGGTGGCCACCGCCACGCCCTGCTGGCGCACATCGCGGCCCGTCAACGTGATGTCACCCGTGGGAGCAAGGATCAGGCCGTTGTTAATGGCCAAGCCGGCGGCGCTGTTGGCCAGCAGCAGCGGGCTGACCTCGTTGCCCCGGGTGGTGCCGTTCTGGTTGGCATCGGTGGCCATGCCGCGCTTGATGACGAAGGCATCACCGGCCGCCAGCACCGTCTGCCCCGACGGGGTCTCGATCTGCCCCCGGTTGTGTGTTTGGCGCCCAGCCAGCAACACGTAGCCACCACCTTCGGTGACGCTGGTCGGCTTGCGGGTCGTGATCTTGGCGCCCGCCTCCACCACCACATCACCCGTGGCCGCGCCATGGCTGAAGGTGCTGGCGGTGCTTGCCAGGTCGTTGGCGAAGGTGGGAATGCTGGCATTGCCTTGCGCGTCGCTGTACAGGCCCTTCTTGAACTGGGCGTCGCTCATGCCCACGGCCGCGGCCACGAGGTTGCGCGTGTCGACCTGGCTGCTGCCGCTGAACACGATGCCGTTGCGGTTGACGACCATGACGGTGCCATCGGCCTTGATCTGGCCCTGGATCTGGCTAGGACGGGCCTTGGGGTCGTTGACGCGGTTGAGCACCGCCCAGTCCGCCTGCTGCTTGAACTCAACGGTGGTTTTCTTGCCGACGTTGAAGGTCTCCCAATTGAGAATGGCGTTGGAGCCGGTTTGTTCAATCGTGACTTGGGTACGACCATCGACTGCCCCTTGCGTCGGCGCCTTGGCGTTGAGCCAGCCTGCTGTCAGGCTGTTGGTATCAATCTTCAGGCCGCCTTCGGCCAAACCATCCGGCACGTCTGATGGTGCGTTCTGCGCTGCAGCTTGTGCCGCCGCCTGCGCTGCCTGCTGCGCGGCAATGCCCCGCGCGGCCAGGTTCAGGTTGCCAATGGAGCGTTGCAGTTTTTCGTTGGCCTGTTGCTGCTGCGCCAGCGAGCTGACACCAGTGGAGGCGAGTTGGCCATTGGGCATGCGTCCGGTGGTGATGGCGGTATCCTGCACCAGGTTCTTCTGCGCCATCCAGGCCGGGCTGAAAGCGCGTTGCGCTTGCGCCGTATTCGTGGCGCCTATGGCCGCACCCGCCGTGAGCAGGGTCGCCACCGCACGCATCATCGGGCTCAACCGATTGCGGCGGGGAGAGAGTCGCCGACCCGAAGAGAAGAGAGTGAATGCGTTCCTGTTGCGCTTGACTGCCGTATGACGTTGCATGGATGACCTGTTCGTATTCAATTGCTCGACCGCGCCATGACCCACCCCGCATCAACCGACACACCGGTCGCGGATTGGTCATGGCCTATGGGAGCTATGACAGAACGAACAACACGCGACTGCAGCATGTCATGAAAATTTCACACAGCGCAGCCGTGCCGCGCATGCTGCGTGTGGCTTGCGGCCCACCCGCAACCCACGGTCTCAGGCCGCAGCCTTGCCCAGCAACACAATGCCGCCCGGCAAATGTGTCACGTCCAACCGATACACGTCGCGCATCAACGCGACTACGTCGTCCAGGCGGTCAATGGAGAGGCTGGCGTGGACCCGCTTCTGGCCGATCTCGGCATTGGTCAGGATCAACTTGCCGGGGCGGTAACGGTTGACTTCTGCCACAACCGTGGCCAAGGGCGTTTGATCAAACACCAACTGACGTCGGCGCCAGGCGCTTACCGTCTCCGCATCCACTAGACGCGACACGCCGGGGCCGGAGGAGGCGTACACGACTTGCCGCCCGGCATCAATCGTCGTCTGTGCGCCGCCGCGGCGAATCGCCACCTGACCGGCGAGGCAAGTCACACATACCTCGCCACCGATGTAACGCACATTGAAGCGAGCACCATCGGCCACGATGGCGCTATTGCCGGCCACAAGCAAGACCGAGCGCGACCGACCGCCGGCATCGGCGCGCACTTCTGCTTCGCCTTCCAGCAGTTCCAGCGTGCTGGCCTGCCCAGACTTGCTGCGCACGTCGACACGCGTGCGCGTATTCATTTGCACCACCACGCCTTCGGCGATGAGCAATTCGCGCTGCTCACCTGTGCCGGTGCGAAAGTCTGCAGCGAGGTCCGTCACCGCAGGCCAAAGCCCCAGCGGTGGCCGCACCACCAAATAGCCGACCGAGGCCGCCAAGGCAGCCCCGATAAAGGCGCGGCGGCCGTGGTGTGATGTCTCTCGTGGCGCGGCGGACCGCGCGCGACCAGCCTGGTCTGCGCGCTCGACGCGCTCGGCGGCCACTGCCAGTTCCTTCCAGACCGCTCGGACCTGGACAAACGCCGTCGCATGTTCCGTGCTGGCGGCGCACCAGCGCTTGAAGGCCAGGCCATCCTCGGCCGTGACATGCTGTGATGCCAGACGCACCACCCAGCTTTGCGCTTCACGCTGGATAGCTTGCGCCCGGCGGGCCATGGAGTCGTGTGCTTCAATCATGAGACTTAGACTGTTTTCCCGCGCCGGGACCGAAGCGTTGGATGAAATCCCGCCCCAAACGCTCGCAGCAATGCTCGAGCCCCGCGCGTATTTCTTTCTCTATGGTGCGCTCGGAAACGCCAAACCGACGCGCAATATCGGCGTGCGGCACCTCGTCGATACGCGCAGCCACCACAATCGCCCGGCGCCGACGCGGCAACTCGGCCAGGGCGCGTTCCAGGGCTTGGACTTCGCCACGCGCTTCGGCGGTGCGCGCGGGGTCGGCCAGCTCGTCGGCCATCTCATAAAGCGCTTCCACGTCTGGCAAGCTCAAAAGGCGGGCAGCGCTTTTACGCTGGTCCTCGGCAATATTGAGCGCGACACGAAACAGGTAGGCCGACGGGAAGCGAATCGCGCTGGGCACCGTCATGGACTCCATACGTAGATAGGTCTCGTGCAAGGCATCGTTGGCCAAGTCTTCCGAGCCCAGCCGCTTATGCAGATGCCGCCGGAACTGGTCGTAGCGCGCAAAAAATAGTGCGCGCAATGCGGACTTTATGGCCTCGGGCATGGTCTTCAACCGCCTTTGCGCAACGCTTCGCGGCAGACAGCGGCAGGATCGGGTCTAGGCGTCAAGAGAATGGTCAGCGGCTGCGCCAACGCGGGTGGCGGCGCGACACCCACACGCAAACCGTTGATCAGAGCAACCAACTGGGCGTCGCGGCTGCCAAGCTCGGTGTTCGCCAACAAGCGCACCTTGCTCACCCGGCCATCGCCGTCTATCCAAAGCTGTACAGCGGCACGGTAACGCCCCACCGTATCGGGCTGCGCAGCACACATGGCCCTGGTGAGTGCGGCCTGCAGTGCCCCGGCAAAGTCAACCGCCGCAGCTTCGCTCATACCACCCAGGCGCGGTAGCTGCGGCCCTGACGCTGTTTCAGCATCGTTGGCCGCCGATGACCCGGCGAGGTTTGTCGTCGCCGATTCCGGCTCCAGGGTAAAGGCATTACGTCCGGTGTAACGCGCAGACAGGCCTGTGCCCATCAGCAATTGGCGCAGGGCGTCTTGCGGCGCGAAGTCACCACGCAAAGCCTGCGTGGTGCGGCTCCGCGTCATAACGCTGTCCACCAAAACCGAATGCCCGGTGCGCCGGCTGAAATCGGCCAGTGCTTTGTCCAGAGTTTGCTCGGGCAACTCGAAGTAGACCAGCGCCTGCACTTCAGCATGCGCGGCTCCGGTGGCGGCGACCGCCCGGAACGGCAGCAGCGCCAAGCCACAAGCCAGCGCCACGCGACCGACCAAAGCAAAGGTAAGCACAATTCGAGAGGATCATGAAAACAGACGGAAGACAGACGCAGCAGGCGTTGGCTCGGTGCCCACGGCGAGTTGGCCTGCCACCCGAGGGCACAGAAAAAAGGCGATGCTAGGTCAGGTAGATGACCAGCCCATGACAAAAACACGCAAGTGGATGCCCTCTTCGTTGGCATACAAGCCTTCATGCGCGCTGACCACCTACCGCTGCAACCCTTCACCCCGGCGTCATGTTTGGCGCCTAACATGCCCCCATGCTTTTGCCCCCGCACCAGCTCCTGCGCGCGATACCCGGCATCTGGCTGGTACTGGCGACTTCCACCCAAGCGTTGGAAACACCGGCCCCTGAGGTACAGCCCCCACCAAGCTGCGTCGATGTCGAAGTCGATGGTGTGCGCGCAGCGCCGTCTTATGCTTGCCTGAACCAGCGCCTCAACCACGGCCTGACTCCACCGGCAGCGAAACCCTCCACAGCCGAACGCACATCAGACGCGATCACACAACGCCCAACCCACCAGCTGGGTGTTTTTAACCGCGCCGCCACAGGCCACCGCATGGGCAATACCTTCGGCACTTCGGTCTATCCCCAGCGCCCTGTAGGCACCACTCCTTCAACACCAATCCTGCCATCAAGACCCAGCAGCCCCTAGATGGTTGAGCTTCGTGGTTGACGGGCGGCGTCGGTTGAGTCGCCAGAATCCAACCCGTCCTGACTCAGGTCGGGTTGGTCGTCGCTTTTTCTTCTTTTTTGCCTGCGAACGTGAAGTCGCTTTTGAGGGTTGAGCGGTACATCTGGCCGGGGCATGCTGTTAAGAATTCGATAAGGTCACGGTGCAACAATGGCCATGCCATAAGCACTACCCAATAGACTCGACTAGAACCTGAGGATGATGATGCAGTCGCCCCCCGCAACAACACCTCTGTATTTTTCAAAAGTGCTTGTATGGGATGCGCCGACGCGGGTATGCCATTGGCTCTTGGCGGTTTGCTTCGCTGGAGCGTATTGGACCGCAGACCAGGATGATTGGGAGGCCGTTCATGCCACCCTTGGCTACACGACGTGTGGTCTGGCAATTTTTCGGATTGTGTGGGGGTTTATAGGCACCCGATATGTCCGGTTTTATGGATCGATCCAAGGCCCCGCAGCCATCGCAAGATACATGGTTCAAATGCAGCATGGCTGGGGCAAGCGTTACATCGGCTACAGCCCACTCAGCGCAATGATTGTTCCTGCATTTTTGCTGTTGGTACTTGTGCTCGGGGCGACCGGGTGGATGGTGTTTAGCGCTCAGTCGTCGGCTTCGATTGCGCGATTCCACGAGAGTGCGGCTTACACAACACTTGTTTTTGTCGGTTTGCACATAGTGTGTGTTGTCTTCAGCAGCTGGAGATCTGGTGAGAATCTTTTGCTTGCCATGGTCACCGGAACCAAGTTGGGGGCACCCAGCGAAGCCATCGACAGAACATGGCGCAGTGTCGCTCTGCTTATTGTTGCTGCCGTCGCTGTATTCTGGGTACTCAAGTAGAGTCGCGTAGACTGATCAGCCTCTCTTTCCGACAAACCTGCAACCGATGTTCGACAGACGCCAAGCGTCGCGAATTGAGACTTTGCTGTCACCCCCTAAATATGCGAATTCTTCTCGCGGAAGATGACACCCTGCTTGGAGATGGGCTGCGAGCAGGACTTCAACAATGTGGTTTTGCTGTTGATTGGGTGTTCGATGGCAAGGCCGCCGAACAGGCCTTGGTCACAGGTCCTTATGCGGCTGTTGTACTGGACTTGAGCTTGCCCGGAAAGGATGGGTTGTTGGTCCTGGCATCCATTCGCAAAGCCGATGTGAAAATCCCAGTGCTCATCCTGACCGCCAGGGATGAAGTCAATGACCGTGTGCGGGGCCTTGACTTGGGAGCCGATGACTATGTCGTCAAGCCGGTAGACATACTCGAGCTTGCAGCCCGGCTGCGTGCGCTGATTCGACGCTCACATGGCCAACCTCAAGAATGCTTGGCAGTTCAGGATATCGTGCTGGATCCAGCCGCACGCTCCGTCCACAAGGCGGGCGAGCAAGTGACGCTCTCCGCCAGGGAGTTTGACCTTTTGCATACCCTTATGCTCAATACTGGACGGGTTCTTTCGCGCGAACAATTGGAGCAGAAACTCTACAGTTGGGGCCAGGAAGTGGAGAGTAATGCCATCGAGGTCCATGTTCACTGGTTGCGGCGCAAGTTGGGCAATACTCTTATCCAAACGGTGCGAGGTGTTGGCTACGTCTTGATGCGGACCTCCGGGTCGCCATGACCCGGGCCAGTTACTCTTTGCAGAGCCGTTTGGCCCTGCTGGTGCTGGGCCTGCTCGCGGCGGTATGGAGCGCTACCGCCGCCGTTGTTTGGTTTGATGCGCGCCACGAAGTGGAAGAAATTCTTGACAGTCACCTGGCACAAGCGGCGGCATTTGTTGCGGCACAGTACCAGCATGATCGACCAGGAAATGATCTGCAGGTCGATATGCCCGCTCTTCACCGCTATTCCTACAAAACCGCCATCCAAGTCTTCCATGACGGTCGCTTGGTGCTGCGTTCTGCAAATGCTCCAGCCACAGCTCTGGTAGCAGGAGGCAGCGAAGAAGCCGGTTTGCAGACTGTCGTATTGGACAATTCGGAGTGGCGTGTTTTCGCAGTAGATGACTCCAAGCGGGGCATAAAAATTTATGTGGGAGAGCAAGGCAAGTCCCGCAACGCCATTCTTTGGGCGGTTCTCAGAAGCACGCTATGGCCATTGATTGCCGCGCTGCCCTTCATGGTTCTAGCCGTCTGGTGGGCCATGCATAAGGGGTTGAGCCCCATGCGCAGCCTGGGGCGCTTGCTGGTAGAGCGCCGCCCGGATACGTTGGACCGTGTACGTGTCGACGGGGCGCCATCAGAAATGGTTCCATTGATCGATGCGCTGAATTCCTTGTTTCAGCGCATCGAAAGATTGCTCGACTCTGAGCGCAGATTCACGGCCGATGCAGCCCATGAGCTGCGCACACCTATTGCCGCCATACGCGCGCACGCACAGGTCGCCATGAACGAGGTTGACGAGAAGCTTAGACACAGTGCACTGCAGGGCACACTCGATGGATGCGACCGTGCCACGCGCTTGGTTCAGCAACTTTTGACCCTGTCGCGCCTGGAAGCCAATGTGAACCGTGAGGAGAAAGCCGTTGACCTGCGCGCCGTGGCGCAGCGCGAAATGGCTGATATGGCCCCACGCGCGATAGACAAGGGACTGACCCTGGCACTCGAGGATGGGCCCGCGTGCCTGGTCCACGGTGACGAGACACTTCTGGGCGTGCTCATTCGCAACCTCATCGACAACGCCATCCGCTATAGCCCTCCACTCGCCCACATCCAGGTGCGTACTGCATGTGACAGCTCGGGTATTCATTTGAGTGTTGAAGATAGCGGACCCGGTTTACCAGTTGCAGATCTGGCGCGGTTGGGTGAGCGCTTCTTCAGACCCTTGGGAACTTCGGGAAGTGGCAGCGGACTTGGGTTCTCGATTGCCATGCGTATCGCTGCAGCGCATCACATGACTATCAGTATTGAGCGCTCCGCACTACTGGGTGGACTCGCCGTTCATGTTCGAAGTTAACTTCAGCCGCTTTGGAGATCTTCGGTCGCCTATGCGCCCAACAACTGCATCGCTGCCCTGGTCCACTCGAAGCCCTGAATGCTGAGAACGCATTTGAAGTTGCACCCCACGCAACGTGAGTACAGGTCCAACACCACGGTCAAATCCAGCCAGCCTTCATGGGTCCGGCTGAGCCACTGTGAACTCTTTTTTCAGCCAGTTGGGTGCAGTGGTCGCCGGCATGCCGACGCGATAACGCGGATGCCTCATAAGTCGTATGCCGCCCTCACCAGCTGTACTTCACGCCGACCTGAGCCTTGCCAGCGCTGTATTGACGGGCGCCGGTCTCATACCCGACCGAGCCCCACATGCTCACAGCCCTGCTCACCTGGCCCTCCAGCCCCACCTTGGCTTCCAGGCGACTACGGGGCAGCGTATCGCGCACTGTGTCCGCGTCGAAGTTCACCGATTGCGAACTCGGGCCAAGCCACCAGTTCAGCTCAACAAACGAGCACAGTAATTTCTTGCCCTCGACGTTCTTGGCAACGGTATGCAAACGCAAGCCTACACGCGTGGTTGCCCTGGTGTTCGCATTGGTAGAGACCACCGTGCCAGTGCGCTCGGTATGCGTATCCGCCCGGTAGTTGGACAAGATCAATTGGCCTTGCGGCTCCAGGTAGACCAGGGTGTTGCCGGTTGACAAAAGCGGCACAGAATGCCCCACCTCCAACGAGGCCGCCAGGTTGCGTGATTTGTAGCGCTCGGTCGTCAGCCCTTGTCCGCTGACCTCGTTGTTAAACACACCGGCCATCAGCCAGGCGTCCACATAAGGGCCAGTCGAAATGTCCTGGTTGCCGTACCACGTGCCATACAGCCCAAGGTTGTAGCCGCGCACCGTGCCACGCGAACCCAGTGTTCCGTTGTCGGCGTGGTTCTCGCTCAGACCATACGCTCCCATAACCCCCAAGCGGATGCTGCCGTCGCCGCGTTTAAGGCGCGCCAAGTCTATGCCTGCGTGGAATAAATAGGTACGGTCGCTCAGAGACACAACACTGTCCCGGCTGCTGCTCTTGCCCTCCACCCGAGCCCATCCAATAACATCGCTCGATGTGTTTTGCGTTTGCGTACCCAAGGCCTCACCCCGACGTTCGTGCAGCGTGTGCATCTGCATCGTCTGCGCAAACAACCGGTTGTTGAGATACGCGCCAACTTCTGGGCGGTAGTTCGTTTCAGTCGGCGCCTCTGGCGCACAGCTTGCGCATGCTGATACCAGATACCAGTCGTTGGCCACGCCACCGTTTCCGCCGCGTTTGAGGCTGTAGTCGTAGGCGCCCGCAGCAATGGTGCCAGTGCCCGCACGATAACCGTCGGATGCGGCGGAAAGATTAAATGCCCCGGCATCGGTCGTCCCACCGTTAAGTGTTTCGACCAAGCGGATCCCTTTGTTCGTCTGCGCGCCAACCCCGCCGCCGTGCTTGATCACAAGCCCGGTGTTGCCCGAGGCGCGACCGCCGTCAATCACGATCTTGTCGCTGGGCGAGTTGTCGCTGCCCAGCACCGAGAAAAGTGTCACCGTGCCGCCCTGACCTACCCAGTTGCTGGCCGTCAACGTGCGTCCTAAGCTCAGGGGCAACAACGCCGGCGCGGCGAACTGAATGGTGCCCGCTAGCGCAACCGTGTCGACCAGCGAACTGGCCGTCATGTTCCAGTTGCTGCGCGCGTCGATGTTGACATTGGTCGGGTCAATCCAGCCAGTGAGCATCGCGCCGTTTTGCAGACTCAAACTGGTTCCACTGGTGCCCACGATGTTGCTGACCAAGCGCCCTCCGCCGGCGCTGCCATCCAATACCAACACACCGCCCGCGAGTTGGGTGGTGCCCGTCCAGGCCGTCCGCCCGGTCATCGTGACCGTACCGTTGCCCTGCTTGATGACTTCGCCCGTGCCTTCAATGGCATTGGCCATCAAGCCGGTGGCGCCATCGAGCAGCAGCGTGCCGTTAAGGCGGATGGCACGACTGCCAAGACCCTCTACGTGGTTCAAACTCACAGTGGCGCCGTTGGTGATGCTTGTGCTGGCCGTCAGGCCGGGATTGGCGCCTTGCACTGCCAGCGACCCGCCGGTGAAGTTCAGTTGGCCTGCGCCGGTTAACGTACCGGCCGAGGTTCCGCCACTGCTCACGGTCAGCGTGCCGCCGTGCAGATCCAGAGTTGAACCTGCGGCGCCATTAAGCGCACCAATCGACTGGCTCTTGCCGTTCAAGTCGAACCCGGTTGTATTGGCCAGGCTTAGCTTGCTGGTCTGACCTAGCGCGGTATTAGCCTCGGCACGCAAGGTGCCCGAGTCCACACGCGTCTCTCCGCTGTAGTCGTTGCTTGTATTCGATAGTGAGACCGTGCCCGCGCCCGCAGCAATGGCCAGGCTGCCGATGCCCGTGATCCTGGCAGACATGTCCGCCGCGGCGTTGGTCGCGCCACTGTCCTGTGCCAGCGTCAACGTCTGGCCCACCAGCAACTCTATTCGGTTGAGGCCATAACTCACGTACAGGCCATCCGATGCTATGCCCGAGGTCAGTCTGTAGTTGTAGGTGCCCAGGGCCACGGTATTGCCGCCCTGCGCGATCCCGGTCTGCATCGAGGCCGTGATCGCATTGCCGTTGCGGTCGCTCAGCATGATGTTGCCGGCGCTGCCGTTGACCGTACTGGCGCGTATCAGTTGCATGCCAGCGTCGCCTTCGTCCTGCATGAGCAGGTTGTTGGTGTTCGGCGTGCTTGGCGGGCTGATGACATACGACACAGGCAAATCAATGCGCACCGTGCTGGCCTGGCTCACGTCCAACGCGCCAGCGGTAATGTGGCTGATCGCCACCGTCTGGTCTAATGCAGAGGCATTAAAACCCAGCGTGGCGCCATCAAGGATCAGCCCACCAATCACCTGATGGCCATTGCCAACCGTGGTCACGTTGCCCGCACCCAGCGCCAGCGTGGCATTCGTCAACACGCTGGTCGCTGGCCCCGACAGATCGAAACTGTTGTTCGATAGATTGAGCGTGCCGGTGAAGGCGTTGCCCGCCCCTGCCCCGAAAGAGAAGGCTTGGTTGGCGTTGGCCGCATTCAACGTGCCGCCGCCACTCAAGGCATTGTTGAAGCTGAAAGCCCCCGTGGTCTGCACATTGACACTGGCGGTGGCGCCAATGTCGACCCCACCTGTCCCCAGGTTCTGGTTGCTGCTGGTGGACGTGCTCGCCATCACCAGCGCACCCGGCCCTGCAAGGCGCCATTGACCCGTATAAGCCGCATTGGCGCCGGTGACCGCAACTTGCGCGCCGCTAACCGTGGTGGTGCCCGTGCCCGTCAGCGTATTGCTGAAGGTGCTTGCCGAACCCAGCACCAGGGCCAGCCCGGTTGTAGTGCTGCCAAGTGTGGTGTTGATGCGCACTGCACCGCTGCCTACACCTGCAATGTCGGTCAGCTGCAGCAGGCCGCCCGAGATCGTGGTCGCCCCCGTAGCGCTGGTGTTGGCCTGTGTGACAGTCAAGGTACCTGTACCGTTTTTGCTGATCGCACCCGCGCCGCTGAGCGCATTGGTAAGGGTCCAGTCCGAGGCGGTGTCGACGTTAAACGTACCTGCGTTGTGGATCGCCCCGGTGCCCAGGTTAGCGGCGGTGGCAACGCTGAGGCGGGTGCCCACAGCCGTGTCCCAACTACTAGACAAAGCATTGCTGCCCGTGAAGCTGATATCTGCGGCGTTCGTCAGCTGAACCGTGCCCGCACCGGTGATGGTGTTGGCCATCACACCGGTGGCGCCGTCGAACACCAACGCGCCGCTATGGCTGATCGCACCGCTGCCCAGCCCGTCCACGCGGTTCAAACGCACAGTGGCGCCGCTGGTGATGGCTGTGCTGGCCGTGAGGCCAGGGTTAGACCCAGGCACTGCCAACGCGCCGCCGGTGAAGTTTAATTGGCCTGCGCCGGTTAACGCGCCGGCCGAGGTTCCGCCGTTGCTCAGGGTCAGCGTGCCGCCGTGCAGATCCAGAGTTGAACCTGCGGCGCCATTGAGCGCACCAATGGACTGGGTCTTGCCGTTCAAGTCGAAACCGGTTGCGTTGGCCAGGCTTAGCTTGCTGGTCTGGCCTAGCGCATTGTTGGCATCGACACGCAAGGTGCCCGAGGCTACGCTCGTTTCGCCGCTGTAGTCATTACCCGCATTCGACAGAGACACCGTACCTGCGCCCGCAGCAATGGCCAGGTTGCCGGAGCCCGTGATCTTGGCGGACATATCTGCCGAGGCATTTGTCGCGCCGTTATCCTGCGCCAACGTCAAGGTCTGGCCCGCCAGCAAGGCCAACTGGTTGAGCCCATAGCGCACGTAAAGCCCGTCGGCCGCAGCGCCGGCACTCAGCCGGTAGTCGTAGAGGCCCTGGGCCACCACACTGCCGTTCTGAATCAAGCCCACCTGGGTTGCCGCCGTGATGACATTGCCGCTGAGGTCAGTCAGTGCCAGGTTGCTGCCGTACCCCGCCACCGTGCCCGCCGCGATCAGTTGCATGCCAGCGTCGCCTTCATCCTGCATCAGCAGGTTGTTGGTGTTGGGCGTGCTCGGTGGGCTGATCACATACGACACCGGCAGATCGATGCGCACCGTCCCGGCACGGCTGATGTCTAACGTGCCAGTGGTGATGTGGCTGATGGCCACTGTTTGGTCGAGTGCGGAGGCATTAAAACCCAGCGTGGCGCCATCAAGGCTCAGCCCACCAATCACCTGATGGCCATTGCCAACCGTGGTCACGTTACCCGTGCCCAGCGCCAACGTGGCATTGGTCAACACGCTGGTCGCTGGCCCCGACAGATCGAAGCTGTTGTTCGATAGATTGAGCGTGCCGGTGAAGGCGTTGCCCGCGCCCGCGCCGAAAGAAAAGGCTTGGTTGGCGTTAGAAGCGTTCAACGTGCCAGCGCCACTCAACGCATTATTAAAGGTGAAGGCGCCCGTCGTCTGCGCATCGACACTGGCCGTGGCGCCAATGTTGACCGCACCCGTCCCCAGGTTCTGGTTGCTGCTGGTAGATGTGTTTGTGACCACCAGCCTCCCGCTCCCCGTGAGGTTCCACTGGCCGGCATATGCCGCATTGGCGCCGGTGATGCTGGTTTGCGCGCCACTCACCGTGGTGGTGCCCGTACCCGCTAGCAGGTTGTCGAAAGTAGCTGGTGCAACCGTTGCCAGCTCCAGGCTCGCCGTCGCGCCGATGTTGACCGTGCCGGAGCCGACGCCGTCGACATGGGTGATCTTCAGCACACCACCTGAGATGGTGGTGCCGCCGCTATAGGTATTGGCGCTGCTCAACACCAGCGTGCCCGCGTCGGTCTTGTTCAACGCGCCCGTGCCAGCGATGCTGCTGGTCAGCGTCAGCGTGCTGCCGACGTCTACGTCTAGCGTGCCGCCGCTGGCGTTCAGCGTGATGGCACGCGCCGAGGTGAAAGACGCCGTGGCCTCCAACGCCCCACCGCCAAAACTCAGTGCCCCTGCGGCGGCGCCGAGATTGGCATCGCTGCCGATGCTGAGCTTGCCGCCGTTGATGACTGTGCCCCCGCTGTAGCTATTGGCACCACTCAACACCAGCGTACCGGCACTGGTCTTGGTCAACGCGCCAGTGCCGTCAACCGTGTTGGTCAATGCCAGCGTGGTGCCGTTTGCAACGTCCAGGGTTGCGCCACCCGTGTTCAGTGTGACCGCGCGCACCGAGCTCATCGATGCGGTGGTTTCCAGCGTGCCGCCGTCAATGCTAAGTGCACCAGCGGCAGCACCAAGATTGGAATCGCTGGACACCTTCACTCTTCCGCCGTTGACCGACGTGCCTCCGCTGTAGGTGTTGGCTCCGCTCAGCACCAGCGTGCCGGTATCGGTCTTGGTTAATTTGCCCACGCCGCTGATCGCACCGTTCATGGTCAACGTCTGCCCAGCATCAACATCCACCGTGGCACCGTTGGTGTTGAGCGTGGTGGCACGCGCCGTGACCATTGAGGCTGTGGTTTCCAGAACGCCGCCATCGAACCCCAGCGCGCCGGCAGCCGCACCCAGGTTTGCGTCGCTGGATATCCTTACCGTGCCAGCGTCGATCTGCGTTCCGCCGCTGTAGAGATTGGTACCCGTGAGCACCAGTGTGCCCAAGCCGTTTTTGGTCACCTTGGTGCTGCCTTGCAAAACAGAACCAATGCTCGCGGTGTAGGCGGCCGAGGCTGGCGAGCCATCGCCCACGCGAATGTTCGTACTGCCTGTTCCAGAGGCGGTCTCGACGAGATTGATTTCGTCGCCGCTGAGTGAATATCCGTTGACCGCGAACTGCAAGCCAGACGTCGAAATATCCCCAAAGCTTTTGTCCACGGTCACCGCAGCGCCCGTGCCCTGAAAGATCACAAAAGAGGTTGGCGCGTAAACCGAATTGACCGAACTGCTTGCATCACCCCAAGCCGTGTTGGTGCCGTTACGGCTCCAAATACCGGCGCCGCCGTCGGCAATACCGTTGTTGTATTGGCTTGCGCTGGCCCCGTCCCACACTGCGGTGAGCAGGCCCGTGGTGTTGATCAGATTGATCTGCCCAGCGATACCGGTCTGCAGCGCAAGCGTGGTTGCTGCGGGCACGGTGCCGAGCGCCAGGCCGTTGTTTGTTAGCGTGCCGCTGTAATTGAAAATTCGGTAGATGCCAGGGTCAAAAGTTCCGCCCACAGGGGTGGTGACATCAATCAGACCGTCCAAGACCAGATTGCCATAAACGTCTGTTCGGCTGTTCTGCGCCACACCGCCAAGCGCGCCAAAGCTGTAGCGCAAAATCGAGGTGGCATTGAGCCCAAGGTTGCCGTTGATGGTCAACGTGCCGCCCGTGCCATTTGCGCTGCCAGGCGCCAGAATGCCGTCATTGGCTAGCGCCACATTCCCACCTATCGTGCCAGTACCGCCCAACACAGCACTGGCCGCAACAGTCGTGGCGCCGATGGCGGCCGACTGATTGCCATTGACGTAGAGCGCCCCCGATGTGACCGTGGTCGCGCCTGTATAGCTGTTGTTGCGGGTCAGCGTCGTGACGCTGCTGGGGCCGCCGGTCTGCAGCAACGCCCCCGTACCGGAGACCAGGCCTGCATAGGTTTCGCTGTCGCTGTGGTTGAAGGCCAACGTGCCGTTGTTGACCGTATCCCCCAGGATCGTGCCGGCTGTGCCGCCATTGCCAAGCTGCAAGGTGCCGGCGTTGATGGTGGTGCCGCCGGTGTAGGTGCTGTTGCCAGTCAGCACGGTGGTGCCGCTGCCGTTCTGCTGCAGCGCGCCGCTGCCAGAGACCACCCCCCCATAGGTATAAACGTCGCTTCGGTTGAAGGCGAACTGGCTGTTGTTGGTGACGTTGCCAACGATAGACCCCGCCGCGCCGCCATTCCCAATCTGCAGCGTGCCCGCAGTGACACTGGTGCCACCGGTGTAGGTACTGGCAGCGGTCAACGAGGTGGTGCCGGTACCATTTTGCTGCACGGTACCGGCGCCCGAAATCACGCCCCCATAGGTGGACGCATCACTGCGGTTAAAGGCCAACACCGTGCCCGCAGAGATGGCGGCACTCCCGCCAAGAGTTCCCAGAGTGCCGCCCGCGCCGATTTGTACGCTGCCTCCCGTCACAGCCAAGGGACCGGTGTAGGCGGTATTGGCCGCAACCACCAAAGTGCCGGCGCCGGTTTTTCTGAATGTCGTCGTGCCAGTTTGATTGCCAGTGAGCGTGGCTGTTTGGCCAGACTGCACATCAATGCTGCCGCCGTTCGGGCCGCCAGCCCAACTGATGTTCTGCGGCAGTACAAAACTGCCGATGGTCTGCAGAACGGCGAGGTCATGGATTGAAATGGTCCCGGTACCGAGGCTGCTCGCAGAGTTAGCTTGGACCACCGTGGCACCGCCCAAATCCAAACCGCCGCTGAAACTGTTGTTGCCTAACAGCGCTACGGTTCCCCCCGCGTTGAGGAGCAAGGAGCCGGTGCCGGAGATGTTGCCAGCCAAGGTCAACGTTGCTCCGGCAGCGGTAGACAAGGCGCCATTGCCAATCAGCGCCAAACTTCTGTTCGTGCTGAAGCTTGATGTCGCATGTAATCGGCCACCCGTGTTGAACGACAGGCTCCCCGACGCGGCACCCAAGTTGCCATCACCCGCAACCTGCAGCACGCCGCCGTTGAAGGCCGTGCCACCGGCATAAGTGTTGGCGCCGCTCAGTGTCAGCGTGCCAAGGCGCTGCTCTACCGAGCCGCTGCCGGAAACCACCCCGCCATAGGTGTACGTTGCATTGCGGTTGAAGCTCAGCGCGCCGTTGTTCGAGACATTGCCAACGATAGAACCGGTGGTGCCGCCACTGCCTAATTGAAGGGTGCCGGCATTGATGCTGGTACCACCGGTATAAGTGTTGTCGCCCGTGAACACCGTGGTGCCACTGCCGTTTTGTGCCACCGTGCCGGTGCCTGAAATCACACCACCAAAAGTAACGGAATTGCTGCGGTTAAAGGCCAGTGTGCCTGGGGTGTTCACCGTCAACGTGCCGGTGCCCCCTGTGCCCGTGGTACCGCCATTGCCCACCTGCAAGATGCCGTTCGAGACGGTGGTGGCGCCGCTATAGGTGTTGTTGCCTGTCAGTAGCGTGGTGCCCGTGCCGATTTGCTGAACTGCGCCGGTACCCGAAATCACGCCACCAAAAGTGACGGCGTCGCTGCGGTTAAAGACGAGTGTGCCGTTGTCGGTCACGTTCCCCGCAATCGAGCCCGAGGTTCCGCCGGCTCCCAATTGCAAGGTGCCAGTGGACACCGTCGTGCCACCGCTGTAGGAGCTCGCGCCAGTCAGCACCAGCGTGCCGAGATCGGTCTTGGTGACGCCGACCGTGCCCTGCAGCGCCGCGTCGACGGTGGCGGTGTAGCCACTGCCTGCGCCGGTACCGTCACCTACGCGGAGCGTGGCATTGGCCGAGCCCGGTGTCGTCTCGACCAAGCTGACAGGACTGCCGGTGATGCGATAGCCGTCGCTTGCAAACTGCATGCCCGCAGCCACAACCTGCCCGCCGGTGTTGTCTACCGTGACGGTTCCAGGCGTGGCCTGAAACACGGCAAAACCAGCCGCGTAAGGCGCATTGGCAATGCCCCCGGCGTCGCTCCAGTTGCTGTTGGCACCTGTGCCGCTGTTCCAGGTGCCTGCGCCCCCCTCTATCAAGCTGTTATTGGGGCTAGAGGGGCCATCCCAGAAGGTGGCGTTGGCGAGGCTGGTCAGCAGATTGACCTGACCGGCAACCGAGGTCTGCAGCGTTGAGCTGGTGCCAGCGGGGCTTGTGCCGAACGCCAGCCCGTTATTGGTCAGCGCGCCCGTGTAGGTCATCAGGCGGTACACCCCCGCGCCAAAAGCGCCACCCGAGGTGGCAGACACATTCAGCGTGCCATCCAAAGTTAGGGCACCGCCAACCACCACTTGGTCGTTGTATAGGCCGCCCACAGTGTCGGGCTGGCCCAGGTCGTAGTTCAACACCGAGCCACTCGACAGCGACAGCGCACCGCGAATGTTCAGCGTGCCGCCCGCACCAATGGTGCCGGGTGCCAGCGTGGCACCATTGGCCACCGTGACACTGCCGCCAATGGTGCCCGAGCCGCCCAGCGTTGCGCCTGAGGCCACGGTGGTCAACCCGGTAGCAGAGGTTTGGTTGCCATTAACGTAGAGCGAGCCCGCCGTCACCTGCGTCGCCCCCGTGTAGCTGTTGTTGCCGCTCAGCGTGGTGGCACCGGCGCCACCGAGGGTCAAAGAACCGGTGCCGGAGATCGCGCCGCCGTAGGCAAAAGCATTGCTGCGGTTGAAGACCAGCGCACTGTTGTTGGTGACGTTGCCGGTCCCCATCGAGCCTGTAGTTCCGCCGTTGCCAACCTGCAAGGTGCCAGCGTTGACCGTGGTGCCAGCGCTATAGGTGTTCGCCCCCGTCAATATCAGCGTGCCGGTGTTGGACTTTTGCAATGCAGAGCCGCTGCCGCTGATAACGCCGCTGGCGATCAGCGTGCTGGTGGGTGCCACGTCGATGGTGGCGCCACCCGCATTCAGCACCATCGACCTGGCGCTGGTGAAACTGGCGGTGGTGGCGAGCGTGCCTGCGGCGATGTCGAGCGCACCCGCAGCCGCCCCTAAATTGGCGTCGCGCGAAACCTCCGCCCGCACACCGCCTCTTAAAAGCGTACCACCCGTATAGGTATTGGTGCCATTCAACACCACCGTGCCCCCGGGCGCCCCTGCGCTGTTCACCGTAAGGGCCGACCCGCCCGAAATGATGCCGCCCAGAGTCAAGGTCGAGCCGTTGAAGGATTCGACGGTGCCCGCGGTGCTTAGCACCACGTTGCGTGAAGTGCCAAAACTCGAGAGCGCGCGCAGGCTGCCAGCGCCAACAAAGCTGACATTGCTAGCCGCCGCGCCCAGATTGGCGTCGCTCGATACCCCGAGCGCGCCGCCCAAGATTCGGGTGTTGCCGGTGTAAGTGTTGGCCCCGGTTAGCACCACCTGCCCTTGGTACACGCCAAACGAGCCTGCGCCAGAGACAACGCCATTCAGCGTCAACGGCGCCGCTGCACTAGAACTCCCCGCATAGGCGTTAACACCGCTGTCGACCACGACATTGCGTGCCGAGCTGAACGCAGAACTCGCGTTGAAATTACTGTTGCCAGCGAAGTGCAACTGACTTGAAGCCGCGCCCAAATTGCCATCGTTCGCCACCTGCAACAAGCCGGCGCGAATAACGGTTTCACCGGTATACGTGTTAGCGCCACTGAGTGTGGTGGTGCCGCTGCCGTTTTGCTGCAGAACGCCGGTGCCTGACACCACGCCCGCATAGGTATAGCCATTGTTGCGACTAAAGCTCAGCAGCCCGTTGTTGACCACATTGCCGACGATTGAACCCGTCGCCGCGCCGGCGCCGATCTGCAGCGTGCCAGCGTTAATCGTGGTGCCGCCGCTGTAGGTATTGGCACCGCTCAAAATAGTCGTACCGGCACCGTTCTGCTGCAAAGAGCCAGTGCCTGAAATCGCGCCCGCATAGGTGTAGCTGTTGCTGCGGTTGAAGGCCAGTGTGCCATTGTTGGTGAGCGAAGCAGCGGTGCCCAGCGCCCCCGTGGTTCCGCCGCTGCCGATCTGCAGAGTACCCGACGAGATGGTCGTTGCACCGCTATAGGTATTGGCGCCGTTCAGCACCACCGTGCCGGTGCCGCCAACGGTGAAGGCGCCGCCGCCACCCATCACACCGCCCATACTGGCAGTGACGCCCGCGCCCGTCGAGACCGTGCCGCCCCCCAGGCCGAGCGTCACCGCGCGCGTTGTTGTGAAGGGGCCAGCGGTGACCGCCAGCGTGCCTCCGGTGGTGGTGTCCCCAAGCGTCAGCGCACCGGCAGCGCCCCCAAGATTGCTGTCGTTTGATACTCGCAGCGTGCCGTTGTTGGTGACTGTGGTGCCACCCGTGTACGTGTTCGTGCCACCCAGCACCACGGTGCCAGCCCCGTTGATGTCGACACGGGTAACACCAGAGTTGGCATTGGCGATGAGCGAGTTGACCGTGGCGCTCATACCACCGCCGGCATTGAACCCCATGGTGGACGAAGCGCCAGTCAACGTGCCGCCATTGAGGGTGTAGCCATTCACCGTGAACAGCAAATTCTGAACGGTGATGGGGCTGACCAGCGCCAACGCTCCCGCAACGCCGCCAAACTGGGCGCTGTCGCCCAGCAGGTTGTTCCACGACAGCAGCACCGTGCCGTTGTACCAAGCGCTGGAAGTGAGGTCCCAATTGCCCGCGCCGCCCGAGTTCTGCCCGGTGGGAGACCAAGTCACCGTACCGGCCTGCGCTGGCCCGAACAAAGCCAGCATTGCCAGCAAAGCTGCGCCCCGGCCAAGCTTCCGGCGCGCTTTTTTACCGCCGGATTTCGCAAGCTCAGAGACCACCACCCAAGCTTGCAGCGCCACGCTCCAGACAATCCGATAAGACCTATTCATTCCCAACCCTATAGGCCCCCCGGCTCCAATGGCCGCAAAGAGCGAGTAACGCTGCGTGAGAGTTCCGGCAGCATGCTGTGGCGGTACCTAATCCCATCGACCACCACGTCGTTAAAACGATCTAATTCTTAGATCCGAGCAGCGTCAGCTCAGAATTAACAGTTTACTTAGGGATGCGCTGATTAATGATCGCTGCCGAACTTTTTGAGTGGCGAGCAGAGCGGAATCGACATAAGGCCAGTCGGCTGGGTTAACGCCGCAAACCCGCGCCAATGCTGGAGGGCTGTTTACGACTTTAATTGGCGAGAACAACCTTGAATTGACTAAAGTTATGGATAATTCTGACTAAAAAAATGAATTGTGGATAATTTCGACAATTAGGAATACTATCCGCTTCCATGCACTGGAAGACAGACCCCGGTCTTTATCCTCCATATCTGCGCGGAAAAATTCGCCGCGGCAGAGGAGTCGGGTTTGGTCAGAGCTACGTACCCTGGCTAAAGATCAGAGACGTTCCATCCCAAGGGACCTCTTCAAATGTCCCGGGCATCATTCATCATCGCCCTTACCACCTGCTCTCCGAGTTGGAGGCGATTTACTTCTTTTTGACTGAGCGCAAGCGTACAACTGTCGATGTTCTCGAACAGTGGCCAATTTTGGATATTGATCGAACCTTAGAGCTATGTGCCGCAGCTGGGGTTCGTCATCAGTACCGCGGCTATATTCCCCAGCCCTTTACGATCGACTTTCTAATCATGGAACAGTCGGACACTGGCGTTCTAACCCGAGCAGCCAGTATCAAAACGGCAGAAGAAGCCGCTGACCCTGCTGTACGCCTCAGACTGTCCATTGAATATGACTGGTGCAGTCAAAGAGGCATCCCATGGACACTGGTGGACACCTCTGCATTTAACAAAACCGTACTATCTAACTTACGCTTCATCCGCGCGTGGTTTCAACACGGTGAACGACCATCGGAGCAAGCTGCTGACCGATTTGCTCAAAGATTTCTTGCGTCCTACAAGCCAAATGTCTGCTTAGTTGATCTGATCAACATGACGTCGAAGCAGCTCCGCCTACATCAGGATTTGGCTGATGGCCTATTCCGCTATTGCGCATGGTCGGACAGGATCCCTGTCTCGCTCAAGCATCTGTTGGAAATGAACATGCCAGTCGTTTTGCATCAGCAGCATGAACGAACCTGACTTCCACCCAATTCAATACTCCGGGCTCACCGCCGGCTTGGTGCTGCGTGTGGGTGAAACTTCAGACCGTTTTCTCAGATTGACGCACGTCTTCTCGAGAGCGGTTTACGGCATGTGGGTTAGTACTGCTGCACAGGCGCGCTACGCGCGCAGGCCTATCCCTATCCCACTCCCCGAGCTAAAAGAGTTAATAGACACCCCTGGTTCAACATGGGGAAAAATCCACCTCCCACCGGGGCTTATTCAGCCGGTTGAGGAATCCTCCAGAGCGATCGAACTGGACTCGAGTTGGCTCTTGATTGAACCGTTAATTACCGCGTTTGAAAGTGAGTCAAATCTCTCAAGAAGCAGGTTCAATACGCTCATTTGCGAACGTGCAGACAGCACTAGCACTAGTTGGCTAAATCTGACTCGGCTGGTGAAGCGTTTCTACTATTTTGGACGTATTCGATTCGCGCTGTTACCACTCTATCCGGGAGTAAAACCAGGAGGAAAGTCACCTACAGCAGTTTGCCCAGATGGAGAAGGGAATACGCCTCTCACCAGGCGGCGAGGTCGACAGCCTCTTCTAGCGGAAGAGTTGGGGAGCAACAATTTCGTTGTCGGTGAAGATGACATCGCCGACATGATCGAAAGCTATAAAGCAGAGTTGCGAAAGGGCGCCACTTTTATCACATCGGTTTATCCGAAATACCTGCAGAAAGCTTTTAAGGAGCGCCATGAAAAGGTATTTGATGAGTACGTCAAAAAGAAACGTCCAGTCCCGGTCACGGAACGGCAATTCCGTTACTACGTCTCCACCCATGTAAAACTTAGTGCAGATCTGTCGGTAAACGCCCGAATCTATAAGAAAAACTCTGGCTATCTAGCCTCAGTACGCGCATCCGGCCCTGGTGAGATCTACGAAATTGACGCAACTGTTGGGCGTCTTTTTTTAGTTTCAGATGCGGATCCACCGGTACAGGTAGGTAAGCCCACGATCTACCTCATCATCGACCGTTGGAGTCGATTTGTGGTCGCGGTATACCTGTCGTTGCGTCCGCCTTCATACGAAGAAGTGCGCCATGCACTGCTGATCGCGTTCACCTCTCGCGAAACACGCTTTCGCGAACTAGGAATCAATATTGACGACACTCGGTGGCCCGTTGGCCGCATGCCTCCCGTGATTTGCAGTGACCGCGGCTCCGAGTTCCTATCCGATGCTTTCGAAAATGCCGTGGTGAACGATCTCCGTATCGACCACACAGTTCTCCCACCACTTTGCCCAGACGGGAAAGCGATCGTGGAAAGGTCTATTCGCGAATTCAAACGACGGATGACCAGCATGAGGATCAAAGGGGTCTATGCTGACCGGCCGCTGGATCCTCAAACCAAACGGATCGCACGTCGTGCAGAAGCCGCCGCGGTGCATTCGCTGTCAGATGCCTATCGCGTGATCGTCGAGATCATCGACGCTCACAACAATAGCCCCCACACCAGTCTTCGACGCATGCGAATGCTTACCCAGGCGGGTGTTCACCCTACACCGAAAGAAGCGTATCTCTGGGGAATAAAAAATCTCACCGGCGTTCGCCTCGCGCCGCTCACCGATGAAGATTACCAAAGAATGCTGTTGAGTACAGACCAGGCGAGTGGTTCGCAGGGCCTTCTTCGCTATCGCGGCCGAGCATACCAACCAGTCAACGCGTTGGCTCACACTTTGGCGTCGAGTTGGGCCAAACGTGCTCGCGCTGTTCAGATTCGGCTCGACAAGACCATGCCCATGGAGATCTTCGTTGTTACCGCGCGCCGGGAGTGGGCAAAGTTTCACATAACGGCAGGCGCAGCTCGTGAATTGTTCGGCATCAGCCTAGACGAAGAAGAGGCACTTTCTACGCAAACCGCACGCTTTTGGGCCCAGGCCGAAAACGACAGTCTCATCGAGCGCGTGACGGCGAAGGAAACGAAGCGTGGTCCCAGAAAGCGCCCCACTGGAACACCAGAAAAACTCGACAAGCGCGGGTTGCAAAACGCACGCGAATTGGAAACTGAAAACATCAAACAGGCACTGCTAGGAAAGCAAAAACAGCCCCCGAAACCGAAGAAGCCTTCGGACGTATCTGCCCAATCAAGCTGGGAAAAACTGGAAGAGCAAGAGCGACTTGATCAGTTAGAGACCATACGCAAACACAGGAGCCAATCATGAACAAGGGAACGCATGTAGACGCTTCGTACACCCCGACAGGGGTCCGCCGCTTCGACGGCAATCCATTCATCGAGGCGCTGCCGATACTTGAGAGCACAAAAAGCGAGTTCCTGACCAGTCTTTCCAACTACCCACCGGCGCCGACCACGGCCACGCGAAGGCAAGGGGAAATTGTCAGAACGATGGAGTTGGGCATCATCGACGAAGTCGTCATGCCATTTCCGGAGTATCAAAAATCTGGATTGGCCGGGGCCACTATTCTCAGAGAAGCCTACGTTGCACGGCACCCACTGTCGGTCATTGACGTACAGCGCCGCCATGCCCTTGCCGCTCAGGGTGCAGATGGGGTCATGTTTCCTGCCAACTGGAAATCTACTGCAAAGGGATACTTCGTGATGGCACACAGCGGCATGGGAAAAACCACTTTCATGAATGCGTTCCTACTGCGCTACCCCCAAGTGATCACGCATAACGATTACCAGGGCCAACACCTTCGCTGCCAGCAAGTCGTTTATCTTGTATTGCGCATGCCTCATGACGCGACTCTTAAAAGTCTATGCCTTCAGTTCTTCGAAGAGATTGATCGTCTGCTGGGGACGAGTTACTTGAGGCAAGCACGCTCTGCGGGCTCAATCGCGGAAATGGCGCGGCAAATGAATCAGGTGGCCACAGCCGTTTCACTCGGTTTTCTAATCGTCGACGAACTGCAAAACCTACGCGCCGCACGCGGTGAAAAAGGGGAAGTCGTGCTGAACCTTTTTAGTGAGGTCATCGAACGCTTAGGCATCAGTTTGATGGTCCTCGCCACACCGGCGGTTCAAAGCGTTCTCGAAGGCAATGTACGAAACACCCGAAAGCTCGCCTCCTACGGTGAGACCGTCATCCAGCCCATGCGCAAGGGCGATGCGCAATGGAACGCATTTTGCGACACGATGTGGGACTACACATTTGTCAAAAATAAAGGTCGACTCGAAAATTCCGTGCGCGATGCATGGTTCGCTGCTTCAGCCGGTAACACAGCTTTTGCCTGCCTAGCGTTCATGTTGGCCCAGCGAAACGAGATTGGGCGGCGGGAGGTCGTGGATGCGGAGGCATTTCAACGCACAGCCGCCACCGATATGGCATTTCTGCAGCCGGCCATCATGGCATTGCGCAGCAAAAATCCGAATGCCTTACAGGCGTTTGACGATCTGATTCTCAGCCCCAGATACAAGGCACTGCGCAAGATGCTGGGAGTAGAAGACACAACTCCCAAAAAATCGACATCGGACGAGTTCGAGGAGGTCAGCGGGCAGCCCAAGCATCACGCCCATCGCTCAAAGGTCGCAGCCTCCAACAAAAAATCAGATCAGCACGAAGAGTCATGGCCTGACCTCCCACTAGAGGACCCCCTGGTGGTTTAAACATGTCCCAAGACTGAGTTGGCCGCACCATGAAGCCAGCCTCTTCGCTTCAATTCGCTCCAGCGCTGCTTCCGGACGAACTTTTGTATTCTTGGGTTGGTCGCGCGGCAATGCTCAATGTGTTGGGGCCTCCTCGTACCCTGGTGAAGACGCTCTTCGGAGCCGAGAAACTGATCCCCGTCGTAGATCTACCGACTCGGCTAGAACCTTTCCATCAGCGCTTGGGCGTATTCAGTCCATGCGGAAGCATCGAAGAGTTGATTGACCGCGGCACACTTTATCCCTACCACCGCCCATTCATCGACCCGGCGCGCCATGCGCAGGTGATGCACTCAATTTTTTTTGGTGGCGGCCAGGGCCTCAAAACGTTGTTGGGGCGAGTTGCGAATCGATTTGGCGCAAATCCGCCTTTGCGTTATTGCCATCGCTGCCTATTGACGGATCTCGAGCAATGGGGCTGTTGCTTCTGGCACGCTAGCCATCAATTGCCCGGGGTCAGATGCTGCCCAGTTCACGGGGACGTTCTCACGACTGGTGCCTCGACCAGTAGCTTACCCCAAAGACAGCGCATAACCCTGCCGCCCACCGCGGACCAAAAGGCGACACTCGAACGCGCTACCGCACAACAAATGCGCTTTGCGAGCTTGTCCAAGCAGCTTTTGGAGGCAAGGCTACCTGCACAAGACCCTTGGCAACTCCGCGCCGTTTACTACCGGGCCTTTGAGCAACTTGGTCACACTCGGTCAAACAACGCAATCGACTTCCACGAACTCGCGGCCATACTACGCAAGCATTACGCAGACTTCGACGGTTTTGAGCACAAGCGACGTCTCCTATCGTCGGAATCGCATCCCTTGTGCTGGCTCAGAACCGTTTTTGATCGACCGGGCGTAGCTACGCATCCAATTTGCCACCTGGTTCTCATTGGATTTCTCTTTGAATCAATTCATGACTTCCGTCTAGCATGCGAATCTACGCAGATCGCACTCGCCCCCTGGACGCGAAAAGAAGCCCCGTCATCAACCATCCAGCCATCAGGCGAAGCGACGCGGCCAAACGAAAGCTCGGACGCTCTTCAGAGAAAACTGCTGCTTGATACCACCTGCTCCTGCCGACAAGTTGCAATCTCCCTTGGTCTTTCAACCACCACGGTGGTGCTTCGTCGCCGAGCATTGAAGATCCCGATCGCTTCCCGCTGTAAGAGCCTCAACGAATCCATGCGTGCAGCAATCAAAGTGGACCTACAGCGAGGGCTCACGCCAGCAGAGGTTGCAGTGGTGCACAAGGTTTCGCCAAGCAGCGTGTACCGCCTACGTTCGGAAATTGCCCCTTCATTGAAAAGTCTACAGGCGACGCGAAATGTCGTTAGCCACCGCAGATATCGAAGCAATTGGGGGCACCTTCTCAAACTGCACGGCAAGGAGGGGGTTAATGCTGTTCGCGCGCTCGACGGAAGCACGTACGCGTGGCTGTATCGCCATGACCACGAGTGGCTGCTCAGTACCTGCCAACGATTCCAGCGACCAAGCGGAAAACAAAACCGCGTCGACTGGCCCGCACGAGACCGCGAGTTGAGCAGGAAAGTGCTGGACTACGCGGTGGCATTGAAGCGAGACAAGAACTGTTCCCGTTTAAGCCGATCGAGGCTACTCCAATCCTTGGGCGAACGCATGGTTCGAACCCATGGCGCGCAGTTGCCACAGCTAATGGCTTGCCTCGATGCTTTAGCCGAATCGAGAGAAATGTATCAGATGCGGCGCATTTCTCGCTGCATCGAACAGATCCATCAAGAGGGAAATGCTTTGACCTGGTGGCGACTTCAAAAAGTCGCGGGCCTCAAAACTTGGTCGCCTACGCTTAAAGCACATGCCATGCAGCAGGCGAAACGACTCCTATCGCTCACCTTGGAGGTTTAGATCGATGCTAGGCGTTCCATACCTGCTTCAACCCTATCCGGATGAAATTCTTGGTTCTTGGTTAGCGCGACTCAAACTACACAATGGAAAAAGCGTCTGGCAAAAACTAACGACAGATGCGGGCTTCCCGTCAAAGATTGCTACTTCTTTTTTTGATGTCCCAACCTACAGCACACATATACAAAATCTGTTCAATACCCTCGGGACAAACTACGAACGTGTTTTGCATGAGATGACGACCTTGCCCTATTGGCTGGTATTCGACAGAGGTAGCTCTAACGAAGGATTTCTCAAAGGAACCGAATCAACCCCCAATATTTCCTACTTTATAGGAACCCGCATTTTTAAAGCTTTGCAGCTATCTGGAATATCGACCAGAGGGGCCAAACCAAAATATTGCACACACTGTCTGCAGGAAGATTACAAAAGATATGGAGAGCCATATTGGCATCGATCTCACCAGTTACCCAACGTCTTCTTCTGTTCGCGCCACTCTTGTCTACTAGACAATTCATGTCGTCTTTGCACTGCTGGAACACCAGCCATTGTTTATCAACTGATAGGACTCCCTAAAGTTCAATGCTTGTGCGGCCACGAGTTAATCAAAGACAAAAATTTTCAAGATCCATTTAATCCTTATGCCAAATTAGCAAAGATAAGTGCTCAGGCACTTAACCACACCTCAAACGACTGGGATCACGGTCATGTGAAAATTTTCTTTCAAGAACTAATCAATCGAAAACCAACAAGAAAAGAAATAGCCTTCAAGCGATATGGCACGACCATCAAAAAAATCCTGAGCCCTTGCTTCAGCCCCTTCGATCAAAAGTACTCTCGTGAGATTGGCACCTTTACACATGATGTAACCGGCCTCTTAGCAGGAAGGGAGGGGCCTCTTAACAGCATCCGTGCACCGGATTGCTGTGCCCTCCTCGTTGCAAAGAACGTTAGCTTGGATGAAGCGATAAGGGAAATCAAAAAAATCTCATCCAAACTACATTCTTTGCCAACTACTAATTACCACACCAACCCAAGTTCATCAGAATTAGCCTTAAAAAAGATTTCCGAGCATCGTCATAAATCCAATAATAAAAACTTGAAGTACTCGAATGCATTTTGGCTGCTGCGAATCAAAAACCCCGGACTTATCTCAACCCACTTTCCAGAAATCAAATTACCCCCACTGCCAACAATAGACTCTGACAGAGAAATAATTTTCAATCTTTACAAAAAAAGAAAATCAGATCAAATAAAAAAAACAAACAGCGCCGAGAGTAATGCCTTTAAGAGAGCAAAAATTCGAGACAACATCTGGCTAATGAGTGTTTTACCAAAGAAAAAAGAAAGCATCACTAGATTTAGCAAAGCCAAAACCAGCCTAAAAGTAGCGCAACTAATAAAAATTATCGATGAACTCGAGAAGATTAATGATTCTGACAGTCGCCCACGACGCCTAACTCCATTGAGTTTATGTAGACAAAGCGGAATATCACTAGCACAAGTGAGAAAGTTGATTAGAATAAATCCCTTACTGAGCGACAAAATTTCAGCAACAAACAAAGATCTCCATCTAAAAAAAATTAGATGGGCTTTAAAAAAGCTTCGAACCGAAAGTCGAAAGATCTCGATGTCCGGAGTCAGAGAATTGGCTTCCGTTTTTTCAAATCAAGTCTCAGATCAGGAACTACAAATACTTGTAGACAAATCGACCTCAGCATGCTCATGCGTTGTACAACCACTTATCCATCAAGGCTCTGGTCCCATTACTCTTCCGCATAGTCAACAATTGCCTGAGGTAGTTCGGTTCGGCCTCAAGCCGGAAATCGGCTGTTAAGGTGAGCTTTTACAGGGACCAACATGCTTGATTCGTCAGGCCTCCAGTCATCCTGTTTCGACTGGCAGCGGAGTTTCTCTGCGCTTACCCCTCCGCCTCACTAAAGTCCAGTGGGCTTATCTCTCTCCTGGACAGGCAACGCCTCGTTTTCACGCATAAAGTCATCACTGACACGCCCACCCGCTACCGTCAAGATTGACATGACTTTGCCAAATCCTTCGGGGCTTCGCGCCACATCTTCGGGACAGGCGCCCTCAAGCTGATTGTTGGGTGTGAGCAGCCACTTCCGCACCTGGGCCCACGATTGGAATGCGACGAACGCAGCCTGATCCAGCTCAGTCAATCGCTCATAGTCCGGGCTTCCGAATTCACCCCCGACAAGTGCCGCGTCAAGCCAAGCTTGATCAACGGGCGAACCACGGCTGAGTAGGTTCGAGCGATGTTTCTGGGCTGCTTTCTTAGACATAGTGAAATGCTACTCGCCAACGGCTTCCGTTGGCCATAGATTTGGCGCTCCTTGCATGCGTTTTCGGTAGAGCTCACAGGTCCGCGATGCCGTCGGCGGGCCCGCCTTAAGGCCAGTTCGAGAATGAGGAGCGTTTCTGCATTCTCGTAGTGCGGCACAAACCTTGCGGATTTTCCTCAGTGCGTTATAAGAATTGGGGAAAGAGAGCTGCGCGCTGTGAAAAAGGTAGATTCCATGTTTTCGACGGAAAAAGTCACAAAGCTCGACGCAGCAGAGCGGCTATTGAGTGAGGCGATCAATCTATTCTTTGAACAAAGAAACATGATTGCCGTACACGCACTAGCCTCTGCCGCCTTCCAGGTGCTAGCGGATCTTGGTGCCAGACAAGGATTCGTAAATTGTCTTAGAGACAACGTAATGATTTGCGCCGATCGGCGCAAAGAATGGGTCGAATTGTTGAATCGGGCTCAGAACTTTTTCAAACACGCGGACAGGGATCCGCATTCCCAGCTTGAGTTCTCCCCAAACCTTACGCCCCTGTTCATATCTGAAGCAATTCACCTCCAATACAAAATCTCCGGGAACCAGCCAAAAACAAGCACGACTTTCCAGATGTGGTTCATTTCGGCGTACGCGGACCTACTCAACGACAGCGCAAAAAGCACTGTGATGCAAACACCTGCGCTACGTAATCTGGCAGAACAGGGCAACGCATTTAAGGGGAATTTCGAGCTGTACCTGGAGCTACTGCGAGAGTGAAAGGGTTTATTAGGCCCAATAGCGCAAGCGTTGCTCTTACGTTATGGAGCCGCGAGTCTCAGGATTTGACAGAAAGGGTCGGGAAGTCGCGCTTTTTGCGGTTCGCGTCGCGGGCTGCTGCCTCCAATCGTGCCTTGGTCTTTGCATCCACCTTTGGGATGCCTGCCATTGTCAGGTGGTAGATTCGCCCCTCACTCTTTACGCCCGGCGATGGCGAATGCACATTGGTAACAGTGAATTTTTTAGACATGATGAACGCCAGAGCACACGTGCTGGGGTAACAAATTACATGGTTTCGCCAAGGGTGGCAACCAACATCTATGTCAAAAGGCTTTTGAAGCGGAGGTTCGTGGCCAAGGCTTTTAAACAGCAACAGTATTCTGGTCATTCATCGAATGACCACCAAAGTTCCGTGCTATGCAGCCAAGCCCCCACGCGTTCGCTCCAGCAAACTCTCAACAACTCGTAGCCCCTCTGGATTTCGCAGCATGTCACCTGGGGTCTGCCCCTCAAGCTCTGCAAGGCTCTGCTGAATCCATTTTGCTAACCAGGCAAACTCATCAAATGTCGCGGACTGTTGTGGATCGCCACATTCGTCAAGCAAACGGTGCAAAGTAGCGGCGATCCGAAGGAGACTCATAGCGCGATGCCCCGCAACATCGGGCAATGGTTCACATGCTTCACGCCTCCGAAGAAATGCGGTACGAGAAATTCCGACGAGGCGCATTACCGTGGATACCGGCATACGAGTTGCGTCTGCGAACACTTCGATCAGGCGCGCGGGGACGCCGGCTTCCACCGCATGAAATAAGGTGAGCCCAGATGATTGGTTCACTTGAAGCACCAGGTCGAGAAGATTTCGACGTGAGTCGATCAGGAGATGTCGCCCCCTTGCACGCGGCATTGCCCAAAAATCTGCCTTTTCGACGCAGCTCGACCCGCGAAGCATGGTTTTTCCTCGGTGGAAGTCAGTCCTGCATTCCATCACAATTTTGATGCGTCTCACCAATCCGTACGAGAAGATGGAGGTTCGATATGAGCACGCAAACGCCAACCCCACCGACCGGTTTTCAATCTTGGCTTGACTACGCAGTCGCGACGATGGATGCCGGAGGAGCTTTCTCGGACCGTGTACTCAGCGAGGATGAAATTCTGCCGACGGACACCATCCGCGTTGCAGCCCAGCAAGAGCTTGATCGCCTCAAGCAAAGAATAGCTATGCCTGCGATCTGTATTCTAGAGAACTGGCAGGCTGCACTTGCAACACGGCTGGGCCGTACCGCTGCAAACATTGTCGATGACAACCTATTGGCCGCCGATTTTGCTGATTCCGGTGTTCACATTCAATTCAAGGATGGTTCTGATCTGAAGTTCAATCGAGCATTTTTTGTAGGCGAAACACCGGCCGATGGGAACATGCATCGAGTCGCCGTGTTCTCCGAGCATTGTGGATACCACGAGTTCTGGATCGGACCCGGTGATCAGATTTCGAAAATTCCAATGACTTCGGGTGAACATGAGGTCTCTGGCGAAAATCGGATCTAAGTACGAATACGGGCGGAGTCGCGCCACTTCACACGTGAGCGACCATGGTCAAACGCAGTTGGAAGCCCGTCGTAGCACACAGGTAAACTGCACCTTCCATTTATCAACAACCCATCCAATATGAATCGCGCTGAACTGGTAGAAATCCTCGCCTCCAAGAACGACCTGTCCAAGACCGCGGCTAATGCCGTCCTGGAGACGCTCATCGAAACCATCCAGGTGGCAGTGAAGAAGGGTGACGCTGTACAACTGGTGGGCTTTGGTACCTTCAAATCGGCCAAGCGTGCCGCCCGCACCGGCAAGAATCCCGCAACCGGCGCTGCGCTGAAGATCCCTGCCGCCACGGTGCCCAAGTTTGTGGCCGGTGCCAAGTTCAAGGCAGTTGTGGATCCTAAGGCAGCCAAACGCAAGGCAGAGAAGGCTGGCAAGTAATTAGTCCTTCGTGGATTGCCGTAGCCCTTCGATGGTCGCACCTCGAAGGGTTTTTTTCTGTGTGACTGCTAAGCTACGCAGCACCTTTGCATCGTTCAGCTTTTTCCATGACAAATTTCACCTCCGCCTTCCGCAGCGAAATTCTGCGTGTCGCGCGCAAAGAACTCAAGACTGAATTGGCCACCTTGCGCAAGACGGTCAGCACGCAACGCTCCGACATCGCGGCCCTCAAACGCGATGTCAAAAATCTCACATCTCAAGTCAAGTCTTTGCAGAAATCGGTTGGTCGCCGCGTTCCAGCGGAGAAACCGGAATCGGAGGTTGAAGTCTTGCCTCGCGGCGGACGTCAGTTCAAGTTCGATGCCGCAGCGCTTCTAGCCAAACGAAAACAGTTAGGTATCTCGCAGCAGGCGGTAGCAACGCTAGTCCAAGCCTCTGCGCTCTCGGTCTACAAGTGGGAATCCGGCAAAGTGCAACCGCGAGCGGCACAACTTGTGCGCATTCAGGCGTTGCTGAAGATGGGGAAGAGGAGCGCACTGGCCCAGCTTCAAAGTTGATTTCAAGTCGCCCTCATCCAGATCGATTTTCTGGAAACACCCAAACACGCTCAGGGCGAGGGAGCCCAGCCCATCAACGGACTTCTCGCACCATCCGTCCCATCGTGGGTGATAAGCCACTGGAATCTTAAGTGTGCCGAAGATCACCCTGAGGCTCTCCTCGCCAGCAGAATCAAGCTGTATAGGTCACCTAAATGTAGAACCCAACACCCGACAACGTCTAGCTACCTTGGGAAGGTGACATGGCTATCGTGATAAGAAAGATTATCTTAATAACGGTGTTTTGTCCTCCATTGCAGTCTGGGCAAAAGCCAGATTTGCATTTCAATCGGCAGGGCGAAATGCTACACCGCGATTTAAACGTCTGATGGAGCTGCATAGGCGGTTCAGGTACCCGCGAGGTCGGAAGGCACTTGTCCGCGGGGCACGCCCTGCTGAGCCAGCATCTTTTGACGAAGCTCAATCGTCGGATTGACAGTCCGGTCGACCTCAGTCGCGACACCGCCCGGCCGAACGCAGTTGACCGTGATTCCATGCGGGACAAGCTCGCGTGCAAGCGAATTGGTCATTCCAATCAGGCCCGCCTTAGACGTGACGAAGTGAAGGTAGTTCGTGACACCCAGTCACACCGCGTCGGAAGAAATGTTGACGATACGACCCCAACCCGTCTCGCGCATAAGCGGCGCAACGGCGCACACGCAGTTGAAGACCCCGGTCGTGTTCACCTTCATTACCTGCTCCCATTCGGAAAGTGGATTTGGTCGAACGGTCGCTTCGGCAGCGTGGCAACAAAAATAGCCGCGTTGCTAATGAGTGCATCGATCCGCCCAAACTTCGCAGTCGCCGCGTTCGCCATTTCATTAACCGACTCGCGATCTCCGATGTCCACAGCAACGCCAAAGGCCGTTCCACCATCGTCACGTATTTCGGCTACGACTCTCTCCGCCTTATCGATATTGAGGTCGGCCACCACGGGAATCGCGCCGGCCGCAGCATACTGTCGCGCAAGCTCACGCCCGATGCCCTGCGCGGCTCCAATAACAATCACGACGATGTCCTTAACACTAAAATCCCTTGCAGCGACTGGAACACCGGGGTCTTCGGTAAGCTGGGTGATGGTGTTTTGCATTCTTAGCTCCAGACTCAGTCCAGAGACAGTTTGCATCGCTTAACGAAATCGTTGTAACCCATGGCGTCTTTGCCCATGGTGTCTGCGAGATCTTTCGAAGTGCTCGGCCAGGCGATGAACCCGATGTTGTCCAGGAACTCTTGCGTCTCGGGTGCGGCAATGATTGGGGTTATGTCAGCATTCACTTTGCTGACCGCCGCCGCTGGCACGCCGCTGGGCGCGAACAACGCAAATCAGGTGCTCACTTTCAGATCGGCGGGCCCGCTGGACTCGGCCACAGTCGGCACATCTGGAAAGCAAGGATGGCGCTTGGGATCGGCAAAAGCAATGAACTTGATCTTGCCGCCCTTCACCAGAGGACCTGCCGTTACGGCCGTGGCGAAGGCGAAATCCACTCGGCTCTGACTGACATCCACATACATCTGCGGGATGTCCTTATTTGCTACCTGAATTATTGGCATCCCGGCAGCAGCTTCCACCATGACCCCTCCGATGTGTAACTGGCTGCCCACGCCGGACAAGCCGTAGCTCAACGGGCTGCCTCGGCGCTTGGCCTCAGAGATCAGGTCGGAAAAGTTGTTGATCTTTAAGTCAGCAGCGACTGTAATGAAGTAGTTGGTCGAATACATCGGCGCCACCGCTTGAAAGTCCTTGGCAGTGTTAAACGGCATCTTCTTGTACAAATCGGGATGCAGCGACATGATCACCTGGTCTACCAGCAAGAACGTATAGCCGTCTGGTGTCGAACGTTTCACGGCATCCAGACCGTTCCATCGGTTGCCACCGGGTTTGTTGTCGATGATGAGTGCTGCCCCCAGACCTTGCTAAGTTTTTCTCCGACGTGGCGCATCACAGCATCTAGGCCGGTTCCTGCCGTATAGGGCATCAAATCTGCACTGGTTTATCTGGAAAGACTTGCGCGCGGGCCGGCATCGTTGCGACGATGATTAGGCCTAAGGCAGCGAGTAGAAACTTTCGGGTGTTCATGTTTGTCTCCATTTTTTTGGGGTGCACAATTCTGGCCGAATGCACAGCTGCGTTCGACTTCGAGGCGATCGATGAGGGGGAGAATGCCTTCCCCTGTTAGGCGATCGAAAACTTAAAATTTGGGCAAAACGATACGAAGAACTTCACTTTCCGTCTTAGCCTTCAGCGCTATAGGCCCTTCGTTCGCAAGGAACTCGAACGCGGTATGGGGGCCGTACTCCTGCCCCTCCCAGATGAGATTCCCCTTTGCCAAGAACATGAGCTCAAGTGAGTCCGCTTCGCCAGCTGGGAACGAAGCACCCGCGTCGATGCGGGTAAGTCCGACCTTGGTTTGTCGCTCGGTAAACGTCCCGAGCCACTTCGTAGCCACGCCAGGCGTCGAGTCAGGGATCCAGTCATAGTTGGCCGGATTCATCAAGACGACGTCGTCATATCGAGGCTTGGCAAAGCTAACCTTCTGCCCTGTGGCTTCTTCAAAGCAGGCCTGAGAACCGTCCTGGTTGTGACGCTTACCGGTCTCGTCGAAATAGGTAAAGATGCCGTTCTTGAATACGCCCTTCTCTTGGAGAGCTTTGTTCGCAGCCTCTCTCCTGGCGACACTTAAAAAACCACTGCCGCTCGCGCCGCCAAATTGCGCTGTCAGCACTTCCAATCCCTCTGGCCGCGCTTGCGGACCGTAGGAGACGCTTTCAGGGAAATAGCCGATCCAACCCTCGGGCATAGCCTTCCCCGGCGCATACGGGTATTCGCCTTTTAGAACGTAGCGCACCTGGTCAAAGTTGTGCTTGTGACGAGGTGTACCCCAACCGCCAGCACCAGTGCGATTCATTTGCAAGCAGAAGTTATTGGGGCTATCGTCTTCGCCAGTAAGCAAAATTTTTAGTTCGAGCACGCCTTCGCGCATGCTCCCAACAACGCCTGACTCGGCTGCCGATACTTCCGATACTCGCATGTGATCTCCTGACTGATTGGTGCTGAAGCTTGCACGACAAGCTGTGCGGTTCGACCAATCTTAGGGATGGAGAAGCGAAGCATCAAGAAAGGGTTTCACCCAGATATTCCTCTCGGCTATACCCTCGATCACACACAGCTTGACTTAGGTTGTGGCCCAACCCAACATCAAGGCTCCACACCGCGTCGGTCGACAGTGCAGCGAGATGTCATTCGTCTCCATGTCGACGCGAATGCTCATTCAGAAGACGCTGCCATTAGTGCGCAACAACGAGGTCCGACTGATTCATGTTCGCCAAAATCAAACGTATACCCAATTTCGTAAACGACAAGATCGCCCGTGGCGAACCCGTTTTCTCAATGACTGTTCGACTTGTGCGTGGCGCCGAGATCGGCGCTATTGCTGCGGCGGCCGGCTTCGATGCGCTCTACATCGACCTACAGCACAGTGGCATCTCGATTGAAACCGCTGGCCAAATCAGTATTGCTGCGCTAGCGATGGGCGTCGCACCGTTTGTCCGCGTCCCGGGCGTTGACCCGCATATCATTACGAGCGCACTTGATGCAGGTGCCATCGGAGTCATCGTCCCGGACATGCATTCAGCGGAGGATGCTCGCGCAGTAGTCCGCTGTGCGAAATACAGACCCGAAGGAGAGCGCTCTCTCCCCGGCATCATGTCGCAACTGGGGTATCGCTCCTTGCCAGCTAGCGAAGCCACTGCGGAGCTGAACGCGGCGATCACCATTGTCGCAATGATCGAATCGGCAGCTGGCCTTGCTGCCGCCGATGAGATTGCTGCAGTACCAGGTGTCGACATTTTGCTCGTCGGGGCAAACGACCTGTGCACCGAGGTGGGAGTACCGGGTCAGTTTGACCACCCTATTGTTGAAGAGGCTTATTCAAAGGTGTTAGCAGCTTGCCGCAAACACGGTAAGGCGCTGGGTGTCGGCGGGCTTGCTTCCAGACCCGACTTAATTAAGAAGTATGTCGCAATGGGTGGACTGTATGTCTCGCTCGGCGCTGATCTCTCAATGCTCGTCAACGCAGCGACGCAAAAACGCAAGGAAATAGGCTGATGTTAATTCCCTTGCCTAGCCTCAGCATTTAGCTGCATCCCCGTCTCTCACCTCGTGAACAGAAATCGCGTGGGCACAGCGCCTAGTCGCAACGACAGTGGGTGTCTACCACCGACGCCAAGATGGATGGGCAAGGACTGAGTCTATATGCAGTCGTGGCGAGAGTTTGAGTCATGTTCGTCCACGGTCGATTCGTTGCGATAGACCTTCAACCCACACAATCAGGAGTAAAAATATGCGAGTTTGCGTGTATGGCGCGGGGGCGGTCGGCGGTCACATTGCAGGGCGCTTGGCTGTAGCTGGCGTGAAGGTTTCGTTGGTCGTACGTGGCGATAACCTTGCTGCCATTCGTGAGCACGGTTTGCGTGTGCAAACACCGGAAGGGCTGCTTTATTCCCAACCGATCGCCACCGAGGATCCGGTCACACTTGGCGTGCAGGACATCGTGATCGTTACGGTGAAGGCTCCTGCGTTGCCGAAAGTTGCTGAAAGTATTGCGCCCCTGCTTGGCCCCGGCACATCGGTTCTCTTTGTCATGAACGGTATCCCGTGGTGGTATTTCCACGCCCATGGTGGAGGGCTGGACGGCAAACGGCTATCTACGATCGACCCTGGCGACACAGTGTGGCGCAACATTGACCCACAGAGGGCAGTTGGGGCTGTCGCACATACCGCCTGCACCGTCACCGGACCAGGTGTCATCCATGTTCAGAACCCTAAGAACCGTATTGTTTTTGGACGACCCGACGGCAGTGCAGACGAGAAGTTGGATGCGCTCGCGGCCGCGATGTGTGCTGGCGGGCTACAGGCTGAGGTGACCTCGAGGATCCGCGACGCGGTTTGGGAGAAAGTACTGATGAATCTTGTAGGCGGTTCTCTAGGCATTCTTACCGCTTCAACGATGGGTGAGGCACTTGCCTGTCCAGCATCCCTTGCGGCAGCAGAGCGCATGACGCAGGAAGGCGCTGCGATCGCCCAGGCCCTCGGCTGTTCGGTGGGCGACCCGATGCTGGGGCTTTCTCGTTTGAGGGTATCAAAACACAGGCAGAGTATTCTGCAGGATCTGATGGCTGGGCGAGCGATGGAAGTCGAGGCACTTCTGGCAGCGCCACTTGAACTCGCCAGGCTCGCAGAAGTGCCGACACCTACGTGCGACCTGATCGTGGGACTTGCAATACAGAAGGCCCGCGCCGCGGGCCTGTACACGAAACCAATACGCTGACCAAGCTGCTTTGTGCTGCAGCCCGCGGTCGAGAACCGCGGCTGCTCAATTGCACAAGAGTTCGCGATTTGGAGAAAACCACCCCATTTCTGTCACGCCGGCCGCGTACATTAGTCTCGTCGTTAAGAACGGTGGAAGCAGGCCAGACCTCATGTGAACATCATGACAACGGCGCCAACAACAGCTGGTTTCCTGCCTGCATCAATACCGTGATCTCCATTCTCAACTAAGCAAGTTCCGATCGAGGCTGCTGGGGTCGCGCGCTGCCCTCACGCTGGATTGCCAAATCGATCACCTGCGCCAGATGCAGTGCGTCTCTCTGCGCGCCCTGCGTGATCTGTTCGCGACAGCTATACCCGTTGGTAATGACCAGCGTATCCTGATCCGCAGCACGTACATGTGGCAGCAGCACCATTTCACCGATCTTCATCGACAAGGCGACTTTTTCTTTGTCGAAGCCGAAGGAGCCCGCCATGCCGCAGCAGCCGGAGTCGAGCAGATTAAAGTCGAGCGCCATGGCACTCAGCAGCGACACCTCGTCGCTCATCCCCATCAGCGCTTTCTGGTGACAGTGGCCGTGCACGATCGCCTTCATCTTGAGAGGCGGCGGCTGGTAGCGTGCCTGCTTGACCAAGAACTCCGAGAACATAAATGTCTGCTTTGACAATTTTGTAGCCTGGGCATCGTCGGGGAAAAGATTTACCATCTCGTCGCGAAAAACCGCCACGCATGCCGGCTCCAGGCCAACGAGCGGCACGCCGGCAGCAATCGCCGGGCCCAGCGCGTCGAGGATCTCGCGCAATTGCGACCGCGCTTGATCTAGCAACCCGAAGTCATACAGAGGCCGACCGCAACACAGACTCACCGAAGGGATCTCGACGCGGTAGCCTGCGTGTTCGAGCACCCGTACCGCAGCCATTGCAGTTTCAGGATGGAAGTAATTGTTGAAAGTGTCAGGCCATAGCATCACGCGTCGTTCGCCTTGCGCCTTGGGCTGGTGGGCTTCAAACAACTTGCGAAAGCTGCGGGGTGCAAAACGTGCGATGTTCCGCTCGGGAGCGATACCTGCCATAGCCTTGGCGATACTCTTCAAGCCCGGAGTCTGTGTCACAAGGTTGGTTAGAGCCGGGAGCGCAGCTGCCAGGGGGGCCCAGCGCCCAATCATGCCCATCGAGTACGCCTGCACTGGCCGTACCTTATGCTCGTAGTAGTGCGACAAAAATTCGGCCTTGTATGTAGCCATGTCCACATGCGTTGGGCAGTCGCTTTTACATCCTTTGCAGGCCAAGCAGTGGTCAAGCGCCTCCTTGACCTCTTCGCTTTGCCAGCGATCGGTGATGACCTCCCCCTTGAGCATTTCCCAAAGTAATCTGGCACGGCCACGAGTGGAATAGCGCTCTTCACCAGTGGCGCGAAAACTCGGGCACATGGTGCCGACTTGGGTCGATCGGCACTTGCCCATGCCGATGCAATGTTCGACCGCGCGCGTGAAACCTCCCTGTTTGTCTGCAAATGAGAAGTGCGTAATTGGGCGTAGCGGCTGGTAGTCTGGGCCCATACGCAAGTTCTCGTCAGCTTTGTAGGGGTCGACGATGATGTGTGGGTTTAGTTTGTGGCCTGGATCCCAAACTTCCTTGAATTCGCGGAAGGCCTGCATTAGCGTTTCGCCGAACATGATCGGCAAAAATTCCGATTTGGCCCTTCCATCACCGTGTTCGCCGTTGAGCGAGCCACCGTACTTAACCACCAGCCTGGAAGCATCGATCAGGAACTCTCGCCACTGACGCACTCCCGGCACGCTTCGCAAGTCGAAGGTGATCCTCGCATGGATGCAACCATCACCGAAGTGTCCGTAAAGTGAAGTCTTGTAGCCGCACCGGTCGATCAACTGCTGAAACTCGCGCAAGTAGTCACCCAGGCGCGCCGGATCGACCGCAGCATCTTCCCAGCCGACGATTGGATCGGGTTCACCCGGTACATTGCTCATCGAGGTAGCAGAGGCGCCCTGCTCGCGAATCGACCACAGGCGTGCCTGCGTCTTTGCACTCTCCGCTAGATACATTGACGGTGGGGAGGAGAGCTGGGTCAGTTCGTCCATCACCTCACGCGCGCGCGCTGCCGCCAGTTCGGGCGTATCGGCGCCAAACTCGACCATGATCCATGCGTTGCCGGCGGGAAGTAGCGCTATGTCATCAAGCTTCCAGTTGCGCTCGCGGAGTCCCCCGATGATGCGTTCGTCAAGCCCCTCCATCGCGATCGGTTGGAACTTTAGCAAGGTGGGCACCGCGTCTCCCGCCAGGTAAATATCGGGGTAGCCCACCACCACAACCACGCGTCCCTGAGGGCTGGCCACCAGGTTGGTTCGTGCCCGGAGTGTCAGGGCGCAAGTACCTTCAGAGCCAACCAAAGCTCGCGCAACATTAAAGCCATTCTCCGGCAGCAGCTGGTTAAGGTTGTACCCCGAGACGCGACGCCGGATGTCCGGAAAGCGCGCGCGAATCTCATCTGCGTACTTGTCGCGAAGAGCCTTTAGTCCAGCGTAAATTTCGCCCTGACGTCCGCCACTTTGGATGATCCGCTCCAGCTCTTCCTCGCTAGTCGGCCCTACCCAGAACCGTGCACCGTCGTAGGTCAAGATCTCCAGTTCCTCAATATTCTCTTCTGTCTTGCCCGACATCATGGAATGTGGACCGCATGAGTTGTTGCCAATCATTCCCCCCAAAGTACAACGGCTGTGCGTAGCGGGATCGGGCGCATAGGTCAGGTTATATTGCTCAGCCGCATCGCGGAGTACGTCGCAAACAACTCCGGGTTCGACTAAGGCCAGATGCTTAACCGGATCGACTTCGAGCACGCGGTTAACGTACTTAGAGGTGTCGATAACAACTGCCACGTTGACGCTCTGCCCGCACATCGAAGTGCCGCCGCCGCGTGCCAGGATTGGGGCCCCATATTCCCGACAGACAGCTACCGTTTTGACGATATCGTCGATGTTCCTCGGTACAACCACGCCTATCGGAACTTGCCGGTAGTTCGAAGCGTCTGCACTGTATAGAGCGCGGCTTCCGGAATCGAAGCGCACTTCGCCTTGTATCGCATTGCTCAAATGCTTGACCAGTTCATCCCGCCTTGCGAATTCCGCGAGCCCGTGACTGTCTGATGTGAGTGATTTGCTCAATTGAGTTGCCCCTGGCAGACATACTTTACGTGCAGGAAATCATCCAGGCCGTGCACTGAACCCTCGCGGCCATAGCCCGAATCCTTTACACCCCCGAAAGGCGCGGCCTCGGCCGCCAGAGCACCTTCGTTAACGCCGACAATGCCGGTCTCCAGCGCATCTGCCACGCGCCAGATGCGGCGGACGTCCTGACTGAAAAAATACGCCGCCAAGCCGAAAGGCGTGTCATTCGCCGCGGCGATAACCTCGTCTTCTGTCTCGAATCGCGTGATCGGTACGACTGGGCCAAAGGTCTCCTCACTGCTACACGTCATCGTGGCGTTGGCCTTTGTCAGCACGGTAGGTGCATAGTAGGTAGGTCCAATAGAGGGCAAGCGGCGGCCTCCGACGAGGACCTTTGCGCCGCGACTCACGGCGTCCATGACGTGGCGCTCTATCTTTTCGATGGCACGCTCGTTGATCATGGGTCCGATCTGCGACATGGCATCGGTGAATGGGCCTACTTTCAGCGCGCCGACCCGCTCTGCCAACTTGTTGACAAATGCGTCGTGCACTGCTGCCTGCACGAACACACGGTTGGGGCAAACGCAAGTCTGGCCTGCGTTACGAAACTTCGAAACCATCAGCCCTTCGACTGCAGCCTCAATGTCGGCGTCTTCAAACACTATGAACGGTGCGTTACCACCTAACTCGAGCGAGAGCTTTTTAAGCGTATCGGCGCTGCGCCGTGCCAAATGCTTTCCAACGGGCGTAGAGCCTGTGAATGTAACCTTGCGCACGCGCGGATCGTCAAGCCAAGCATCCACCACCTCCGGCGTGCTTTCTCGCGAGGCCGTCACGATATTGATCACTCCCCTGGGAACGCCGGCCTGCTCGGCTAACGCTACCAGCGCTAGGGAGGTGAGCGGCGTATCTTCTGCGGGCTTGCACACCACTGTGCAACCCGCCGCCAGAGCGGGTGCGATTTTGCGCGCAATCATTGCTGCTGGAAAATTCCAGGGCGTGATCGCCGCCACAACACCGACCGGCTCCTTAATTGCGAACATCCGACGTCCGGGAACCGCTGCTGGGATCACGTCGCCATTCGCGCGGGTGGCTTCCTCGCCGAACCACTCGATGTAGCTTGCAGCGTAGACGACTTCGCCTTTTCCCTCTGCCAGCGGCTTGCCTTGCTCGCGCGAGATCAGTTCCCCTAGTTCGTCCGTGCGTGAAAGTACCAAGTCATTCCAGCGCTTAATGATCTGCGCCCGTGCTTTGGCCGGAACCTTTCGCCAAGAAGCGAATGCGGCGTACGCGGCATCGACGGCTATCCGGGCGTCAACAACACCGCTATCAGGCACTTGGCCGATGGCCACACCGGTGGCCGGATCCGTCACATTGAAATAACGACTATCGGCAGACGGCTTCCAGACACCGTCAATGTAATTGGCGTTCCGAATCAGCTCGGGGAGAGTGCAGTCTTGGTCCATGATTTTTGTTGGTTGAGATAGGCCTGTAATAAATTAGGCGGTAGGTCTACATCGGCCTATTGGTGACTGGCCAGAGTCGCACGTTCATTTCGCAATGTCATGTTCCATTCAAGTTACGAAATCTCTCGCTACTGGCGTTGCGTTTTGAGGCTTAACGCCCCTGAAATAAGCGGGCTCGTACAGACCTTTTTGAGCTCTTCTTCACCAGTTTCCAAAGAGCGAAAGTTAGTTGCAACAGCAGGCTTATCCGAAGCGTTTCAAGAGAGAGGCGAAAAATTATTTCGCCTAGCTAGCTAACGCGGTGTAGCTCCTATCCGAACTTCGGTGCAGTCACCTAACGATGTCGATGATGAAGCGAATGAAACCCATCGTCAACGATAAGAACGGGTGCGTAGCCACCGGCCATAACCGATGGTTATAGGCATCAGGAAACGGAGCAGTTCCTTTTGGCGAAGGGTACCTAGACTCGCTCATAAGGTGTCACAGTGACATTAGGAGTTGCCAAGATGAATAGGGGAAAGAGATTTTTGTATGTGGTGGCGTTACTAAGCGCGGCACAAGCCGTCGTCTTGGATAGTGCAGTGGCGCAGAGCACCTGCTCGGTGATCAAAATGATCGTCCCCAACCCCCCAGGCGGTGGGGGGGATGTTGTCAGCCGTATCGTTGGAAATAAAGCGGCCACGCTGCTAGGACAGTCCTTCGTTGTGGAAAACAAGGCAGGTGCCAGCACGACCATTGGTACTGATTTCGTCGCCAAGGCTAAACCAGACGGTTGCACACTTCTGAGCCTGACGGCTTCTGGTGTTGTGATCACTGTATTGCGTGAGAAGCTGCCGTATAACCTTCAACGGGACTTTGTGCCCATCGTCGGCGTCGGGTCTTACCCAATGGCGCTGATTGTTCCTGCCTCATCTAATCTGAAGACAATTGTGGACGTGACCAAAGCTGCCAAGGGGGCCAACGGCATCACTTATGCATCAGGCGGTTACGGTACGTTGGCGCATCTCTCAGCCGTGAGATTCCTAAATGAAATCGGCGGAACTGGGACTCACATTCCGTTCCGGGGTAGCCCTGACGCAGTCCAAGCGCTCTTGGGAGGTCAGGTACAAGCGTTCTTTTCTTCGGCAACTGAAGCTGCAACACTCGTCAAAGGAGGCAGGGTGAGGGCCGTGGCAGTTACTTCCAGCGCACCGCAACCTGAACTTGCAAACGTACCCACGATGGCAAGCGCCGGGTTTGCCGACTTTTCTCCGCGGCTCTGGTATGCATTTCTGGCACCAGCTGGCACGCCAGCCCAGACCGTGACTCAACTTGGTGAGGCGTTTACTAAGGCACTGAAAGATCCAGGGGTTCTAGAGCAACTGGCGTCTAGCGGTTTCAGTGTGGAGTATCGAGACCAGGCGGCCATCGCCGCGTACATGAAGGGCGAGGCGGTTCGCTGGGAAAAGGTCATCAAAGACAACGGCATTACCGACTCCAACTGACTGGTTTGTCCTGAAATCGAGTGCTTCTAAGCTCATTGGAGCGAACATGCATAATGATCCGGGCTTATAGCTACGCGGTCTAGCCTTAAACTGCGTAACGCCCACGAAGAGGCGGGATGCCTGGAGACACCATGGACCCACGAAAGCTTTTGCACCTGACCACGATCATCGAACAAGGTAGCCTGGCCAAGGCCGCGAAGCTCCTTTCCGTTTCCCAACCCGCTCTTTCGAAGTCTATGGATCGACTTGAAGCGGAGCTCGGCATGAGCTTGCTTCAGCGAGGCCCCGCGGGGATTTCGCCCACTGCCACTGGCGAGCTGATCTACGCACACGCCCGGCTGATCAAAGACGAAATGGAACTGGCGCAAGGGCAAATCAAAGCAGATGCCGGAAAAGTTCGCGCCATCACTGTCGGCGTACTACCGACGCTCGGTAGCAGTGTGATTCCACGTGCAATCGCCAGATGGCGTCTTCGACACCCCGACACGCTGGTTCGTATCGTCGAAAAAGTCCAGATTGAATTGCTTCTTGGGCTTCTCTCCTGCAAGTTCAATTTCATCGTCGGCCAAACTGAGTTCTTCGACGTTTTTCCGGATGGCCTCAAGCAGCGTGTTCTGTTTCGAGATCGGCTGTGTGTTTTTGCGCGTTCAGACCATCCACTTTTTCAACTAGAGGCAGTCAATTGGGCCGACCTCGCGCGTTATCCGTGGGTCTGCCCCATGGTCGGCTGGCCACAACGGAATGTGCTTGAGAAACTTATGGCGGCAGAAGGACTCAACCCCCCTGCCCATCTTGTTGAATGCGGCTCGATCGATTTCACTAAATCGCTTGTGGAATCGAGCGAGCATTTGACAATGCTGCCTTCGCACTCAGTGGTCTCCAATGTTCGGGATGGCACCATAAGGGCCCTATCCATTACTCTTCCCTTGATGAAGCGAGACATTGCTGTAATCTTTCGAGAACGCGCGCCTCTTGACGAAGCCAGTAAGGATCTGATCAAACAAATTGAAACTTTGGGGACAGAGTTGACCTCACTCGACTCGCCTGTGGAAAAAGTTTGTCTTTAACCATTTGATTCATCCTGATCTACCGCCATCCCCTGTTTGGAGCCTAATGCGCGCAAGATGAGCAACACTAGATTTCTTACTAATTGATGATCAACTATTCGCGGAGCAAATGGGCAACCTAACTGGAATACGCACTAAGTTCTATTGAGCTGACTGTTCGTTTTAGCTTCGGTCGCCCTCGGGTTGCAGCAGAGAACGGCCTCTGATTAAGTCGGATGCCCATTCGGCAATCGCCAAGACTGCTGCATGGATGTTGCAGTTGAGAATGGTGGGCATCACGGAGGCATCAACAATTCGCAACCGCTCAACGCCGTACACTCCCAGTTTCGCATCGACCACCGCCCCCGAATCACGTCCAACACGACACGTGCCGCACGCATGTTGCACCGTCGTTGCAGTCTTGCGAATATGCGCGTTGATCTGCGCGCTTGTGCTACACCTCGGCCCAGGATTCAACTCTTCACCCCGGAAAGCGTCCAGTGGCCGTTGCTGAGCCACTTCTCGGGCGATCCGAAAACCATCCCGCAAGACACGCATGTCGTCGGGTTCGCTTAAATAGCGTGGATCGATTTGTGGCGGATGCGTAGGATCGGTGGATGCAAGCCATAAGCGACCTCGACTTTGAGGGCGCGAAACGATCGGGCGTAGATAGAAGAGATCCTTCCATTCGTTGAAGCCAGGAAACCAGGGCTTAGCCTCGAGA
>NZ_JBMOXA010000015.1:0-109486 GCF_049316285.1 Variovorax sp. HJSM1_2 | reverse complement strand
CCATCACGCCCCGCACACGCTGGCTGTTCTTGAATTCGCCTTCCAACCCCAGTGGTGCGGCCTACAGTGCGGCGCAGTTGCAGCCTATCACCGAAGTGCTGCTGCGCCACCCGGCGGTATGGGTGCTGGCCGACGACATCTACGAGCACATCCTCTACGACGGCCTGGCCTTTGCCACAGCTGTTGCCGTGGAGCCGCGCTTACGCGAACGCACGCTGACGGTGAATGGCGTCTCCAAGGCCTACGCCATGACCGGCTGGCGCCTGGGCTATGGTGCCGGCCCCAAAGAGCTGATCGCCGCCATGGCGGTGGTGCAAAGCCAGTCCACCTCGTGCCCTTCGTCCATCAGCCAGGCGGCGGCGATTGAGGCGCTGACCGGACCGCAGGCGGTGGTGGCTGAACGCTGCCTGTTATTCCAAGCGCGGCGCGATTTTGTGGTGACTGCCTTGAACCGCACACCCGGCCTGCGCTGCCGCACCCCCGAAGGTGCGTTCTACACCTTTGCCAGTTGCGCAGGGGTGTTGGGCCGGGTCACCCCCAGCGGGAAACTGCTGCTCACCGACAGCGACTTCTGCGACCACCTGCTGCAAGACTTTGATGTCGCGGTGGTGCCCGGCAGCGTATTTGGACTGGCGCCGTATTTCCGCATCTCGTATGCCACGTCCATGGCGCAGCTCGAAGAAGCCTGCGGCCGCATCCACGCCGCCTGCAAAGCTCTTTTTTAATTTTTCAATAAACCCATGACCATAGCTCCACGCACGGGCGGCCAGATCCTGGTTGACCAACTGATACAACACGGCGTAGAACAATTGTTCTGTGTGCCGGGCGAAAGTTTTCTGGCCGTGCTCGATGCCTTGCACGATGCCTCGATTGCCGTGAGTGTGTGCCGCCAGGAAGGCGGCGCCGCCATGATGGCCGAAGCCCAAGGCAAACTCACGGGCCGCCCGGGCATCTGTTTTGTGACGCGTGGCCCCGGTGCCACCAACGCGGCCGCCGGCATCCACATTGCCCACCAAGACGCCACGCCGCTGTTGTTGTTTGTCGGCCAGGTGGCACGCGAGGCCCTGGGCCGCGAAGCCTTTCAGGAGCTGGACTACAGCGCCGTGTTTGGCAGCATGGCCAAGTGGGTGGTGCAGATCGACGACCCCAAACGCCTGCCCGAATTGATCTCGCGTGCCTTCCACATCGCCACCTCGGGCCGCCCCGGCCCGGTGGTGATTGCGCTGCCCGAAGACATGCTGACGGAAGCCGCCTGCGTGGCCGATGCCCTGCCCTACGCCGTCACCGAAACCCACCCCGGCCCCGCCGCTTTGGCCGAGCTGCAGCAGCGTCTGGCCCAAGCGCAGCGGCCGGTGGTCATACTGGGCGGCAGCCGTTGGTCAGAAGCCGCCGTGCAGCAGTTCAACCACTTTGCCGATGCGTTTTCACTGCCGGTGTTCTGTTCGTTCCGTCGGCAGATGTTGTTTGACCACAGCCACCGCTGCTACGGCGGTGACCTCGGCCTGGGCGCCAATCCGCGCCTGCTGCAACGCATACGCAACGCGGATTTGATTTTGCTGGTGGGCGGGCGTTTGTCCGAAGTGCCTTCACAAGGCTACGAGTTGCTGGGCATTCCCACGCCGCAACAAACGCTGGTGCATGTCTATGCCGATGCCGATGAGTTCGGCAAGCTTTACCGTGCGGCCCAGAACATACACGCCACACCCCAGGCCTTTGCCGAGGCCGCGAGCACGCTGCGCCCCGAGACCACGCCTGCATGGTTGAACGAAACCGCTGCGGCCCATGCCGACTACCAACGCTGGAGCGATCCCGCTCCGATTCAAATCCCCGGCCCGCTGCAAATGGGTGCCGTGATGCAACACCTGCGCGAAACCCTGCCGGCCAACACCATCTTCTGCAACGGTGCGGGCAACTTCGCCACCTGGGTGCACCGTTTCTGGCCGTTTACCAGCTACGCCAGCCAGCTCGCCCCGACCAGCGGCTCCATGGGTTACGGTCTGCCTGCTGGGGTGGGCGCCAAGCGCCTGTGGCCCGAGCGTGAAGTGGTGGTGTTTGCCGGTGACGGCGATTTCATGATGCACGGCCAGGAGTTCGCCACCGCCGTGCAATACCAATTGCCCATCATCGTGGTGCTGCTCGACAACGCCATGTTCGGCACCATCCGTATGCACCAGGAGCGCCACTACCCCGGCCGCATCAGCGCCACACAATTGCAGAACCCCGACTTCTGCGCCTACGCCCAGGTGTTTGGTGGCCACGGCGAAAAGGTCAGCACCACCGCAGAGTTTGCACCGGCCCTGGCGCGCGCACGTGCCAGCGGCAAACCGGCCATCCTGCATTGTTTGCTGGACCCGGAAGCGATTACACCGGCAAGCACGCTGCAAAGCATTCGTGCTGCGGCGCTGGCACAAACCTGAGGCCGGTTTATTTCTTCGCCCGGCTTTTCCGCGCCGCGGGTTTGACCTCGGCGGGTGCGGGCTTTTGCTGCGCCTGGTCTAGCCACAGCAAGGTGTCAACGTGCGACATGAAACGCTGCAGATAGTCGGGCGACAGGCCTCGCATCTGCGCCAGTGAATGCAACACCAGCATGTGCGAGTTCAGTGGACCGGCGTTTTCCGGTGCACGCACCAGAGCGCGGTCGACCTGCTGCACAGCGGCAATCTTCGACCAGGTTTCCCTGAAGCGGCGCACACTTTTCAGCTCGCGGCCAGCGCGGCCACGCAGCGCCTGCTGCGGCTCGTGCTGCGTGGCTTGCTGGATGTAGTGGTTCAGCCCGGCCAGCGGTGTGGGCGCAGCCGGGGCAAGCGGCTCGGCGCTGCGGCGCGTTTGCAAGCCTTGGTCCAGGCGTTCGCGCAAGCCTGCCATGGCCGTTTGCAGCTTGCGCTGTAGAATCGGCTGCAGCGCGGACTGGGCTGCGGGCAAGCGTTGCGCCAATACCTCGACGAAGTGAAAACGCACCGGGTCCATGCGCTGCGCACCGTCTGCACGCAGGCCGTCCAGCACAGCTTGCCAAGCCGGCAAGGGCTGATCCACACCGGTTTCGTTCATGGCGTGGCGCTTTTCACACCCGCCGAACGCGGCACGGGCGCCATTTCCACGCGGCGGTTCAGCGTGCGCCCCTGTTCACTGGTGTTGGAGGCCACGGGTTGTTCGGCACCAAAAGCGGCTGCAAACACACGCGACGCAGGCATGCCTTCTTCGATCATGGCGCGCGACACGGTCAGTGCACGCTGGGCTGAAAGCTCCAGGTTGTCGGTGAAGCGGCGATTGCCCTCCTGTATCGGTTTGTCGTCGGTGAAGCCGCTGACCATCAACATGTCGTCACGTTCGCCCAGGTAGGCTTGCAAGGCCGGCACCAGGCTCTTCAGCAATTGCCGGCCATCGGGACGCAGTTGGTCGGAATTCAGCGGAAACAACACATTGCCGCTGATGCCTATGCGCCCATTGTTCAGCGTGACCCGGCCACTCGCCAGCGGAATCGCCAGTGCCTTCTCCAGCGCCATGCGGCGTTGCTCCTCGACCTGGCGCTTTTGCACTTCGGCCTGCAGGTTGCTGACCAGGTCCATCTGCACGACTAACACACCCACCAGCACCAGCACAAACGCGCCCAGCAAGCCGGCCATCAGGTCGCCAAAAACGGCCCACACCGGAGCGGTTTGCTCCAGGCCGTCATCAGAGACTAAGCTGTCGTCCAGGCCGCTCATCAAGCCGTTTCCTTGGACGCTGCGGTAGTGGTGGCGGCTTTGGCATCACGCCGGCGCAGGTCTTCCACCAGGCCTTGCTGCGAGGCAATACTCAGATCGATGACCTCGCGCGCCTGCGCCACGTAGTAGGCCAATTGCTCGTCGCTGCGGCTGGCCGCCTGGCCCATCACAGCTTCCATGCGCCCCAGGCTATCGATGAGTTTTTCGTTCGACGCGCTGAACAATTGCACACCATGGTTGAAGGCTTCTCCCAGGCTGGCCAGTTCAACGGCGCTGCCGGCCACATGTGCGGCGGCGTCGGATGCGGACCCGGCTTGTGCGCCCAGGGTCTCGGCAAAACGGCTGCTGGCCTGGCCGAGAGTCGCCTCGGCAGATGCCACCAGCGACTCGATCGCCGCACGTTGCTCGCCCGAGGCTTGGTTCAAGCTTTGCAGCAGTGTGCTGATGTTCTCGAGCAACTCGGCGCGCTCCGCAAGGGCCTGGTTGTCGCGCTCGGAGAAGCGGCTCATTTCGCCGCGCAATTCGCCAATCACCTCGGCGGCCGCCTGCGGCACTTCGGCAGCGGTCTGCATCAGGCGCGTCATCGGCTGCTCCAGCGCCGCGCCCAGCGTGGCCAACTGGCTGGCCACCGCAGACTGCAGTTCGCCCAATCGCTCCACAGCCGCCTGGCCACGTGTGGCCTCGTCGGCGCGCAGGGCGCCGAGTTCGCTGCGCCATAAAGCGGCCAGTTCATCCATGCGCTGGCCCTGCTGTTCGGTCCAACGCGCTTCGGTTTCCACGCGCGAAACAATCAAGGACTCAGACATGTCCAACAGGCCCGCAATGTCGCCCAGTGTCTGGCTGGCCTGACGGTTCACGCGTTCGGTGATTTCACCAGCGGTCTTCTCCAGGGTCAGGCACACGGCGGTTTGCTGCGACAGGGTTTGCGCACCCACCTGCTGCCATTCGTTCCTGAGTGTGCTCGCCATGGTCTCCAGACCTTGCGTCCAGGCCTGCAGACGCTGCTGCTCGGCAAAGGCTTGGTCGGATTGGGTCTTGGCGGCGACCTCATGCAGGCTCGCCAGATGGCTGGCCAGCGCGGTTTGGAGTTCGCCCAGGCGCTGCACGGCGGCCTGGCCGCGCGTGGCTTCTTCGGAGCGCAGTGCGCTGAGTTCGCTGCGCCACAGGCCCGCCAATTGGTCCATACGCTCGCCCTGCTGCTGGGCCCACTGGGCTTCGGCCGCTACACGCGAGCTGACCAGCGACTCGGACTTGTCCAGCAGAGCGGCAATGTTGTCCAGCGTCTGGCCGGCCTGCTGGTTCACACGTGTGGTGATTTCGCCGGCGGTTTTCTCCAGGGTCAGGCACACGGCGTTTTGCTGGGCCAGCGTCTCGGCTCCGGCTTGCTGCCATTCGTTCTTGAGTGTGTCCGCCATGTGCGCCAGGCCCTGGGTCCAGGCTTGCAGCCGTTGCTGGTCTGCAGCGGCTTGCGCGCTTTGTGACTGGGCCGTCACATCGTGCACGCTGCTCAGGTGGCTGGCCAAGGCGGTTTGCAATTCAGCCAAACGATCGACGGCGGCCTGGCCACGCTGGGCTTCGGCCTCACGCAAGGCCGTCAACTCTGTGCGCCACAGCGACGCAAGTTGCTCCATACGCTCGCCCTGCTGCTGCGCCCAATGGGCTTCGGCATCGATGCGGGTTTGCACCAGCGCCTCAGACTGCGCCAGCAGCCGGCTCACGTCAGCCATGGCCTGGCTGGCTTGTGCGCTGGCGCGTGCGCTGATGTCGCCCGCAGTTTTCTCCAGCGTCTGGCAAACCGCCTGTTGCTGGGCCAGCGTTTGTGCACCCGCTTGTTGCCATTCGGCTTGCAGGCTGGCGGCCATGGAAGCCAGGCCTTGTGTCCAGCTTTGCAGACGCTGCTGGTCGGCCTTGTGTTGCTCGCTCTGCGACTGGACTGCGGCTGCGCCCACCGAAGTCAACAAGGCATTTGCACGTTGCTCAAATACCTGCGCAAACGACTGCAAGGCAAGGTCGAGCTTTTCGACCTGCTGCGCGCTGGTGCTGGCATGGGTTTGCAACGCACGGGTCCAGCCGTCGCTGACGCCACGTGCGGTGTCGCCAAACGCGCCAGACAAGCCTGCCAATTGACTTTGCGTCGCCTCGAACACACTTTGGTGCATGCGTTTTGACTCCAACGCCATCTCTGCCATGGCGGCTTGCACCACCGGCTTGATGCTGTCGCCAGCGGCTTGGGCACCAGCGGCCAGGCTGTCTTGCAGCGACGCACCAACACGGGCGGCCAGCTCGGTATAGGCACCGCTCACCTCGCGGTGGAACTGTGCCTGCTGGCCCTGCAAATGTGTCTCCAGTTGCGCGCTGCGGCGCTCCATGCCGTCCACCATGGCCTGCAAGCGCTCGACCACCTGGGGCAAGGCCTGGGCCTGCACCTGCAGTGCCTGGTAGGCCTGCTGGCGTTGATGGCCAAGCGACAGCGGCTTGAACACGGTGGCGGCCCGGGTGTCGAGCAGGCGAGCCACGTCCACACGTTCACGCCTTGCCATGGCCGACAACAAGCCCAGCATGGCAGATGCCGCCACACCGGCCACCGAGGTGCCGAACGCCAGACCCAGGCCCTTGATGGGTGCGGCCAAGGCCGAGCGTATGGCCTGTAAATCGGTGGAGCCTTCGAGTGCGAACACGGCTCCCTTGAACGTCAGCACCATGCCCAGGAAAGTCCCCAGCATGCCCAGCATCACCAGCAAACCCACCAGATAGGGAGTCAGCGCCAAGCCCGGCAAGGCCGCACGTTCACCTTCTATGCGCAGACGCACGGGGTGTTGCAGTGGCGCAGGCAGGCGCTGCAGCCACGCGGCCAGGTCGGTCAGCGGTTGCGCGACATCGGCCAGCGCGGCAGACAACGCCGCCGTGGCCGCACGAAACTGCAACACCTCGAACGCGCCTAGTAGATACACGGCGCCTATCACCAAGGTCATGAGCAAAGCCAGGCCGCTGGAGCCGACAAAACCCATGCCCACCCAGCCCACTGTGGCCAGGCCTAGGGCGAAAACAACGGCGAAAACAATCCTGTTCATTGCGACTTCTTAACCTTCTTGTGGCGAGGCCTCGTAGGCCTCTATCAATCCCAGCACCGGCTGCAGACGGGTGTCCAGTTCAGCCAGCAATACTTCCTGCAACTCAGCCTCAAAGCTCTCTACCCATGAGGCCGGTGAAGCTGCGTCTGCATTTGTTTTGCGCAATTGCTCAAAACGTTGTTTCAACATGGCGGGCAAGTTGGCCAACAACTTTTGCTCGCGCACCTCCAGCATCTGCTGCCACATGGCGTCCAGTGCGGCCAGTTGGCGCAACGCGGACGACGCCGCTGACAGGGTTTGCTGCGCATGGGCGCGCAGCGGGCCTATCATCAGTTCCATCTTGCGTTGCTGGTCGAGGTAACGCTGGCGGTGCAGCGCAAAGTCGACCACCGGCTGCGGTGCGGCCATGGCGGCAGCGGCTTCTTTCTGGAAGGACGCCAGACGCGGCGCACGTGGGCTGGCGGCCAAATCCGCGGCAACGTGTGGGGCGGTGATGGACGACAGCAACGTCGCACGCACCTGGTCAAACTGCTGCCGCAGGCTCAGGCTGCGCGTCTGCGCCGTGCGCCCCGCAGACGGTGCTTCATGGCCTGGCGTCTGGCCCAGCGTTTTAAGCGATTGGTGCAGCGCATGCAGCTTCACGGCATCAAAAACGCCGACCCACTGGCTCAGGCGCTCGGCCGAGTCCTGGCGCGATGCCTCGCTCCCACCTGGGGCTACATGCTCTAACAAACGAACGAGTTTTGAACTGCTGAAGTTCATGCGCAAAAACGAGTTCCTTTGCACCGCAGGGTGCAACGACAAAAAACGAATGGGGTGGGGAGAAGACGATCAGCTCACATCTCCCGCCAGAGGACTGCACCAAAATGATGCATTTCGACCAACAAAGCCATGGTGCCGGCCCAGCGCAGGGGCAAAACCACTCGCTTTAGCGCCATGTCTACAGTTCAAACAGAGCTGTTGGCAGGTAGCGATTAGAACCGATCTCGAAAACCCGGCTCCATGGGCACGAGCTCCCCAGCATGCCGAGGTCTTGCCAGGAAGGCCGGAATTTCGGCCTATACGGCAGGTTGGAGAGGAAATTGAAAAAGAAAGTAAATCGGTTTTACGTGGCTGGGGCGCCACGGAAAGCCACATCAGACCTCGCGTAAACGCTGGGCAAACTCTTCAGGCAGCAAAGGCCGGTCGAAGTAGTAGCCCTGGGCATAAGTGCACTGCATATGGCGCAAACGCTGGGCCACGGCTTCGGTCTCGACCCCTTCGGCCAGCACTTGCAAACCCAAACTGAGCGCCAGCGAAATCACACCACGCACGATGGCGGCGTTGTCGGGGTCGTCGATCAGGTCGCGCACAAAAGACTGGTCGATCTTGATCTTGTCGAACTTGATGCGCCGCAGGTAGGCAAAACTTGAATAACCGGTGCCAAAGTCATCGATAGACAGGCGTACGCCCAACGCTTGCAGGCGGCGCAACACGGTCATCACGGCTTCACCGTCGTGCAGCAGCACACTTTCGGTCAGCTCCAGCTCCAAGCGGTCGGGCGAGACACCGGATTCGGCCAGGGCCTCTTCGACTTGCTTGAGCACCAAGCCGCGCTGGAATTGCCGCGCCGACAGGTTCACGGCCATGATCAATTCGGGATGACCGGCGTCATGCCATGCACGCAATTGTTTGGCGGCCTTTTTCAAGACCCAGCCACCAAGTGCTTCGATCAAGCCACAGTCTTCGGCAATCGGAATGAACAGGCCCGGCGGAATCGCACCGCGCTCCGGGTGATCCCAACGGCACAGGGCTTCCGTGCCTATGATGCGCCCGCTGGGCAGATGGATCAGCGGCTGGTATTCGAGCCGCAAGGTCTCGTTTTCTATGGCCTGGCGCAGCGCCGACTCGATGCGCAAGCGCTCCAGCGCCGCCTCGTTCATGGTGGCGTTGGCAAACTGGTAGGTGCCGCGGCCCTCGCGCTTGGCCGCATACAGCGCCGAATCGGCGCGGCCAAACAAGGCATCGAACTGCTCGCCATCGGCCGGGAACATGGCAATGCCGGCCGTGATCGACACCGTGACCGGCAAGTCCACCAGCGTCATGCTTTGGCCCACGGCCGCCATGAGCGCATTCACCAGGTGGGCTGCTTCGGCCGTGCCTTGGACACCACGCTTCAACACCAAGAACTCATCCCCGCTGAGCCGGCCCACCACGGCATGGTCTTCCGCCACGGCACGCAGGCGGGCGCCGACTTCGCGCAGCAACTGGTCGCCGGCGTCGTGGCCTAAAGAGTCGTTCAGGGTCTTGAAGTTGTCGACGTCGAGCACAATCAGGGCCACCTGTTCGTGCGACGATTTGGCGTGTTTCAGTTCCTGCGAGCCGGTGCGTGCGGTTTGGTTGCGGTTTAGCAAGCCGGTGATCACGTCCTGCGTGGACAGCAGCGCAATTTTCTCTTCGTCGGCCTTGCGTGAACTCAGGTCGGAGAACGAGGCCACGTAATGGGTGACTTCCCCATGTGCACGTTGGCGCAGGGCCGAGAGATTCATCCACTGCGCGTAGACCGCGCCATTCTTGCGCCGGTTCCAGACCTCGCCAGCCCAACGGCCGTCATTGGCCAACGTCTTCCACATGTCGCTGTAGAAAGCCTTGTCGTGTTGGCCCGAGGACAACAGCCTGGGGTCGTGCCCCAACACCTCGTTGGCGCTGTAGCCGGTGATCTCGGTGAAGGCGTTGTTCACCATCATGATCTTGTTCGACTCGTTGGTGATCATGATGCCGTCGGTGCTCTGGTCGAGCACACGTCCGGCCAGTTCGAGTTTGGTCGCGGCAATGCGCTGGTCGGTGATGTCGCGGCGCACTTCCAGCAGGTGCAGACGCTGGCCGCGCCGGCCAAAGGTAGGCACACGCACCACGTCAAAGGTGTGTACGTTGCCATGGCCGTCGTCGGCAATTTCCTGCATGTGCGAGGCCCGGCCCGATTGCCAGGTGGCCTCTTCGGCGAGGGCACTGTGGCGCAGGCCATCGCTGTTGGGCAGGTTGCGGTCCGCGATTTCCAGATTGGTGAAGCCGTAGACGTCTTGTTCGCTCAAACCCAGCACGGCGCGCGCTGCAGGGTTGCTGAGCAGCCAGCGACCGTCGCCGTCTTTCAGCAGAATCATGTCGGGCAGGTGGCGGAAAACCGAGTTCAGCAGCTTGTCGCGGTCGCGCAGCAGACGGTCAGCCTCGGAACGCGCGGTGATGTCCTGGCCTACACACCACAGTTCGCGCCGACCAGGCTTGAGTTGCACACCTTCGATGGTGGACCAGGCGATACGCCGCTTTTCACCAAAACGCGTGGTCAGGGTCCAGGCTAGATCGCGGAACGACGAGCCCATGTCCTGCAGGTCGGCCAGCTTGCGCGCCAGGTACACCGGCTCGGGGTACAGCAGTTGCATGGCGCCGGGGTTGCCGACGATTTCTTCGCGCCGGTAGCCAGAGACCTTCTCGGACTCGCTGCCCCAGAACAAGATGGTGTTCTGATCGTCCAGATCGAGCGCACAGACCAGAATCGGCAGGCTCTCCAACACCTGCAGAATGTGTGCACGGTCTTCGCCGTCAGCACTTACGCCCAGGGTTTGCAGCAGAATTTCAGTGGAATCAAGATAGAGCTGATCCGCAGCGCCGACATCGATTTCGGGCATGGCATCCACGCGGTGAGAGGACCGATCAGATGTCATATGACCAGTTCACCTGATGGACAAACAACCCGGCGGGGCAGAAAGAGGCGGCACAAAGAACCTGCGGAAAACCCAAAATAGGCATATTGAAAAAGAAACACAAGCCATGATGCGCCACCGCACCATCTTTTCGGGCCCACAAGACCCAGAAGACGAGACGGCGGCTCAGAGAACGTCTGCACGATCAGAGGCCCTACCCCAGCATGTTAGTACATCTTGAAACAGATTTAACCCGTCTGAATTAACAGGGCGCGTAAAGGTCCGTAACAGCTGTACAAGTCGCTCGCCTGGGAACCTCTCAGCCGGCGCAAACTCCATTTCTAAAGCGGCAGAATTTCGACTCATTCCCAGGCATCGTCGCTCAAATGACTTTATCGCTTGATCTCATCATCCACACCCACCATGCGCCACCGTTTGCACCCGTCCCCGCCGCGCCGCCGCCTCATCCTGCAACTGTTACAGCTGCCGTCCTTGGCTGGCCTGCTTCTGGTGCCTACGGGCGCGTGGTCCGGATTTAACTTTTTCACCAGCGAATACACCGCCAGCCGTGCCGAGTTGCAAGCCCAACTCGACAAACGTTTTCCGCTGGCGCAAAAGTATGGCGCTTATGCCAACGTGGCGCTGAGCGAGCCGCAACTGCATCTTGACGCCGCCACCAACCGCGCAGCGATCACCGCCCGGCTGTTGATCACCAGTCCGTTTCTGAAGAGTGAAAGCGGCGCCGAGGGCAGCGTCACCGTGAGCAGCGCACTGCGTTATGACGCCGCCAGGCGCGCGCTATTGCTTGACCAGCCCAGGGCCGAGCAGTTGAGCCTGCAGGGCTTGAGCGGACGCAACGCCGAGCAGGCCGAAAAGATCGCCAAGCTGGTAGCACAAGAGCTACTGCGTGACCAGGCGCTGCGCAGCTTCACCGAAGCCGAACTGACGGTGGGCCGCAAAACCTACGACATAGGCGATATCACGGTTTTGGCCGACGGCATCAAAGTGCAGTTGAAATAACGCTGGCGCCGCTGCGCTGCATCGGCGCTCGAAAAAGTCTTTCATCACGACTGCTCCGCCAACCCCATGGCCACGCGGCAGGCACAGGTCTCACCGCGCCAAGGCAAACGCTGGGTTGACAATCGTCTTCGTCAACCCGCTCGCGGATCACGGCGCTTTGAAGCGCCATTCAACGAGAATCGAGCACCTATCCATCAAGCTTGCCGTAGAAAACAAACCAGACCCACAACGACTGAAATCGCATCGCAGACCGCAGCCGCCTGCCAGGGCTGCGCAGCCGGTCCAGGCGCTCTGCCCGCAATCCAGCCGGGCCCAACATTGACAAAAACAAGAGATCGACACCACCATGCGCAAAGTCATTTTGAAGCTCCATGTCTCGCTGGATGGCTACCTCTGTGCAGCCCGTGGCGACGCCATGGAGTGGGTGTTTCGCAGCTATGACGACAAACTCAAGGCATGGGAGCTTGCCCAGTTGCGCCAGGCCGGTGTACACGCCATGGGCCGGGCGCTGTATGAAGAAATGGCCGCCTACTGGCCCAACTCCACGGATGCCTTTGCCGAGCCCATGAACCACATCCCCAAGCTGGTGTTCTCCAACACCCTGGCCGAAGCCACCTGGCCAGACACCAGCATCGCACGCGGCGACGCGCCGCACGCCCTGCAGCGCCTGCTGAACGAGCCCAACACAGACCAGCGGCCAATCCTGGTGCACGGCGGCGCCAGCCTGGTACAGGGCCTGCTGCGCCACCAGTTGATAGACGAGATGCTGCTCATCGTGCACCCGGTTGCACTCGCCAAAGGTTTGCCGCTGTTCACCACCCCCGTGGACCTGCGCCTCATCAGCAGCCGCAGCTTCCCTGCAGGCGCGGTGCTGATGGTTTACGGCCGTAGCTGAGGCCCCATGACTTCAACAGCACGTCGCCGCCTTGGCATCCGCTGCCATGCCGCCGCATTGGCGCTGCTGTTGTATACCGGCCATGCGGCGGGCGCCATGCCGTCGTTTGATGAAGTGCGCCAGGACTTTCGCTCGTCCGACACGCTGCTGCTCTCACGTGAGGGCGATGTACTGCAGCGCCAGCGCACCGACAGCGGTGTGCGGCGCGGGAGCTGGGTTCAGTTGGCGGATGTGTCGCCAGCATTACGCACGGCCCTGGTGCTCAGCGAAGACCAACGCTTTTACGCCCACAGCGGCATAGACTGGCGCGCCGTTTCCGCTGCGGCCTGGGCCAACGTCTGGAACACCAAGACCCGCGGCGCCTCAACGCTGACCATGCAACTCGCCGGTCTGCTGGATGCGGATTGGCGTGTGGGCCCGGGTGGGCGCACCGTGGTGCAGAAAATCGGCCAGGCGCTGGCCGCACAAAACCTGGAACGCCACTGGCGCAAAGACCAGATCCTCGAGGCCTACCTCAACCTGGTGCCACTGCGCGGCGACCTGGTCGGGGTCGATGCCCTCGCGCGCAGCCTGTTCAACACGGCACCCAGCGGCCTGGGCACACGCGAAGCCGCCGTGACGGTGGCATTGATACGTTCGCCCAACGCCGCGCCACAACGTGTGGCCGAACGCGCCTGCGGCGTGCTCAAGCAACTCGAAGCCGGCCTGGGGACGGTGGACTGTGCCGCGCTGAGCTTGTTTGTCACGGCCTCGCTACAGCAGCGCACGCTGGCCGCCAGCGAAGGGGTGGCGCCACATGCCGCGCGGCAAGCCCTGCAGCAGGCGACTCCACCGCTGGCCGGGCAGAGCATACGCAGCACGCTGCGTGCCGGGCTGCAGCGTTTTGCGGTCAACACCCTGCAGCAGCAACTACGCGAGTTGCGCCAGCGGCATGTGGAGGACGGCGCCATCGTGGTGCTCGACAATGCCACTGGCGACGTATTGGCCTGGGTCGGATCTTCGGGGGCACTCAGCGCCGCAGCCGAGGTAGATGGTGTGCTGGCGCGGCGCCAGCCCGGCTCCACGCTGAAACCATTTCTTTACGGCCAAGCCATCGCCGAGCGCCGCCTCACCGCCGCCTCGCTGCTGGAGGATGCGCCGACCCATATTGCCACCGCAGGCGGGCTGTACATTCCGCAAAACTATGACCACCAGTTTCGCGGCTGGACCTCGGTACGCACGGCCCTGGCCGCATCGCTGAACGTGCCCGCCGTGCGCACACTGGTGATGGTGTCGCCCGAGTCGTTTCACCAGCAGTTGGCTGCCGTGGGGCTGCCGCTGCAGGAAAGCGGCGATTTTTATGGCTACAGCCTGGCCCTGGGCAGCGCCGAGGTGTCCTTGCTCAACCTCAGCAACAGCTATCGCACGCTGGCCAACCTGGGCCAGGCCGGCCCGACACGCCTGTTGCTGGATACCACGAATGCAGGCATGCGCCCGGCGCGCACAAGTCCGCCACGGAGCACGGCCTCACCGCCAGCGCTGGACGCGCGTGCCGCCTTCATCGTCGGCGACATGCTCAGCGACCCGATTGCCCGCGCCCCGACTTTCGGCACCGACAGTGTGCTCGCCACCCGCTTCTGGACGGCCGTGAAAACCGGCACCAGCAAAGACATGCGCGACAACTGGGCACTCGGTTGGTCGCAGCGCTACACCGTGGGGGTGTGGGTAGGCAATGCCAGTGGCGCACCTATGTGGGACGTGAGTGGCACCAGCGGCGCCGCGCCGATCTGGGCCACCGTGATGGCCTATCTGCACCGCCGCGAACCCAGCCGCGCCCCCGCCGCCCCGCCCGGCCTGGTGCAGCAGGAGGTGCAGTTCGGCCAGCAACTTGAGGCGGCGCGCAGCGAGTGGTTCCTACAGGGTACGGAGCAGACCGTTTTTGCTATTGAATCGGGAGCTTCTACAGCAACAACAGAAAGCGCTGCAGCCATGAATGGCTTGAATACTGAAGGCGCCCTCTTGCCCGCCAAGGCACGCATTACAGCGCCCACCAACGGCACCATCCTGGCCCTGGACCCCGACATTCCACCAAAACGGCAACGGCTGCGGCTGACGGCATCAAGCCCGGGGCTGTACTGGCGGGTGGACGGCAAGCCACTCGCACGCGGCGCGGAAACCATGTGGTTTCCCTGGCCCGGGCGTCACAAGCTGCAACTGGTCGACGCGCGTGGCGTGTTGCAGGACGAAGTGCAGATAGAAGTGCGCGGCGCCGGACTCAAGGCTGCCACCGCGCAGGGGCTGGCCGGCAAAAGCCGTTGATCAGGCCATATGGGCTGGGGGCGCCGCAGAAAAAAGTTTCGATGCGGCGATGACCGAAGTTGCTCAGACACGACTAGCCTGACTGAAGGCTTGGCCTCTGAACCTCAAGGCCTGTGCTGTGACGCCTGCAACTTGGCGCCATAACCCTACTGTGCAAATTTTTTTCAAAACTCTCTTGCCAATTTATTGCGAATCATTATCATTAACACATCGCGAATTTAATTCAGGAGTTCAACATGTACGCCAACCTCGCTACCCGCCCCCAGTTCAATTCCGCCTCTGGCGAGAATGCCAACGGCGGCCTGCACGGCCTGCGTGAAGTTCTGGCGCCTGCCATGCAGGCACTGACAATTGAAAGCCGTGATCTGCTGCAAGGCCAAAAGGCCATAGAGATCATGCACAACGGCTCGGTCTACCGCCTGCAGAACACCAAGCTCGGCAAACTGATCCTGACCAAATAAATTCGCAGCAAGTTTCATCGTGGGGCGACCCAGGGGGTTTTCATCGGCCTCCAAAGTCGTTTTTGCTAGCCAACGGGTTTACTCGACTAGCCATGCTTTTTTCCCGCACACACTGGTTTCATCGTGGGGCGACCCAGGAGGTTTTCATCGGCCTCCAAAGTCGTTTTTGCTAGCCAATGGGTCTGACCCGACTAGCCAAGCCTTTTTTCCCCACAGCCTCTTCCGGTACTCCGGATGGCCACAGCCAAACAAAAACGCCGACCACTGGGTCGGCGTTTTTGTTTGCGGCTTTCGCCGCAAGTGATGTTTTAGAGGCCCAGGGCCGCGATACCAGCCTTGGCGATTTGTGCGTCTTCGGTCGACTTCACGCCGCTCACACCGACCGCACCAATACATTGGCCGTCTTTGATGATAGGCACGCCACCTTCGAGCAAGCCCGCTACGTTAGGCGCGCTCAAAAAGGCCACGCGGCCGCCGTTGACGATGTCCTCATAGACCTTGCTTTCACGGCGCCCCAGCGCTGCGGTGTGCGCCTTGGCTGGGCCGATGTGCGAAGAAATCGCCGGTGCACCGTCCAAGCGCTGCAGCCACAGCAGGTGGCCGCCGTCGTCGACGATGGCGATCGTCACGGCCCAGTTGTTTTTCAAAGCCTCGGCTTCAGCGGCAGCGGCCACGGCTTTGACATCGGCGAGTTCGAGAACAGATTTGGTCTTCATGTTGGCGAAGTTTGGTAGTGAAAAAATGTGTCAGAAAGGCTTCGAGCATAACGGGGTTAACACCTGTCTCGCGCGCCATGCGACCTGCCCCTCGCCAGGCACCAAAATGGACCTGTTGTACCCCTACAAAATGTAGGAGCCAGAACGTGAATTTTTGGGTCTTTCACTTGAAGCCTCCTAGAATTCCCCAAACTTCCCTTGGTCCATTCGGACGCAGGAAAGCCACTGAAGGAGATCCATCCGTGAACGACAACATCCGTACCATAGACCCGTCTGCCAGCTATGGCTGGGGCGTCTCGCAAGAGCAGCGCAACAAGGTCATGCGCAACACCTACTGGCTGCTGGCCCTGAGCCTGATCCCCACCGTGCTGGGCGCATGGCTGGGTGTGGCCACCGGCATCACCCGCTCGCTCTCCGGCGGCTTGGGTCTGATCGTTTTCATGGGCGGCGCCTTCGGTTTCATGTTCGCCATCGAGAAAACCAAAAATTCCGCAGCCGGCGTGCCGGTGCTGTTGGGTTTCACGTTCTTCATGGGCTTGATGCTGTCGCGCCTGATCGCCATGGTGCTGGGCTTCAGCAACGGCGCTGAGCTGGTGATGACGGCATTTGCCGGCACGGCGGGTGTGTTCTTGGTGATGGCCAGCGTGGCCAGCGTCATCAAGCGCGATCTGTCGGGCATGGGCAAGTGGCTGTTCGTTGGCGCCTTGGTGCTGATGGTCGGCGGCATCGTCAACGTGTTCGTCGGCTCCACCGCGGGCATGATGGCCTTGTCGGTGGCTGCCATCGGTATCTTCAGCGCCTTCATGCTGTACGACCTGAAGCGCATCATGGACGGCGGCGAAACCAACTACATCAGCGCCACGCTGGCCCTGTACCTGGACCTGTTCAACGTGTTCCAAAGCCTGCTGGCCCTGCTGGGCATCATGGGTGGCGACCGCGACTAAGCGCGACCTCCCCCGCGCCTGATCAGGCGCCCTGGTCACAATGCCCGCCCAGCATCAGTTGGGCGGGCATTGTTGTTTCTGCAGTCGCGGTTTCTGCATTCGCGGCTAGAGGCCGCAGTGAATGGAAACGGGAGAAAGGGCCAGCGGCCACAGCAGCACGGGCAGGTCGCAACCTACAGCATCACAGCACCATGGCTGATGGCCACCCCAAGCGCCCTGATCGACATTCATGCCTACGCCCGTGCGCCAAGAGAGGCCAAGACACTCCGGTATTTGTTCACTGTTGCCCCTCTTGCCCGGGATATTGGAGGGATGACTTATGACCCGGATTTCCATCAGCTCGTTCGAGCCCAGCATCGTGATCATCGATTTGAGCGCCTTTGGGCGCCCACTGCGGGTTCAGGTGGCGCGGCAGGTTCTGGAACATGCGCTGCAAATTTCCAACGGCGTGACCGATTTGCATACGGCCGTGGAACAGCATATCGAAGCCATTCGCGATGTCGCCTGGGCCAAACATGACAACACACACGAGCTCAACATCGTGCTGAATTCAGCGGATTTAGAACCGCTGTTAGCCTGGGCAAAACGTACCGGCCCGCCCGTTCTGCAGCAGGTCCCCGAAAAGGGTCCGGCTTGATTCGCCTTGTTTTCCATGGTCAGCTCATGGATAAGCCTTAACTCTGCGGAGCAGATGCCGATAATCAAAACAATGGCACCTACACTCCGCCCCCATTTGCTGCGCTTGCTCCTGGTCTCCAGCACTTCCGTGCTGTTGTTATCCGGTTGCGAGATCCCAGGCGTCTACCCTGATCCCAAGGTCGTGCAACGTGATGCCGACGCCAAAGCCACTGGCAGCGGCTGCAGGCACGCCATGCGCAGCCTGGAAGACTGTTATGCCATGAACACCAAGGCACCCAAGGCCGCCGTTTTTGCGGGCTGGAAGGAAATGGATGCCTACATGCGCGAGAACAAACTCGAAGGCGTGGCGCCATCGGGTGTAAAACCCGCCCCCACAGAAGAAGTTGAACAGGCGGAGGCCCCCGCCGCGCCAGAACGCCGCAACAACCGCAACGGCAGGGCATCCTGAGCTTTTAGTCTGTGGCGGCGACCCGAGCCGCATGACGTATCGGAATACAAATCGCCCGCCAACACCTCGGTCTTAGAGGTTTTGGCGGGCGATCACTTTTGCGGGATACCCGCCCTTAGGCTTAGACCAGCTCAAACACCGCCATGCTCTCCACGTGGGCCGTGTGCGGGAACATGTTCACCACACCGGCCTGCACGCACCGGTAGCCAGCGCAGTTGACCAGCAGGCCGGCATCACGTGCCAGCGTTGCAGGGTTGCAGCTCACGTAAACGATGCGTTTGGGTGGCGTCCAGCCATTACGCAACTCGGGCTGTTCGTGCAGGTCCACCAAGGCCTTGGCCAGGGCGAAGGCCCCTTCGCGTGGAGGATCGACCAGCCATTTATCGGCAGCACCGTCCTGCACCAGCATCTGGGGCGTCATCTCGAACAGGTTGCGCGCTACGAAGTCTGTAGCACAAAGCGGTTTGAGAGATTGCCGGGAGGCTTGGTTCTTCTTGTAGTTCTCGCGCGAGCGCGCGACCAGCGTTTCACTGCCTTCGATGCCCAGTACCTCGCGCGCCTGCGTGGCAATCGGCAGAGTGAAGTTGCCCAAACCGCAAAACCAGTCGATCACACGTTCATCAGACTGCGCATCCAGCAGCGCTAGGGCTTTGGACACCAACACGCGGTTAATGTGTGGATTCACCTGCGTGAAATCGGTTGGCTTGAAGGGCATTTCGATGCCGAAGGCGGGTAAGCCGTAAGCCAGTTGCGGCTGCTCTTCATCCAGCAGTTTGATCGTGTCCGGCCCTTTGGCCTGCAGCCACCACTGCACTCCGTACTGCGCGGCAAAAGCGCGCAGGCGCGCCAGATCGGCGTCACTCAACGGCTCCAGGTGGCGCAGCACCATCGCGGTCACATCGTCGCCACAGGCGAGCTCGATTTGCGGGCAGGTTTCAATCGCGTCCATCGAAGCGATCAATTCGCGCAGCGGCACCAGCATGGCGTTGACGTGTGGCGGCAATACATGGCATTCGCTCATGTCGGCCACGTAGCGGCTCTTGCGTTCATGGAAGCCCACCAGCACGGCGTTTTTCTTGCGCACATGGCGCACCGACAAACGCGCGCGGTAACGGTAGCCCCAGGCCGGACCTTCGATAGGCCGCGCCACGGTTTCGGCCTTGACCTTGCCCAGGTGCCAGAGGTTGTCTTCCAGCACACGCTGCTTCACCGCCACTTGCGCGGCAGGGTGCAAATGCTGCATCTTGCAGCCGCCACAAGCTCCGGCATGCAGGCCGAAGTTGGGGCAACCAGGGCGCACACGCTGCGACGACTCGCGGTGAATCGCGGTCACGGTGCCCTGCTCCCAGTTGTTCTTTTTGCGGTGCACGTTCGCGCTCACCAACTCGAAGGGCAGCGCGCCCTCCACAAACACCACCTTGCCTTCTGGCGTGTGGGCGATGCCCTGCGCATCCATGTCCAGGGATTCAATTTCCAACCAGCCGGCAGGCAGTTGTGTATCGTTGTTTTTCGTGGGATCAGTCATTCTCAAATCTATCTATTGGTCGCTTCGGCCGCTGCGGTTTCGCAACTTCAAGCGGCTTTCAGCACGGCCGCAATGCGGTCGGCGCAATCTTTGGCTTGTACCGGGTCGCGGGCTTCCACCATCACACGCACCAGGGGCTCGGTGCCGCTGGCGCGAATCAACACCCGGCCTTCACCGCGTAATTCGGCTTCGACCTGCTGGGTGATTTGTGTCAGGGCCGGGCTCTTCCACTCCTGACCGGGCACCAGGCGCACATTCACCAGCGTCTGTGGGAACAGCACCACATCCGACAGCATCTGCGCCAGCGTCTTGCCATGGCGCACACACGCCTGCAGCACTTGCAGGGCGCTCACCAGGCCGTCACCGGTAGTGTGTTTGTCCAGCGCCAGCAAATGGCCAGAGCCTTCGCCACCGAGCACCCAGCCGCGCTTTTCGAGTTCTTCCAGCACGTAACGGTCGCCCACCTTGGCGCGCACCAGTTCCACCCCTCGCGCCTTCAGCGCCAGTTCAACCGCCATATTGGTCATCAGCGTGCCCACAACCCCCGGCACCGCATCGGCGGCGCGCTGGCTGGGGCCGCCGTTGCCGCCACGCAGCAGGCGCTCAGACACCATCAGGTACAAAATTTCGTCGCCGTTGAACAGGCGTCCGGCGGCGTCCACCACCTGCAAACGGTCGGCATCACCGTCCAGCGCCACACCAAAGTCGGCACGATGGGTCAGCACCGCCTCGATCAGGGCCTGCGGGTGGGTTGCGCCAACGTTGCGGTTGATGTTCAAGCCGTCCGGGCTGCAGCCGATGGCAATCACCTCGGCGCCCAGTTCGTGGAACACCAGAGGCGCAATCTGGTAGGCCGCGCCGTGGGCGGCATCAACCACGATGCGCAAACCCTTGAGCGTGAGCTGGTTCGGGAACGTGCTTTTGCAGAATTCGATGTAACGCCCCGCAGCGTCTTCCAGGCGGCGCGTTTTGCCCAGGGATGCGGAGTCGACCCATACGGCTGGGGTGTCCAGGGCCGCTTCGACCTCTTGCTCCCAGGCATCATCCAGCTTGGTGCCCTGGGCGCTGAAAAACTTGATGCCGTTGTCGCCAAATGGGTTGTGGCTGGCACTGATCACCACCCCCAGGCTCGCCCTTTGGGCTCGCGCCAGATAGGCCACACCTGGGGTTGGCAAGGGGCCAAGCAGCACCACGTCAACACCGGCCGAGTTGAAGCCGGACTCCAGCGCGCTCTCCAGCATATAACCCGAGATACGGGTGTCTTTGCCTATCAGCACCGTAGGGCGCGTTTCTTTTTTCTTCAACACCCGCCCGACCGCATTGGCCAACCGCAGCACAAAGTCTGGCGTGATGGGCGACTGCCCCACAGGGCCACGGATGCCGTCAGTCCCAAAATATTTTCTTGTCATTTTTCCCCTCAACTGATTTTGAATTGTCTTTGCCTCGCACCGCGTCCACCAAGCCTAGCCCGCGGCGCGCACTACCTGGTCTCGATCTGCGTGGCGGAACACCACACCTTCAACGCTTGCACCGTGGGGCCCACATCGTGCACACGCACGATGCGCGCTCCGCGCTCCACCGCTAACAACGCAGCCGCCACGCTGGGCAGCATTCGCTCGTGCACCGCAGCAGCGTTGCCCGCTGGCAAACCGGGCAAGGGCGCACCCATCGCTGCCAGCGAGGATTTGCGCGACCAGCCCAGCAGCAACGGGTAACCCAGGGCCAAAAACTCGGTCTGGCGCGCCAGCAGCGAGAAATTCTGCGCCACCGTCTTGCCAAAGCCCACACCCGGATCCAGTGCGATTTGCGCCTTCGTCAAACCGTGCGCCCGTAATTTATCAGCCGCATCCGATAGAAATGCCAACACCTCGGGCACGATGTCGCCCGCCATCGGATGCACCTGCATGGTCTGCGGCTCGCCATGCATGTGCATCAGGCAAACACCGCACCCTGGATATTGGCTCACAACCCCCGCACCGGTGATCAAAGGGCGCGCCGGATCCAGCCAGCGCAATGCCCAGATGTCGTTGATGATGTCCACGCCCAGATCCAGCATGGCCTGCATCACGGCGGGCTTGTAGGTATCGATGGACACCGGCACACCCAGACGCACGGCTTCGCGCACCACTGGCAGCAGCCGCTCCAGCTCCAAAGCCTCGGAAACGGGCGCGACACCAGGACGGGTGGACTCCGCACCAATGTCCAGAATATCCACGCCCTGCGAAATCAACGCTTCGCAATGCTGCAGGGCGCTGGCGGTCGTGGCGTGCTGCCCGCCGTCGGAGAACGAATTCGGTGTGACATTCACAATCCCCATCACCTGGGGCTTGTTCAGATCAATCTGCCAACGCGTGGTTTGCCAGTACATAGTTGAAAAATGTGACCAGGGGGCTGGGCCGAATCGCGGCAGCTCGCTGTATTTGGCCTCAGGCCAGAAACGAAAAAACGGGGCAATCTGCCCCGTTGCTTCCAGCGTATGCCGGTCGAAATCAAGCCGCGTTAGGCGCCACCTCTGGTGTGACCTCGGCGGTTGCACCACCACTGCCACCGGCACCACCACCGCCAGACGGCGCACGAGGTGTCCAGTCTTTCGGCGGACGTGGTTCCTTGCCGGACATGATGTCGTCCAACTGCTCGATGTCTATGGTTTCCCATTCGAGCAAAGCCTTGGCCATGGCGTGCATCTTGTCACTGTGTTCTTCGATCAAGCGACGGGCCAGGCCGTACTGCTCGTCGATGATCTTGCGCACCTCGATGTCTACCTTTTGCATGGTGGATTCGCTCATGTTGGTCGTCTTCGTGACCGAACGGCCCAGGAAAACTTCGCCTTCGTTTTCAGCGTAGACGATGGGGCCAAGCGCTTCGGTCATGCCGTAACGCATCACCATGTCGCGCGCAATCTGCGTGGCCCGCTCAAAGTCATTGCTGGCACCCGTGGTCATTTGGTGCATGAACACTTCTTCGGCGATACGGCCACCGAACAGCATGCTGATCTGGTTCAGCATGAATTCCTTGTCGTAGCTGTAGCGGTCTTGCGCCGGCAGGCTCATCGTCACACCCAGGGCACGGCCGCGCGGGATGATGGTGACCTTGTGCACCGGGTCACACTTGGGCAACAAGCGGCCGATCAGCGCGTGACCAGACTCGTGGTAGGCCGTGTTGCGGCGCTCTTCCTCGGGCATGACCATGGACTTGCGTTCCGGGCCCATGATGATCTTGTCTTTGGCCTTTTCGAAGTCTTGCATTTCGACCACGCGGGCGTTGCGCCGCGCCGCCATCAAAGCCGCTTCGTTACACAGGTTGGCCAAGTCGGCACCCGACATGCCGGGTGTGCCACGGGCAATGATGCCCGGGTTCACATCTTGGCCAATCGGCACCTTGCGCATGTGCACGTTCAGGATTTGTTCGCGACCACGGATATCGGGCAGCGTCACGTAGACCTGACGGTCGAAACGACCTGGGCGCAGCAAAGCGGCATCCAGAATGTCAGGACGGTTGGTGGCTGCCACCACGATCACACCGAGGTTGGTCTCAAAGCCGTCCATCTCCACCAGCATCTGGTTGAGGGTTTGTTCGCGCTCGTCATTGCCACCACCCAAGCCTGCACCACGTTGGCGCCCCACGGCGTCGATTTCGTCGATGAAGATGATGCAAGGAGCGTTTTTCTTGGCGTTTTCGAACATGTCGCGCACACGCGCTGCACCCACGCCGACAAACATTTCGACGAAGTCAGAACCCGAGATCGAGAAGAACGGCACCTTGGCTTCACCGGCAATCGACTTGGCCAGCAGGGTTTTACCCGTGCCTGGAGGGCCAACCAGCAGCAGACCGCGTGGAATACGGCCGCCGAGTTTTTGGAACTTCTGCGGGTCTTTCAGGAAGTCGACCACTTCCTTCACTTCTTCTTTGGCTTCGTCGCAACCGGCAACGTCCGCAAACGTCACTTGGTTGGCGTTTTCGTCCAGCATGCGCGCCTTGCTCTTGCCGAAGCTGAAAGCACCGCCCTTGCCGCCGCCCTGCATCTGGCGCATGAAATACACCCACACACCGATCAGCAGCAGCATCGGGCCCCAGCTCACCAGCAGGGTCATGAGCAGCGAACCTTCTTCGCGCGGCTTGACGTCGAACTTGACGTTGTTGTTGATGAGATCGCCAACCAAGCCGCGGTCCAGATAAGTGGCCGTGGTCCGGATCTTGCGATCGTCGGTGGTGATGGCGGTGATTTCGTTACCGCTTTGCCCTTCGGCAATCACCACCGATTTGATACGTTTGCCGCGTACGTCTTCCAGGAAGTCGGAATAACCCACGTAGCCCGAGCTGACACCCGCGCGGGTATCGAACTGCTTGAAGACCGTGAACAGCACCATGGCGATCACGAGCCAAACAGCAACTTTTGAAAACCAGGGATTTTTCAAACCAGACTCCGATAAGTGGGGGCAGAAGCGCAATTGAGGCCAATTTTAGGCCTTTCAAGCGCGCCTCCCTAATGAATGTCCATGTCCGGCAATAGGGTCAACGGGTCAAACACCAGCTTTTTCTCGATGACCAAGGGTAAACGCGGACAAAGAGTGCTAACTCTGCGGCTTCAGCCCGATACCAATTAAAAAAGTTTCTGAAGATTTGTCTCGTGATGCCTTCGGTTTCAAGGGCTTCACGGTGGCAAATGTCTTTTTGAACAACTGCACCAATTCGTTGTAGCCGCCGCCGTGGAAAACCTTCACCACCAACGCCCCCTCGGGCTTGAGATGGCTTTGGCAAAACTCCACCGCCAATTCGATCAGGTGCACGATGCGCGCGGCATCCACTGTGCCCAGGCCAGACAGATTGGGCGCCATGTCTGACACCACCACGTCGGCCTGCCGGCCCTGCAGCGCCTGTTCCAACTTCTCCAGCATCTCGGCTTCGCGGAAGTCGCCCTGGAAGAACAACACCCCCTCAATGGGCTCCATGGGCAGCAGGTCGATGGCGATGATGGTGCCGTTCAACTCCCCGACCGCTGCGCCCCCCGTGCCGGCTGTGCCCTTGGGCGCCATCTTGCGGCGCAAATACTGGCTCCAAGCCCCCGGAGATGAGCCCAAATCGACCACCACGTGACCAGGGCGAATCAGCCGCATGGTCTCGTCAATTTCCTTCAATTTATAGGCCGCGCGCGCCCGGTAGCCCTCTTTATTGGCGAGCTTGACGTAGGGGTCGTTGATGTGTTCGTGCAGCCAAGCTTTATTAACTTTGCTGCTTTTTTTTTCAATTTTCATGTTGCCCTTGATAATACGGCCATGCCTCTAATTCAACTTACCCCTGCACAGCGCAAGGTTCACCGCGCCGAAGCCCACCATCTTGACCCCGTCGTGATGGTTGGCGGCGACGGGCTGACACCCGGCGTGATCAAAGAAGCCAACCTGGCGCTCAACGCCCACGGCCTGATCAAGGTGCGCGTTTTCTCGGACGACCGCGTCGCCCGCGAAACCATGTTCCAGACCCTGGCCGACGAACTCAGCGCGGCCCCGATCCAGCACATCGGCAAGTTGCTGGTGCTCTGGCGCCCCAAACCCGAGATCAAGAAAGAGCGCGTCGAAGATGAAGACCGCATGCCCGGTCCGCGCGACTTCAAGGTGCTGAAACACAGCAGCCGCGGCGGCCAGCGCCCTGAAATCAAGACCTTGCGTGTCTTGGGCAACCAGCGGCTGACGGCCGGCGGCCAGGTCAAACGCGCCAAGCCCAAGCCAAAGACCAGCGTGAAGAAGCGCAGCCAGACCTGATCTGACATGCTGATACGGCCCGCTCGCAGCGGTGCCGTTTTTACTCTCCCGCTAACACCATCAGCGCTGTTGTGCGGGGCTTAATTTCCAAAGCGTGACCCCGGCACACAGCCATTGCAGCACATACATGCCGCTGCCCAGGCTGTGCCAGAGCTTCAAATTCTCGCGCGCGACGATGCGCGGCGCCACGGCAAACTCTGCCAACAGCGCCAGCAACAGGCCACCCGCTATAAACAAAAGAGCTGTTGGCGCAATGGCAGCCTGCTCATCAGGCGATTTTGAGCGCGTAAACAGCAACAAGATGATGGCGCAAGCCATGGACAACCATGTCTGCGCAGTAAACAGCTTGGCCGCCGTCGCGCCGGCGATGGCCGGGCTGGGCAAGCTGGCAAACAGCAGCGGCACCACGATGAAGCCCAGCGTGGTCAGGCTGCCCCACCACAGCGCAGCCAGAAAGGTTGGCAGCCGTTGCTTTAGCACGTGCAATCGCTCTGATCAGATGTAGCGCACGGCCACGATTTCGTAGTGCTTCAAGCCGCCCGGGGCCTGCACTTCTGCAGTGTCGCCCTCTTCCTTGCCGATCAACGCACGCGCGATGGGGCTGGAAATATTGATGCGACCCAGCTTCAGGTCGGCCTCGTCTTCACCGACGATCTGGTAGCTCACGGTGGCGCCGCTGGACTCGTCTTCGAGCTCGACGGTGGCACCAAACACCACACGGCCACCAGCGTCCAGCGCGGCGGGGTCGATGATTTGGGCGGCCGACAATTTGCCTTCGATTTCGATGATGCGGCCTTCCACAAAGCCTTGGCGGTCTTTGGCCGACTCGTACTCGGCGTTTTCGCTCAAGTCACCCTGGGCACGCGCCTCGGAAATGGCGTTGATCACGGCCGGCCGGTCGACGGTCTTGAGCTTGTGCAGCTCGGCCTTCAAGGACTCAGCACCACGCTTGGTGACGGGAAATGTGGACATAGTTGTTCTCCAAATGCAAACCGCCGGTCGTCTCCGTCCGGCGGTGTGTTTTTCATGTTCGCTGTGCGGGCCATTATGCCGCGTTTGCGGCACCCGCCAAGCGATGCTTAGACAGTGTTTACGCGGCTATCAAGCAGTCAATTGCGCGTGCATTTCCTGCACCGAAATCACGTCCAGATGATCCATGTGCTGCATGCCTTCCACGGCCGCTTCCGCACCAAAAATGGTGGTGAAGGTGGTCACGCGGGCCAGCAAGGCAGAGGTACGGATCTGGCGCGAATCGGCGATCGCGTTGCGACGCTCTTCCACCGTGTTGATGACCAAGGCAATCTCGTTGTTCTTGATCATGTCGACGATGTGCGGACGGCCTTCGGTGACCTTGTTGACCACCGTGCAGCTCACACCGGCGGCGTTGATCGCAGCAGCCGTTCCCTTGGTTGCCACCAGCTCAAAGCCCAGCTTGGCCAGGCCACGCGCCACTTCCACGGCACGTGCCTTGTCGTTGTTCTTCACCGAGATGAAGGCCTTGCCCGAACGCGGCAGGATGGTGCCGGCGCCGATTTGCGACTTGACGAAAGCCTCACCAAAGGTGCGGCCCACGCCCATGACTTCGCCGGTGGACTTCATTTCAGGGCCGAGGATGGTGTCCACGCCCGGGAACTTGACGAACGGGAACACGGCTTCCTTCACGCTGAAGTAAGGCGGCGTGACTTCACCGGTAATGCCTTGCGAAGCCAGCGACTGGCCGGCCATGCAGCGCGCGGCGATCTTCGCCAGTTGCTGACCCGTGGCCTTGCTGACGTAAGGCACGGTGCGCGAGGCGCGTGGGTTCACTTCCAGCACGTAGATCACGTCTTTGCCATCTTTTTCCTGGATGGCGAACTGCACGTTCATCAGACCCACCACGTTCAACGCGGCGGCCATGGCGGCGCTTTGGCGCTTCAGTTCGGCCACGGTGGCAGGCTTCAGGCTGTAAGGTGGCAGCGAACAGGCCGAGTCACCCGAGTGCACGCCGGCTTGCTCGATGTGCTCCATCACACCACCGATCAGCGTGCCGCCGGTGTTGTCACGGATGCAATCCACGTCGCATTCCACGGCGTCGTTCAAGAAGCGGTCCAGCAGCACCGGCGAGTCGTTGCTCACCTTCACGGCTTCGCGCATGTAGCGCTCCAGGTCGCGCTGCTCGTGCACGATTTCCATGGCGCGGCCACCCAGCACGTAACTCGGGCGCACCACCAGCGGGTAACCCAGAGCAGCGGCCTTTTCCAGGGCTTCCGGCTCGGTACGCGCGGTGGCGTTTGGCGGCTGCAGCAAGCCCAGCTCGTGCAGCAGCTTCTGGAAGCGCTCACGGTCTTCGGCCGCGTCGATCATGTCCGGCGTGGTGCCGATGATGGGCACGCCATTGGCTTCCAGGTCGAGCGCCAGCTTCAACGGCGTTTGGCCGCCGTACTGCACGATCACGCCTAGCGGTTTTTCCTTGTCGACGATTTCCAGCACGTCTTCCAGCGTCAACGGCTCGAAGTACAGGCGATCGGAAGTGTCATAGTCGGTGGACACGGTTTCGGGGTTGCAGTTGACCATGATGGTCTCGTACCCGTCTTCACGCATGGCCAGCGCCGCGTGTACGCAGCAGTAGTCGAACTCGATACCTTGGCCGATACGGTTCGGACCACCGCCCAGCACCATGATCTTTTTACGATCTGTCGGGTCGGCTTCACATTCGCCGCCTTCGGCCTCGTAGGTCGAGTACAGGTAGGCGGTGTCGGTGGCAAATTCAGCGGCGCAGGTGTCGACGCGCTTGAACACCGGGCGCACGTTGAGCGCGCGGCGGCGCTCACGGATCGCCGTGTCGGTGGTCTTCAATTGCTTGGCCAGGCGGCGGTCGGAGAAGCCTTTTTGCTTCAGCGCGCGCAGCGTGGCGGCGTCGATGTCTTCCAGCGTCTTGGTTTCGAGTTCGAGTTCGATCTTCACGATCTGCTCGATCTGCACCAGGAACCAGGGGTCGATCTTGGTCAGCGCAAACACCTCGTCCACGCTCAGGCCTTGGGCGAAAGCATCACCCACGTACCAGATGCGTTCTGGGCCGGGCTCACCGAGTTCTTTTTCCAGGACTTCGCGGTCCTGGGTTTTTTCGTTCATGCCGTCCACGCCGACTTCCAGGCCACGCAGGGCTTTCTGGAACGACTCCTGGAAGGTGCGGCCCATGGCCATGACTTCGCCCACGGACTTCATCTGCGTGGTCAAACGCGAATCGGCTGCGGGGAATTTTTCGAACGCAAAACGTGGAATCTTGGTCACCACGTAGTCGATCGAAGGCTCGAACGACGCGGGCGTGGCGCCGCCGGTGATTTCGTTGCGCAACTCGTCCAGCGTGTAGCCGATGGCCAGCTTGGCCGCGACCTTGGCAATCGGGAAACCGGTGGCCTTGGAAGCCAGTGCCGAAGAGCGCGACACACGTGGGTTCATCTCGATGACGACCATGCGGCCATCTTTCGGGTTGATGGAGAACTGCACGTTGGAGCCGCCGGTGTCCACGCCGATTTCGCGCAGCACCGCCAGCGAGGCGTTGCGCAGGATCTGGTATTCCTTGTCGGTCAGCGTCTGGGCCGGCGCCACGGTGATCGAGTCGCCGGTGTGCACACCCATGGGATCCAGGTTTTCGATCGAGCAGACGATGATGCAGTTGTCCGCCTTGTCGCGCACCACTTCCATCTCGTACTCTTTCCAGCCGAGCAGCGACTCTTCGATCAGCAGCTCGTTGGTCGGCGAGGCTTCCAGGCCGCGCTTGCAGATGGTCTCGAACTCTTCCGAGTTGTAGGCAATACCACCGCCGGTACCGCCCAACGTGAAGCTGGGGCGGATGACGGTGGGGAAGCCCACGCTCTTCTGCACTGCCCAGGCTTCGTCCATGGAGTGGGCGATGCCGGAACGCGCCGAGCCCAGGCCGATGCGGGTCATCGCATCCTTGAACTTCAGGCGGTCTTCGGCCTTGTCGATGGCCTCAGGCGTGGCGCCTATCAGCTCCACCTTGTACTTGTGCAGCACGCCGTTGCGCCACAGGTCCAGCGCGCAGTTCAGCGCGGTCTGGCCGCCCATAGTCGGCAGGATGGCGTCGGGGCGTTCCTTGGCGATGATCTTCTCGACCGTCTGCCAGGTGATGGGCTCGATGTAGGTGACGTCGGCCGTGGCCGGGTCGGTCATGATCGTCGCGGGGTTGCTGTTGATCAGGATGACCTTGTAACCCTCTTCGCGCAGCGCCTTGCAGGCTTGCACGCCGGAGTAATCGAACTCGCAGGCCTGGCCGATGATGATAGGGCCGGCGCCAATGATGAGTACGCTTTTGATGTCTGAGCGCTTAGGCATTCTTCTTCTCCAGAGCTTGTTCCATCAGCGCGGTGAAACGATCGAACAGGTAACCAATGTCATGCGGGCCGGGCGAGGCTTCAGGGTGGCCCTGGAAGCAGAACGCCGGCTTGTCGGTGCGGGCCAGGCCTTGCAGCGTGCCATCGAACAGGCTGATGTGTGTGGCGCGCAGGTTGGCGGGCAAGGTCTTTTCATCGACCGCAAAACCGTGGTTCTGGCTGGTGATGCTGACACGGCCGTTGTCCAGGTCCTTGACCGGGTGGTTGGCGCCGTGGTGGCCAAACTTCATCTTGAAGGTCTTGGCACCGCTGGCCAAGGCCATGATCTGGTGACCCAGGCAGATGCCGAAGGTCGGCACGCCGGTTTCAATGATCTCGCGCGTGGCGGCGATGGCGTAGTCGCAGGGCTCTGGATCGCCAGGGCCATTGGACAGGAACACGCCGTTGGGGTTCAGCGCCAGCACTTCTGCGGCAGGCGTTTGCGCCGGCACCACGGTCACGCGGCAGCCGCGTTCGGCCAGCATGCGCAAGATGTTGAACTTCACGCCGAAGTCGTACGCCACCACATGGAAGCGCGGCTTGTCTTGCGTGCCGTAACCTGGCGTGCCATCTTCGCGCGCCAGTTGCCATTCGGATTGCGTCCAGTCGTAGCCCTTGGCGGCAGACACCACCTTGGCCAAGTCCAGACCGGCCATGTTCGGCGCAGCCTTGGCCGCGGCGATGGCTTTGTCGATCGCGGCTTGCGTAACGGATTCGCCCGCAGCCAAGCCCACGATACTGCCGTTTTGCGCGCCGTGGGTGCGCAGGTGGCGTGTCAGCTTGCGGGTGTCGAGACCGGCAATGGCCACGGTTTTCTCTTTGACCAAATAGTCAGACAGCGTGAGCTTCTGGCGGAAGTTGGAAGAGACAAGAGGCAAGTCTTTGATGATCAGACCTGCGGCGTGGACTTTGCTGGATTCGACGTCCTCCTCGTTCGTCCCGTAGTTGCCGATGTGCGGATACGTCAGCGTGACGATCTGCTGGCAATAGCTGGGGTCGGTGAGGATTTCCTGATAGCCGGTCATCGAGGTGTTGAACACAACCTCTCCGACGGTGGAGCCGGTGGCCCCAATCGAATGTCCAAAAAAGACCGTGCCGTCTGCGAGCGCCAGGATGGCGGGCGGGAAGGTTCCCTGTAGAGACAAAAGCACTGGGTTCTCCGAAATGGTTACGGGTACGCCAAGCGGTCCAAGAGAAAACTCTTGTCTTTGCTCTGATAAGGGGTTCGGTGTGAACGGCGCTAGGCGTACGGTGATGGCGGGAAAGCCCTCAATTATAACCAGCAGTTCCCGGGAGTGGCAGCCCCTATTGGCAAAAACCCTTGGCCGCCGCTCATTTCATATGTATGAAGACGGACCGCCGTCGCGTCCATCGGCCGTCGGCGCCAGGCAATGCTGGCCCAGCTTTTTCAGCGCCAGATAAAGCCCTTCGCGCTCCTGCGGACTCAACAGACAAATCATTTCGGCCTGGCGCTGCCGCGCAATGGGTATCGCCTGGGCATGCAGGGCGGCGCCAGCCTCGGTCACCGCGCAGATGAGTTTTTTGCGCGGCGTGGAGCCCTCGGCCCGAATCTGCAGCAAACCGCGCTGCTCCAACTGGCGCACCGTGCGGCTGACCAAGGCCTTGTCGGATGTGGACTGGATCACCAGCTCGGCAAACGGCAACTCGCCCGCGTGCGCCACCAGCGACAACAGACGCCATTCCGACACCGAGACCCCAAACTGCTCCGCATACGGCTGGGTGATGGTGCGCCGCAAGGCATTGCCCACGGTGCTGAACATGGTGGTCAGAAAGTTGTCGACGGTCAGCCCCTCGCCCGATGGCTCGAGCCCCGTCCACGGGCAGATTTCCCTGGCGGCGCCATTAGCGGCGCCAGCGCTGTTTTTCAATTCATCAGATCGGCTCATGTTGCCGATTTTCGTCGTTTAACAAACAACCGCCGCCACGGCACGAGCATTCGTCAGAAATTAATTTTCCTATCATATTTTTATGATATGTAAATTATGGTTTACAGCAAGTTGATCTATCAACAATGAGAAACAAGAATGCATTTAGTTTCTTAATGAAACTATGTTTTATATATGAAACATTCCCGCCACTCGTTTTCGCCACTTAAAAACCATACCGCCGCCTGCCCCTGGAGTTACACGATGAATGTTGACCGCCGTCTCGTCCTAGCCGCCGCCCTGGCCTCGCTCGCTGCCAGCACCCTGGCCCCCACCGGGGCCATGGCCGCCGAGGCCTACCCCAGCAAGCCGATCACCGTGGTGGTGGCCTACCCACCGGGCGGCGACACCGACGCCATTGCCCGCCTGCTGGCCGACAAGCTTTCGCAGCGGCTCAAGCAGCCGGTGATGATCGACAACCGCGCGGGCGCCGGCGGCGTGGTGGGAAACACCTTTGTCAGCCGCGCTCCGGCCGATGGCTACACCCTGCTGTTCACGCCCAACCCCTTCACCACCGCACCCATGGTGCTCAAGCTCGCGCCCAAGGCCAGCTACGACGTGTTGAATGGTTTCGAACCCATCATCAAGACGGCGACCCAGCCCTTGTTGCTGGTGGCCCACCCCGGCGCGGGCTTCAAGACCATCCCCGAGATGATTGCGGCGGCCAAGGCCGGCAAGGCGGTCAACTACGCCAGCCCGGGCGCCGGCTCACCCATGCACGTGGTGGCCGAATGGCTGAACCGCTCGGCCGGCAGCCAAATCACCCACGTGCCTTACCGTGGCGTGGGCCCATCCGTCACCGACGTGGTGGCCGGCCACGTCAGCACGGCTTGGGTCACGCTCGGGCCGGTGGCGCAGTACATACAGCAAGGCAAGCTGGTGCCGCTGGCGGTTGGTGATGCGCACCGCTCGCCGTTGATGCCGGGCGTGCCCACGCTGGTGGAGTACGGCTACAAGGATGTGGTGGTGGGCGCATGGAACGGTTTCTTCGCGCCCAAGGGCACGCCCAAGGACATCGTCACGCTGCTGAACAGCCATCTGAACGAAATTGTGAAGATGCCGGACGTGGTCGAAAAGCTGGCCACCTTTGGCGCCCTGCCCGCTGGCGGCGCGCCCGAAGTGTTGGGCAAGACCAATGCGTCTGACTTTGAAGTCATGGGCAAGGTCATCAAGGAACTGGGCATCACCGCCGACTGATGCCACGCGCCGGGGCTTGCCCGCAGGCCCCGCCCCCTTCAGAACAGCCCACAAAAAAATGACGATGAACCCATCCACACTGGGCACCGATGTGCCCCAGGTCACGGCGCGAGCCAAGGTCTTGGGGCGCGCCCAATACGCGGGTGACCTCAAGGTCGCCGGCATGCTGCACGCCAAGGTGCTGCGCAGTCCCTACCCACACGCACGCATCGTCAGCGTGGACACCGCCGCCGCGCGGGCGTTGCCCGGCGTGCTGGCCGTGCTCACCGGTGCCGACGCACCACGCGCCATGTGGGGTGTGCACCATAAAGAGCGGCGCATCCTGGCCGAAGGCGTGGTGCGTTTTTGCGGTGAAGAAGTCGCCGCCGTGGCCGCCACCAGCGAAGAAATTGCGCGCGACGCGCTCGACCTGATCGCCATCGAATACGAGGAGTTGCCCGCCATCCTCACACCCGAAGAAGCGCTGGACGAAGACGCACCCGGCATCCACCCCGGGCGCAACAACATCTCGCACGAAATCAAGTTCCAGCGTGGCGATGTCGATGCCGGCATGGCCGCCGCCGACCTGGTGTACGAGGCGCACTACACCACACACGCGCAATACCCTGGCTACCTCGAGCCCATGGGCAGCGTCGCCGCCATCGACCCCGATGGCCGGCTGGAGGTCTGGACCTCCACCCACTCGGCCTCGCTGGCACGGGTGCGTTTGGCCGCTGCGCTGGAGCTGCCGATCTCGCGTGTGCGCGTACACCAGGCCACCACCGGCGGCGGCTTCGGCGGCAAGATGGTGGAAGACGCCAACAACCTGATCGCCGGCCTGCTGGCCGTCAAAACCGGCAGGCCGGTGCGGCTGGTAAACAACCGGCTCGAAGACTTTCTGGCCGCGCCGTCCAGCGTGCCCGAGCAGATCACGCTGAAGCTGGGCATGACCCGCGACGGCCTGATCGTCGCCAAAGAGGTGCGCATCATTGCCGACTGCGGCGCCTACAGCGGCCTGGCCGCCGAGGTGATGCACGTCAGCGCCATGCGTAGCGACAACATGCACCGCAACGCCAACGTGCGCTCACACGCCACGCTGGTCTACACCCACACGCCGGTGCATGGCGCGTTTCGCGGCTTTGGCGGCACACAAATGCAGTTTGCACTGAACAGCCACATCCACAGCATGGCCGAAAAACTCGGCCTAGACCCCGTGGACATCCACAAGCGCAACGCCATTGGCGCCGGTGAAACCTCTATCCACGGCTGGGAGATTGGCAGCACCGGCCTGAAGGAATGTATTGACCAGTGCACCAGCGCCATAGGCTGGGAGGCCAAGCGCACCCGTGCCAAAGACACCGGCGCCAAGCGCCGTGGCGTGGGCATGGCCTGCGCCATGCACGTCAGCGGCAACCGCACCATAGGCAACTGGGATGGGTCGACCGTGGTCGTCAAAATCAACGAGGACGGCCGCGTCTACATCCACAGCGGCGAAGCCGATGTGGGCCAAGGCGCCATGACCATGCTGAGCCAGGTGGTGGCACACGAGTTGACCATCCCGCTGAGCCACACCTACGTGGTGCCGCCCGATACCGACACCTCACCCAGCGCCATTGGCGCCCTGGCCTCGCGTATCACCATCGCGGCCGGCAACGCGGCCATCGTGGCGGCACGTTCGGCACGCGACAAGCTGTTGGCCTTGGCCGCCAGCGAACTCAAGGCCGAGGTCGATCAACTCGAACTGGCCGAGGGCTCGGTACGCGTGAAGGCCGAGCCCACGCGCCAGGCCAGCATCGCCCAACTGGCACGCCTGCACATCTGGCGCCATGGTGGTGAAGGCATTCAAGTCAGCGGCAGTTGGGACGCCAAGACCAAGATGCACGACGACCAGGTCTACGGCAACATCGCCCCGGCCTACTCGTTTGCGGCGCAGGCGGTGGAGGTGGAGGTCGACATACAAACCGGCCAGGTCAGCGTGCTCGACAGCTTTGTGTCCGACGACTGCGGCAAGGCCCTGAACCCCATGGCCATACACGGCCAGACCAACGGTGCCACGGTGCAGGCCATTGGCTGGACGCTGTACGAACACCTGCAACTCGAAGGCGGCCGCATCACCAATGCCGACTTTGCCGACTACACCATGGCCATGGCCGATGCCGTTCCCATGCTGCGCGGCGGCCTGGTCGAATCCATGGACCCCAACGGCCCGTACGGCGCCAAGGGCGCGAGCGAAACCGCCATCCTGCCCGGCGCCCCGGCAATTGCCAACGCGGTGTATGAGGCGATTGGTGTACGCATCCGCGACCTGCCCATCACGCCCGAAAAAATCCTGGCCGCGCTGCGCCAGCAACAGGAGGTGCAGCATGCGTGACTTTGACTTTTTGCAACCCGCCTCGGTGGCGGAAGCCAGCCGCATGCTGGCCGACCTGGGCGACGAATGCCGCGTGATGGCCGGCGGCACCGCACTGATGCTGGCCATGCGGCAACGCATGTTGTCGCCCACCCACATCATCTCGGTGGCCAAGCTGGACGCGCTGCGCGGCATCAGCTTCGATGCCCGCACCGGCCTGCGCATAGGCGCCCTGTCGCGCCATTGCGATGTGGCGCGCTCGCCGCTGGTGCAGCAGCACTACCCCATGCTCGCAGCCATGGCGGCGCAAGTGGCCAACCCGCAGGTGCGCCACCAGGGCACCATAGGCGGCAACCTCTGCTACGCCGACCCTGCCACCGACCCGCCCAACTGCCTGATGGCGCTGGATGCACAGGTAGTGCTGGCCAGCAGCCGGGGCGAGCGAGTTTTATCGATGGAAGAGTTTCTGGTGGACTACTACGTCACCGCCATAGAGCCCGACGAAGTGGTACAGGAGATTCGCATCCCTGCCCCCGCGCCCGATGCCGTTGGCGAATACACACGTTTCCTGCGCACCGCCGCCGAGCACCGGCCATTGGTCAACTTCTCCATCGCCACACGCAGTCACGGCACGCTGTGCCATTCGGCGCGGCTGGTGGTGGGAGCGTCCACCCCCATCCCGGCACGCGTGGCGCGCGCCGAGGCCTACCTCGCGGGCAAAACCGTCACGCACGAGGTGGCGGCCGAGGCCGCAGAGATTGTGGCCAGCGACATCCTGGCCGTGTCCGACACACGTGGCTCCGAGGACTTTCGCCGCGCCATGGTGCGCGTGGTGGCCGAGCGCACCATCGCCAAACTTTTCAAGCTCACGCTTAACCAGGCTCATCACCACGCACATAGCCAGGCACAAGGAGTTCACGCATGAGCAAACACCTAATCGACGTGACCGTGAACGGCACGCCGCAAAGTATGGAAGTGCCTGCGCGGCGCATGTTGTCCGACTTTCTGCGCGACGACCTGCACCTCACGGGCACCAAGCGCGGCTGCGAAACCGGCACCTGCGGCGCGTGTTCAGTGCTGCTGGACGGCGAGGTGGTCAAGTCCTGCCTGTCGCTGGCGGTGCAAGCCAACGGCAGTTGCATCACCACGGTAGAGGGCTTGAGCCAGGGCGAGGCCCTGCATCCCCTGCAGGAGAGTTTCATGCAGTGTGGCGGCCTGCAATGCGGCTATTGCACCCCGGGCTTTCTGATGGCGTCATGCGCCATGCTGGCCCGCAACCCCAATCCAACGGTAGACGAAGTGCGCCACGGTCTCAATGGCAATTTGTGCCGCTGTACCGGCTACACCCAAATCGTCGAATCGGTTTTAACTGCAGCGGAGAAGATGCGTGGAAATTGAAAAAATCATGACCGTGGCGGCGCCCACGGAAAAAGTCTGGGCCATGCTGCTGGATCCGAATGTGATGGGCAGTTGTGTGCCAGGCATGAAGTCCATCGAGGTGATCAGCGATGTCGAATACGTGGCGCAGATCCACGTGAAGATCTCCTTCATCAGCGCCAAGTTCAAGCTCAAGACCACCATTGTCGAGCAGCAGGCGCCGCACTACCTGCGCTGCGAAGGCACGGGTGAAGATGCCTCGGTGGCCAGTTCGCTCAAGCAGCAAAGCGAACTGTTCCTCACCGCCCTGCCCGATGGCCAAACCGAGATCCGCATGAAGGTCAAGGTCGACGTGCTGGGGCGCCTGGGCACCTTCGGCCTCACGGTGATGAAGACCAAGGCCGACCGCATGTGGGAAGAGTTTGGGCAAAACCTGGTGGCGCGGTTGGAGGGCGGTGTGGCCCCCGTGGCGGCGACGGCGGTGGACAAGCCTGCGGCGGTAGCGGTACCGGCACAAGCTCCTGCTTCTGTTTCGGCACCCACTGCCGTAGCCTCCCCGGCCCCGGTCGCCGCGGCTGCACCCGCCAAGTCCCCGGCCGCCCCGGCCATCGCCACGCCGGCGCCGATCACGCAAACTGGCCCGGCCACCGCATCACGCGGTTGGTGGTCACGCCTGGTAAATGGTCACACGCCAAGCGGCCAACACATTCACATCGAACTACGCCGTGGCGACACGGCGTTGACGGTGGACTGGCCAGTAGAAGCCTCGGGCGACTGCGCGGCCTGGCTGCGTGAGGTAACGAAGTAAAGAGACGAAGTCATCAGGGCCCGCACGCGTTCCAGCGTGGACGGGCGCAAAACTCAATTGGCCGCGCGCACCGCTGTGGCGCTGGCATGCAGACAAATGGCTGCCGCAGCCCCCACGTTGAGCGACTCTTCACCGCCCGGCTGGGCGATGCGTATGCGTTGTGCGGCCAGTGCCTCCAGCTCGGGCGCCACACCCTGCCCTTCGTGGCCCATCACCCAGGCGCAGGGCCAGGGTAAATCGGCCTGGTGCAGATAGCTGCCGCCGTGTGAGCTGGTAACCAGCAGCGGTAGGCCTGTAGCTTGCACCATGGCCAAGTCTGCGCCTTCCACCAGGCGCAAACCGAAGTGTGCTCCCATGCCGGCACGCAAAACCTTGGGGCTCCACAGCGCGGCCGTGCCCTTGAGGGCAATCACTTGTTTGTAGCCAAAGGCCGAGGCGCTGCGCAAGATGGAACCCACGTTGCCGGCGTCTTGCACGCGGTCCAGTACCACGGCGGCCTGGCCATTCAATGGCGCAACCGCCTCGGGCAGGTCGAGCAGAAAACCCATGCGCGCAGGTGATTCCAGGCCGCTGAGTTCAGCAAACAAGGCATCCGGAATTACTACGAATTTAGGAGCTGCCTGCGCATATTCAGCCTGCGCCACAGGCCAAAAAGACTCACAAAAAACGGCGATTGATGGTTGTTGCCCGCGCTGCAATGCGGCACGGCACAGGTGGTCGCCTTCAAGCCATACACGGCCTTGTTTGCGGTAAGCGGCGCTGTCTTGCGCCAGCCGGCGCAGGTCTTTGAGCAAGGGGTTGTCACGCGCGGTGACGTGCACGATGTTGGAGCTGGTCATCACAGCACCTGCCGCACCGGGCTGAATGTGCGACGGTGCAGCGGGCTGGCACCGTGGGCACGCAGGGCATCCAGATGCGCCGCCGTGCCATAACCTTTGTGCACGGCAAAGCCGTATTGCGGGTAATGCGCGTCGACCTCGGCACACCAGCGGTCGCGCGTCACCTTGGCCAAAATCGATGCGGCCGAAATGGCGGGAACCAACGCGTCGCCCTTGACAATCGCTTCGGCCAGCACACGCAAGGTGGGCAGGCGGTTGCCGTCGACCAGCACACGCGCAGGTGTGAGGCGCAGGCCTTCGACCGCACGGCGCATGGCCAGCATGGTGGCCTGCAGGATGTTGAGTTGGTCTATCTCTTCCACACTGGCCTCGGCCACCGAGCAACACAAGGCCTTGGCGCGGATTTCGTCAAACAGGGCTTCGCGCCGGGCGGCAGTGAGCTTCTTGGAGTCGGCCAGACCGGCAATCGGGTCCAGGTCGTTCAGGATCACGGCCGCCGCCACCACGGGCCCGGCCAGCGGGCCGCGCCCGGCCTCGTCCACCCCTGCCATCAGCCCTTGGGCAGACCAGGCGAACACACTTTGTTCAGGAATGGAGGACTTTCTGGATGGCATCGGTGGCAAGCTGCGCTGTGTCGCGTCGCAGTTCAAGATGCAACGCGCGGAATTTTTCGTCGAGGGCCACGATTCTCGCAGACCCACGGGCGCGATCGTCCAGCCATTGCAAAACAGCGTCGGCCAGGGCTTGCGGTGTGGCGGCGTCCTGCAGCAACTCGGGCACGACAAACTCGCGGCACAAGATGTTCGGCAGGCCAACCCAGGGCTGGAGTTGCTTGCGCCGCATCAACCAGGCCGACAACCAGTGCATGTTGTAGGCGATGACCATGGGCCGCTTGAACAACGCCGCCTCCAGCGTGGCGGTGCCGCTGGCGATCAGCGTCACATCACACGCCGCCAGCACGGTGTGCGATTGGCCGGGCACGACCAGAATGCGGCCCGCCATGCCGGCGGCGGCCACATGGGCTTCAATCGCGGCGTGTTGTGCAGGCACTGCTGGCACTACAAATTGAATAGCTGGCTGCGCTTTCAGCATCAGCGCTGCAGCCTCAAAAAACCTGGGGGCCAGATAACGCACTTCAGAACCACGGCTGCCAGGCAGCAAGGCCACCACGGCCCCTTCCAGCGGCAAGCCCAGCTTTTCGCGCGCCGCGTGTTGGTCGGGCTGCAGCGGGATCACACTGGCCAGCGGATGGCCGACGTAGGTTGCGGCGATGCCGTTCTTCGCCAGCAGCTCGGGCTCGAACGGGAAGATGCACAACACATGGTCGGCGCTTTGGCGTATCTTGTTGACGCGCTCTGGGCGCCAGGCCCAGATCGACGGGCAGACAAAATGCACCGTGCGCACACCTTGGGCCTTCAGCCCCGCCTCCAGCCCGAGGTTGAAATCCGGGGCATCAACACCCATGAACACGTCCGGACGCTCGCGCAGTAAACGCTGGCGCAATTGCTTGCGGATGCGCAGCAACTCAGCCACACGTTTAAACACTTCTATGCTGTAGCCGTGCACCGCAAGCTTCTCGCTTGGCCAGTGCGCGTCAAACCCGCGTTGGATCATTTGCGGCCCACCGATGCCGCTGGTTTTCAGATCGGGCCAGCGTGCGCGCAGGCCATCGATCACCAGGCTCGCCAGCAGATCACCGGACGCTTCCCCCGCCACCATGGCGACGTGAGGCGCCGTTCCACCTGAGCCCTCGACGTGGGGCGTCCTAACCTGAACTGGCTGGTTCATCAGCGGGCGATGCCGCGCTCGGCACTGGCCAGAAAGGCGGTCATGGCGGCCACGTCTTCATCTGCTTCCGGCATGCTGCCGGGCAGCGCCGCAATTTCTTGGCTGGCTTGCGCCAGCGTCTTGCCTTCGCGGTACAGCAGCTTGTGCATCTGCTTGATGGCAGCCAAACGCGCATTCGAAAAACCGCGCCGGCGCAAGCCCACGAGGTTGGTGCCGCGCACGGCCAGCGGGTTGCCATCGACCAGCATGAACGGTGGCACGTCTTGCGACACCGCACTCGCAAAACCCACCATGGCATGTGCACCAATCTTCACAAACTGGTGAATGCCGGTAAGGCCGCCCACGGTGACCCAATCATCGATTAACACATGGCCGGCCAAGGTGGTGTTGTTGGCCATGGTGACGTGATTGCCCACAATGCAGTCGTGCGCAATGTGGGTATAGGCCATGATCCAGTTGTCGTCGCCGACACGCGTCACACCACCGGCCTGGGGCACGCCCAGGTTGAAGGTGCAGAACTCGCGTATGGTGTTGCGGTCGCCGATGATCAGCTCGGTGGGTTCACCGGCGTATTTCTTGTCCTGCGGCACCGCGCCAATCGAGTTGAACTGAAAGATGTGGTTGTCGCGGCCGATAGTGGTGTGCCCGTCGAGCACACAATGCGCGCCGACGGTGGTGCCGGCAGCGATGCGCACATGCGGGCCGACCACGGTGTACGGGCCGATTTGCACCGAACTGTCGATCTGGGCCTGGGGATCGACGATGGCCGTCGCGTGGATGAGGCTCACGCTGGACGCCTTAGGCAACGGTGCGCATGGCGCAGGTCAACTGGTCCACATCCACCGCTACTTCATCGCCCACCATGGCGCGCGTTTTGAAGCGGAAGATGCCGGCTTTCATACGCAGCAGTTCGGCTTCGAGGATGAGCTGGTCACCTGGCTCGACCGGACGCTTGAAACGCACACCGTCGACACCTGCAAAATAGTAAATGGTGTTGCCGCAAGGCGAGGCGTCGAGCGCGTGGAAGGCCAGCAAGGCGGCAGCCTGCGCCATGGCTTCGAGCATCAACACGCCGGGCATCACCGGGCGCTGCGGAAAATGGCCCTGGAAGAAGGGTTCGTTCATCGTGACGTTCTTCAGCACACGGATGGTCTTGCCTTTTTCCAGATCGAGCACACGGTCTACCAGCAGGAACGGGTAGCGGTGTGGCAGTTGTTTGAGAATGGTGTGGATGTCCATCATGGTTCTGAATCGCCTTGTTCGTTTCGTTTTTCGAGCGCCCGAATGCGCTCACGCAGGCTGTGCAAATGTTTGAGCGTCGCCGCGTTTTTCTCCCATTTCGCATTTTCGTCGAATGGAAAGGATCCGCTGTAGACCCCGGGTTTTAGCAATGAGCGCGTGATCATGGTGGAAGCGGTGACATGCACACCATCCACCAAGGTCAAATGACCCGCCACGCGCGAGGCACCGGCGAGCGTGCAATACGCGCCGATATGGGTGCTGCCGGCCACCCCGGCGCAACCGGCAACCGCCGTGTGTTTACCGATGTGCACGTTGTGGCCAATTTGGATCAGGTTGTCGAGCTTGACGCCATCTTCGATGACGGTGTCACGCAAGGCGCCACGGTCTATACAGGTGTTGGCACCAATCTCCACGTCGTCACCAATGGTGACGGCGCCAAGCTGCTCGATCTTTTCCCAGGTCTTTTGATAAGGTGCAAAGCCAAAGCCGTCAGCCCCTATCACCACGCCCGGATGCAAGATGCCGCGCGCGCCAATGACACACCGCTCGCCCACCGTCACGCGCGACTTCAGCACGGTATACGCGCCAATGCGCGCACCACGCTCCACCACACACAACGGGCCTATGGTTGCCGTAGGGTCGACAAAGGCTTGTGCATCAACCACCGCACTGGGGTGGATGCCAGGCACCGGGGCCAGGCCGTTGTGCCGCGCCCAAAGCTGCGTCAAACGTGCGAAGTACAAATAGGGATCGGGTGTGACGATGCAGGCGCCGCGCTCGCGTGCCGCCTCTTCCATCACGCTGCCCACAATGACACAGGCCGCCCGAGAGGCGGCCAGTTGTTGCCGGTACTTGGGGTTGCTGAGGAAGGTCAACTCTCCGGGGCCAGCATCACCAAGTGGCGCCAGTGCCTGGATACTCAGGTCGGGGTCTCCGTGGAGCTCCCCGCCCAATGCGTCGATTATGCTTTTGAGTTGCAATGCCATTCTGTGAAGGCCCCAGAGCCTGTTGGAAAAGGCCGCGACTCGGCGGCGCAGCACCTGAGTGCCGGGTATTCAGCGAGATGGCCACTGCTGAGCATCTCGCTGTTCCATTTCGACAGCGTTAAAGCGCGTGGTTACTTGACGCCGTTGGCACCGTTCAGCGCTTTCAGCACCTTGTCGGTGATGTCGTGCTTAGGGTTGATGTAGACGGCTTCTTGCAACACGGCGTCGTATTTTTCAGCTTCGGCCACCTGGCGGATCACGCGGTTGGCCTTTTCCAGCACTTGCTGCAGTTCTTCGTTTTTGCGCGAGTTCAGGTCTTCCTGGAATTCACGGCGCTTGCGCTGGAAGTCACGGTCTTGTTCGACCAGTTGTTTCTGGCGCGATACACGTTGGCTTTCGGCCAAGGTAGGCGCTTCACGTTCGAACTTCTCCGAAGCGCTTTTCAGCGCGGCACCGGTGTCGCTCAGTTCTTTGTCGCGCTTGGAGAACTCTTGCTCCAGCTTGGATTGCGCAGCCTTGGCGGCACTGGACTCGCGGAAGATGCGGTCGGTATTGACGAAGCCGATACGGAAATCTTCAGCCTGGGCATGGACGTGAGCCGACAACCCCATCACGCCGACGATTGCAGCCAGCCAGCATTGACGTAGAAATTTCTTCATTAGAACGATGTACCTATTTGGAATTGCAGTTTCTGGATTCTATCCCCAGGAAATTTCCTCACGGGCTCGGCGTAAGCCAAGCGCAAAGGTCCCACCGGGGAAATCCAACTCAGGCCAATACCCACCGAGGCGCGGGCCACGGACAGGTCGAATTTGTCATTCTCGCCATACACATTGCCAACGTCGGCAAAGCCGTACAAGCGCAGTGTGCGGTCGTTACCGGCACCTGGGAAAGGCACCAGCATTTCAGCATTGATGTTGAACTTCTTGGAGCCACCGATAGAGGAGCCGGTCACGTCACGTGGGCCCAGCGTACCCTGGTCGAAACCACGCACAGAACCCAGACCACCACCATAGAAGTTCTTGAACACCGGATAGGGATCCCCGCCAAGTCCGGTGCCGTAGCCAAATTCGCCGTTGAAGGCAAATGTGTAGAGCTTGGCCAGCGGAATGAATTGTTGGTACTGGTAGTTCGCCTTGACATAGTTGGCATCACCTATCAGCCCCAGTTCGCTGTTAAACCGCTGGAAGCGTCCCGATGTAGGCGCCAAGGTGCTGTCACGGTCATCACGCGACCAGCCTACGGTGAATGGCAAATTGGTGCTGGTGTAACCAAATTGCTGCGCATAGGCCAGGTAGGCGGCGGGGATATTGGTGCCGGGCTTGATGGTGGTGCGGTCCAGTGCGGTACCGAAATAAACCGTATCGCTCTCGCTGAACGGCACACCAAAGCGCAAGCTCATACCCTGGGTCACCAGTTGGTAGTCACCGCCCTGGTCGTTATACGGGCGCTGCGAACGGTAGTAGATATCGAACGCACGCGAGATACCGTCGTTGGTGAAATACGGATCGATGGAACTGAAAACGACGGTGCGGTTGTATTTGCTGGTGTTGACTTCAAAGCCCAGGTAGTTACCCGAGCCGAAGGCGTTTTCCTGTTTCAAGCTGAACGACAACGAAAGTTTTTCAGCACTGGAGAAACCGGCACCCAACTGCACGCTACCGGTGGGCTTTTCTTCCACATTGAGCTGCACGTCCACCTGGTCCGGTGAACCTGGCACGTCCTGGGTTTCGATGCCGACTTCTTTGAAGTAGCCCAAACGGTCGACACGGTCGCGCGACAACTTGATCTTGTCGCCGTCATACCAGGAGGCCTCGTATTGACGGAACTCGCGGCGAATCACCTCGTCACGCGTGCGCGAGTTGCCGGCGATGTTGACGCGGCGCACATAAGCTCTGCGCGAAGGATTGGCTTGCAGCACCAGCGCGACCTGGTTGTTGGTGCGGTCGATTTCGGTTTGCGCCTCCACCGTGGCAAAGGCAAAACCAAAACTGCCGAAATAGTCTTTGAATGCCTTGACCGTGCCCGTGACCAGGTCGGCGTTGTAAGGTTGGCCGGGCTTGATGGTGATCAAGGACTTGAACTCTTCCTCTTTGCCGAGGTAGTTGCCTTCAACCTTGATGCCCGACACCACAAAACGTTCACCCTCGGTGATGTTCAAGGTGACGGCGATGTCTTCCTTGTCCGGCGAGATGGCAACCTGGGTGGAGTCAACCTTGAACTCCAGGTAACCGCGCGACAAATAATACGAACGCAGGGTTTCGATGTCGGCGTTGAGCTTGGCACGCGAGTAACGATCGGACTTGGTGTACCAGCTCAGCCAGCCGCCGGTGTCGAGCTCGAACAAGCCGAGCAAGGTCGAGGTGCTGAAAGCCTTGTTGCCGACGATACGGATCTCGCTGATCTTGGCTGGCTCACCTTCGGTGATGGAGAAGGTCACGTTGACACGGTTGCGCTCGATTGGCGTGACCGTGGTCACCACCTGCGCGCCGTACAGGCTCTTGTTGATGTATTGGCGCTTGAGCTCCTGCTCAGCGCGGTCGGCCAGCGCCTTGTCGAACGGGCGGCCTTCGGTGAGGCCCACGTCGCGCATGGCTTTTTTCAGCACATCTTTGTCAAACTCCTTGGAGCCGGCAAATTCAACATCGGCGACCGTGGGGCGCTCTTCGACAATCACCACCAGCACATCGCCATTGGTCTCCAAGCGCACATCCTTGAACAGGCCCAATGCAAACAACGCACGGATGGCAGCGGAGCCTTGTTCGTCGTTGTAGGTATCGCCCACACGAAAGGGCAGAGAGGCGAAAACCGTACCGGGCTCTACCCGTTGCAGGCCTTCAATGCGGATGTCGCGCACGGCAAAAGGGTCCACTGCCCAGGCCACGTCGGAGGCGAACACCAGGGCTAGGGTCGCGCTCAACGCCCGCAGGCGATAACTTTTTGAATGATTGTTCATGAATAGTGGTTTGCCAAACTCGCGTAGCAGTACATGGCGTACTGTTAACCAAAAATACGGGTGACGTCGTTAAAAAACGCGATGGACATCATCACCAGGAGAACCGCAACGCCACCGCGCTGCAGCCGCTCCATCCATGCGTCGGACACGCCCTTGCCTGTCACCGCCTCCCAAAGATAATACATCAGGTGCCCCCCATCGAGGACAGGCAACGGCAGCAGATTGAGCACACCGAGACTGACGCTGATGAGAGCCAGAAAAGTCAGATATTGTGACAGGCCCATTTGCGCCGATTTGCCGGCGTAGTCGGCAATTGTCAGAGGGCCGCTCAGATTTTTCAGTGAGGCTTCGCCGATCAGCATCTTGCCCATCATGCGCAAGGTGAGCAGCGAAATATCCCAGGTGCGCACAGCACCATTCCACAGGCCTTCGAACAGGCCGTAGTCCACGGTGACCATTTCAGGCGGTGCCCCGACAAAGGCGCCGATGCGGCCATAGGCCTGGCCATCCTGCTTTTGCACGTCTGGCGTCACCTGCAGTTGCTTCTGCACGCCTGCGCGCAGCACGCTCCAGGTTTGCGTCAAGGCTTGTTCACCGGACACCGAGGCGCGCACGGTTTCGCGCAGTTGCTGGCCATCAACGATACGCGTTGCCCCGACCTGCAGCACTTCGTCGCCGGGCTGCAGGCCGTCACGCGCGGCAGCGCCATCGGCCACCAGATTGCCCACCAGTGGCTTGGTCCAGGGCGAAAGAATGCCGATGCGGCGGAACAACGCGGCATCGGGCTCCGGGCTTTGCAGGCCACTCAGCGGCAACACCACCTCACGCGCCGGCGCGGCCGATCCCGAGGCTCCGGGACGTGTCACTTCCAGGCGCACGTTTTCGCCATCGAGTGCGCCACGGGTCAGGCGCCAGCGCAAGTCGTCAAAGGAGCGCACGTCGTCGAGCGAATCGTCACCATTGGCGGCACGCAGCACCACCTCGCCGCCCACAAGACCGGCCTTCTCGGCCAGCGAACCCGCAACCGGGCTGGCCAACACCGCGCGCGCTTCCTCCACACCGCTCCAGTTCACCGCGGCATACAGCAGCGTGGCCAACAACAGGTTGGCCAGGGGGCCGGCGGCCACGATAAAGGCGCGCGAACGCAAAGGCTGGGTATTGAATGCCAGGTGGCGTTCGTCGGCGGGCACGGGCGCTTCACGCTCGTCGAGCATCTTGACGTAGCCCCCCAGCGGAAACAGGCTGACAGCAAACTCCGTGGGCGAGCCCTTGGGTGTCCACGACCACACCACCTTGCCAAAGCCCACTGAAAACCGCAGCACCTTCACGCCACAGGCCACCGCCGCGCGGTAGTGCCCGTATTCGTGCACGGCAATCAACAAGGCCAGGGCCGCTAAAAACGCCAATACGGTCAACATGCTGGGCCCCCTTTCAACACCACGACTACCGGGTGAGTCTTGCGACCAACTGCTGCGCCGCTGCGCGAGATTGCGCATCCAAGGCCAGCAAGTCATCCAAGCTTGCGGGCTTGGAGGGCAAGACGGTCTCTAAAGTTGCAAGATTGACATGGTGGATTTGATCGAAGCGAATGCGACGCTCGAGAAACGCCGCCACACCGATCTCATTGGCCGCATTCAACACCGCACAGGTGCCCGGCGCGGCGCGCAAGCTGTCCCAGGCCAGCTGCAGGCCTGGGAAACGTGCGCGATGCTCGGCCACGTCGAAGGATTCAAAGGTCATCGCCGCCAGGCTGCGAAAGTCCAGCGGCGCCGCACCCGAGGTGATGCGCTCCGGCCAACCCAGGCCATAGGCAATCGGCACCCGCATGTCAGGCGTGCCAAGCTGGGCCACAACCGAGGTGTCGCGGTATTGCACCATCGAGTGGATCACGCTTTGCGGGTGGATCACTACCTCCAAAGCTTCGGGCGGCAGGCCAAACAGATAACGCGCCTCTATGACTTCAAGCGCCTTGTTCATCATGGTGGCGGAGTCGACCGAAATCTTGCGGCCCATCACCCAATTGGGATGGGCACAGGCTTGCTCGGGTGTGACGGTGCGCAAATCGGTGGGCGCCCAGGTACGGAACGGGCCACCAGACGCCGTGAGAATGATTTTCTCCACCCGGGCGGCCCAGGTGGCTGGATCTTCGGGCAGTGATTGGAAGATGGCGGAATGTTCGCTGTCGATCGGCAGCAAGCGCGCGCCACCGGTGCGCACGGCATCCATGAACACGTCGCCACCGACCACCAGCGCTTCTTTGTTGGCCAGCAGCAAACGTTTGCCGGCGCGGGCGGCCGCCAGGCACGGCGCTAGGCCCGCGGCACCGACGATGGAGGCCATGACCACGTCCACCTGTTCGTGCGACGCTATTCTTTCAAGAGCATCTTGCGCAATCAAAACGGTCGTTTCAAGGCTGTTTTGCTTGAGCTTTTCAGCCAACTGATGCGCATGCGGCTCGCTGGCCATCACGGCAAACCGCGGCTTGTAGGTGGCGCACTGCTGCAACAGCAGATCAACCTGCGTGGCGGCGCTCAGCGCAAAAACTTCGTATTGGTCCAGGTGGCGCGACACCACGTCCAGCGTATTGGCACCTACCGAGCCGGTAGAGCCCAGGATGGTCAGGCGTTGCTTCATGTCCAGAACTTCATGCCACAAGGGCGTACAACATCATCGCCAGGGGAACGGTTGGCAGCAGCGCATCCACACGGTCCAGCACACCACCGTGGCCGGGCAACAAGTTGCTGCTGTCCTTGACGCCGGCACTGCGTTTGATCAGCGACTCAACCAGATCACCCACCACACTCATGGCGGCCAGGAAGACCACGGCCAGGATCAGCAGAATCACGTTCACCGAGGCCAGACGTGAATACAGGCTGGGGCTCACGGCCTGCCATGCCTGATCGCCCCAGATCCAGCCCAGCGCCAGCAGCAACACGCCCGTCATGCCGCCCCACACACCTTCCCAGCTCTTGCCGGGGCTGATGGCAGGGGCCAACTTCACTTTGGTGAAGCGCAGGCCAAAGGCGCGGCCGGCAAAATAAGCCGCAATATCGGCCACCCACACCAGCACCAAAACCGACAACAAAAAATTAATGCCAATCACCCGTGCCTGGCCCACTGCCAGCCAGGTGAGGCACAGCGCCAGCAAACCACCGGCCACACGCAAAGGACCGGCAATCTTCGCCCAGCCCTCGACCCCACGTTTGATCAGGCTAGCCCCGACCAACACCCACAGCGCACCCACCGGCAGCCACAGCGAGACGCTGGGCTTTTCAAGCCAGCCGGCTTGCCACAGTCCGGCGCAAATCAGCAGCGCGACCAAGGCCAGGGTCCAGGAAGCACCAGCATTCAATTTGTTCAGCCGGCCCCACTCCCAGGCGCCCGCGGCGATCAGCAGCAGGATCAGCAAACAAAAGGGTTCGGGCGACGGATAGGCCAGCGCGGGCAGGAGCACAGCCAACAGAACGATGGCGGTAATGATGCGTTGTTTGAGCATGAAAGTCCGTTCAACCGGACGAGGCTGCGCGCGTGTTCGCGGCACCAGCGACCTGGCCCGAGGTTTTACCGAATCGACGTTCGCGCTGCGCGTAGTCGGCAATCGCCGCATCCAGCGCGGCTTCGTCAAACTCAGGCCAAAGCTTGTCAGAGAAATACATCTCCGTATAAGCACATTGCCACAGCAAAAAGTTGCTGATGCGGAATTCGCCACCGGTGCGAATCAACAGGTCCGGGTCGGCGCAGTGGGCCAATGCCATCGCGCCATCGAGGCTGCGCTCGGTGACGGCTTCACCCGCGGCAACCAGCTTGCGCGCAGCCTGGGCAATATCCCAGCGGCCGCCATAATTGAAGCAGATGTTGAGCACCAGGCGGCTGTTGCCCGCCGTGGCCGCTTCGGCCTGCAGCAAACCGCCACGCACCTTTTCAGACAGCGCCGAGAGCTCTCCGACAAAATGCAATTGCACGCCGTTGGCATGCAGCTTGGGCACCTCTTTGGCCAACACACTCACCATGAGCGACATCAGGCCGGAGACCTCTTCTGCTGGACGGTCCCAGTTTTCCGAAGAGAACGCAAAAACGGTGAGCACACCCACGTTTCGGTCCAGGCAAGCCTGAACGCAACGGCGCAGTGATTCGACCCCCTGTCTGTGGCCGGCCACACGCGGCAGGAAGCGCCGCGTGGCCCAGCGGCCATTGCCATCCATCACGATGGCAATATGCTTGGGAGCGCTTGAGGAAACAGTCATGAACGACGTCAACAACCGAGACCGTTAAACAGCCATCAGCTCTTGCTCTTTGCCAGCGATGAGCTGGTCAATCAGCACAATGTGTTTGTCGGTGATCTTTTGAACGTCTGCTTCGGCGCGCTTTTGGTCGTCTTCCGAGGCGAGTTTGTCTTTCACCAGTTTCTTGACGGCCTCATTGGCGTCACGGCGCAGATTGCGCACGGCCACCTTGGCGTTTTCACCCTCGCCGCGCACCACCTTGGTCAGTTCCTTGCGGCGTTCTTCCGTCATGGCCGGCAAGGGCACACGGATCAACTCGCCCATGGACGACGGATTCAAGCCCAGGTCACTGTCGCGAATGGCTTTTTCAATCTTGGCACCCATGCCTTTTTCCCAAGGCTGCACGCTGATGGTGCGCGCGTCGAGCAACGAAACGTTGGCGACCTGGGTGATCGGCACCATGGAGCCGTAGTAGTCGACCTGCACGGAGTCCAGCAAGGCTGGGTTGGCACGGCCGGTACGGATCTTGGTCAGGTTGTTCTTGAAAGCGCCGATGGATTGGTCCATCTTCGTTTCCATCGTGCTGCGAATCTCGGCAATCGTCATGTTTTTTTCCTCAAATGGTCGGCACACCGGCCCGCCATCTGGCGCGACGGGTGCACAAACTCAAGCGTAAACCAGGGTGCCTTCGTCTTCACCCATCACCACGCGCTTCAGCGCACCGTGTTTGTTGATGGAGAACACCCGAATCGGCAGCTTCTGGTCGCGGCACAGCGCAAAGGCTGCGGCGTCCATGATGCCCAGATTCTTCGAGATCGCCTCGTCGAATGAGATCTTGGAGTAGCGCGTGGCCAATGGGTCTTTGTTGGGATCGGCGGAATAAACGCCATCCACCTTGGTGGCCTTGAGCACCAGCTCAGCACCGATCTCTGCGCCACGCAGAGCAGCAGCGGTATCGGTGGTGAAAAATGGGTTGCCGGTGCCGGCCGCGAACACCACGACCTTGCCCTCTTCGAGGTACTGCAAGGCCTTGGGGCGAACATAGGGTTCGACCACTTGGTCGATGTTGATGGCGGACATCACACGCGCCACCAGACCAGCGTGGTTCATGGTGTCGGCCAGGGCCAATGCATTCATCACGGTGGCCAGCATGCCCATGTAGTCAGCCGTGGCGCGGTCCATACCGGTGGCACCACCCGCGACACCGCGGAAGATGTTGCCGCCGCCGATGACCACAGCCACCTCTACACCCAGACGGGTCACCTCAGCCACCTCTTCGACCATGCGCACGATGGTGGCGCGGTTAATGCCGAACTGGTCATCGCCCATCAGCGCCTCTCCAGACAGCTTGAGCAAAATTCGCTTATGCGCTGGCTGCGGATTGGTCATGGGGACTCCTTGATTGACGGTGGGCTGGAAATAGAGATGTTATCGGCAAAACGCGATCCGTCGGTGACGGATCGCGTTGTTTAGAACGTCTGGACGTTCTTAGGCAGCGGCTTTGGCGGCAGCAACTTGGGCAGCCACTTCGGCCGCAAAGTCGTCAACCTTCTTCTCAATGCCTTCGCCCACCACGTAGAGCGTGAAGCTCTTGACGCTGGTGCCGGTGGCCTTGAGCATTTGCTCAACGGTTTGCTTGTCGTTTTTCACGAAAGCCTGGTTGTGCAGCGACACTTCCTTCAGGTACTTGGCCACGCCGCCTTCGATGCGCTTGGCAACGATGTCGGCAGGTTGTGGCTTCTTGCCTTCGGCTTCGGCAGCCTTGCGATCTTCTTCGGCCTTGCCTGCGGCAACAGCGCGTTCTTTTTCGATCAGTTCGGCCGGCACGTCAGCGCTGGTCAAGGCCACGGGCTTCATCGCAGCAATGTGCATGGCCGTGTCTTTGGCAGCGGTTTCGTCGCCTTCGAACTCGACCATCACGCCGATACGCGTGCCGTGCAGGTAAGCGGCCAGCTTGTTGCCGCTGAAACGGGTAAAGCGGCGGAAGGTCATGTTTTCGCCGATCTTGCCGATCAGACCCTTGCGCACATCTTCCAGCGTCGGGCCAAAGCCGTCTTGGCTATAGGCCAATGCACCCAGAGCAGCCACGTCTGCCGGGTTTTGCTTGGCGATCAATTCGGCGGCGGCTTGCGCCAGTGCCAGGAAGCTGTCGTTCTTGGTCACGAAGTCGGTTTCGCAGTTCACTTCGAGCAGCGCGCCAGTGGTGCCGTCGATGAAGCTGGTGACCACGCCTTCAGCGGTCACACGCGAAGCGGCCTTGCCAGCCTTGTTGCCCAGCTTGACGCGCAGCAGCTCTTCAGCCTTGCCCAGATCGCCTTCGGCTTCTGTCAGGGCTTTCTTGCATTCCATCATCGGGGCGTCGGTGCGGCCGCGCAGTTCTGCGACCATGCTTGCGGTAATAGCAGCCATTTGTATTCTCCGTACTCAAATATTTTGAAAGAAACTAAAAAAAAGGGGGCCATGCAGCCCCGCTTTTATCGCGTTTGCACGCGGCGGACCTGGACTTAGGCCGCTGCCTCGTTCACTTCCACGAACTCGTCGCTGCTTTCAGCAACAGCCTTGACCACGTCGTTGACGGCGTTGGCACGGCCTTCGATGATCGCGTCTGCAATGCCGCGTGCGTACAGCGTCACGGCCTTGGAGGAGTCGTCGTTACCTGGAATGATGTAGTCGATACCTTCTGGCGAGTGGTTGGAGTCCACCACACCGATCAGAGGAATGCCCAGCTTGCGCGCTTCTGCGACGGCAATCTTGTGGAAACCAACGTCGATCACGAAGATCGCGTCTGGCAGAGCGGCCATGTCCTGGATGCCGCCGATGTCTTTTTCCAGCTTGGCCATTTCGCGAGCAAACATCAGTTGCTCTTTCTTGCTCATGCCATCCAGACCAGCTTCTTGCTGGATCTTCATGTCCTTCAAGCGCTTGATCGAGGTCTTGACCGTCTTGAAGTTGGTCAGCATGCCGCCCAACCAGCGTTGGTCAACAAAAGGCACACCAGCGCGTGCGGCTTCGCCAGCCAGGATTTCGCGCGCTTGGCGCTTGGTGCCAACCATCAAAACGGTGCCACGGTTAGCCGTGAGTTGCTTCACGAACTTGGCAGCTTCCTGGAACATCGGCAGCGACTTTTCCAGGTTGATGATGTGAATTTTGTTGCGGTGACCGAAGATGTACGGAGCCATCTTGGGGTTCCAGAAGCGGGTTTGGTGACCAAAGTGAACGCCGGCTTCCAGCATTTCGCGCATCGTGACTGACATAGGGAAAACTCCAAAGGTTGGGTCTTAAATACAGTCCGTTATTGCGATATCTTTGTAACCAGACGAAACCAGCACACTCAATAGACTCAAGCGGCGAAACGTTGGCGCAAAAAATGCAACACCTTGTGTGGACTGCTTTGCGATTGTGTTTTTGCGATGTCGAAAAACATTTCAAGAACATTCTCACAAATGCTCTTGACCAATGCTTTTGACTGATCAGCTAAACCCAGGGAGTGTAGCACACCCCAGCCGCCGACCATGATCCCAGACCTGACCGCGACCCGTGAGCGCCTGCGCCAAAACACCAGCACCCCGACAGCAGAACTCGCACATTGCGTGACGCAAGCCCAATCCGCGGCCTGCGAAAACGTCTTCTTGAAGCCGATGTTCGAGCAGGCCCAGGCCCAATTGGGACAAGCCGGCCTCGGCGAAAGCCCACTCGGCGGGCTCGCCTTCTCGGTCAAGGATTTGTTCGACATCGAGGGCCAGACCACGCCCGCTGGCTCACGGATTCTGCGCGACGCGCCACCCGCCAGCGTCGACTGCCCGGCTGTCGCCCGTCTCAAGGCCGCCGGCGGCTCGCTGATAGGACGCACCAATATGGTGGAGTTTGCGTTCTCCGGCGTGGGCATCAACCCCCATTTCGGCACACCTGCGGCCTGGGACGGGCGCTACGACATGGCGCCTGGTCCGATTCCGGGCCTGGCCAGCCCCAGGCCCGCCGTGGCGCGTATTCCCGGTGGCTCGTCCTCGGGTGCGGCGGTGTCGGTGGCCACGGGCGCCGCCTTCATAGGCCTGGGCTCCGACACCGGCGGCTCCATCCGCATCCCCGCCGCGCTCAATGGCATCGTTGGCTTCAAAAGTACCGCGCGCCTGGTGCCCACCGATGGCGCGATTCCATTGTCAACCACGCTGGACACCGTTTGCGCCATGACGCGCACGGTGCGCGATGCCGTGCTGGCCCACGAAATCCTGAGCCAACGCACAGTGCCACGCCAGCCGCGCCGCCTCAAAGGTGTTCGCCTGGCCGTGGCGGAACACACCATGCTGGAGGGTCTGGACCAAACCAACCACCGCGCGTTTGACCGCGCGCTGCAACGCCTGAGCCAGGCCGGAGCACAAATCGTCAACTTACGCCTGCCCGAACTGGGCACTCTGCGCGAATTGCAGGCCACAGGCGGCTTTTCGGCGGCTGAAAGCTATTTCTGGCACCGCCCGCTGCTCAACCGTGGCCCATCGGCACGGGCAAACTACGACCCGCGGGTGCTGGCACGCATTGAACGTGGCGCCCACATGGCGGCGTTTGAATACATGGAACTGGTGGCCGCCCGCGCGCGCTGGATAGACAGCATGGCTGCGGCCTTGCGCGGTTATGAAGCCGTGCTGTCGCCCACCCTGCCCATCGTCGCACCGCCTCTGGCCAACCTGGGTCCGGACCCGGCCCACGACGACGCCTTCTTCCGCACCAATGCGTTGCTGCTGCGCAACCCCAGCGTGGTCAACATGCTGGACGGCTGTGCCTTGTCGCTGCCGTCTCACGCGCCCGATGAATTGCCCACCGGACTGATGTTGTGGCAAGCGGCATTACACGACGACGTCATCCTGAACCTCGGATTGGAGATCGAAACGCTTCTACAATTTTGATAGCTGGTTGGGCACAGACATGGTGCTCAACCCAAGATTTACATCTCAGATCAGGATTGCATGAAGATTGCCGTTATCGGCGCCGGTGTCATCGGTGTCACCACCGCATTCGAATTGGCCCTAGACGGCCACGACGTCACGGTGCTTGAACGCCATAGCGCCGCCGGCGAAGGCACCAGCTTTGCCAACGCCGGCGTCATCGCCCCCGGCTACATCACCCCTTGGGCCGCCCCCGGCATGCCGCGCAAAGTGCTGCGTTACCTGTTCAGCCAGCATGCCCCGGTCAAACTCGCCTTGCCCTTGAGCACACAAGACCTGGGCTGGATGTGGCGCTGGTTGCGCGCCTGCAAACCCGACATCTATGCGGCCAATCGCGCCCGCATGATCCGCCTGGGCCTGTACAGCCGCGAACGCCTGGATACCATCACCCAAGGCTTGAACCTTGAATACGAACGCAGCCCCGGCTACATGGTGCTGCTGCGCACCGAGGCCGACCGCGCCCTGGCACAGCCCGGCCTGGCGGTGCTGCGCGAAGCCGGGCAAAAATTCAAGGAGATAGACGCCGCTGCGGCACGCCAGATCGAGCCCGCCCTCAGCACCGACAGCCCGCTCGCCGGCGCCATCCACCTCGAAGACGCCGAGGCCAGCAACTGCCGCCAATTCTCCATGCTGCTCAAGGCAGAGGCCCAGCGCCGGGGCGTGAAATTCGAATTCAATTGCACGGTGGACCGGATTTCTTCCGCCCAAGCGGCCAGCGTCTACATCGCCAACGAGCCCACACCGCGCAGCTTCGATGCGGTAGTGCTGTGCGCCGGTGTGGGCTCGGCCCAGTTGCTGAGCCCGCTGGGTATTCGCCTGCCCATGACCCCGGTGTATGGCTACTCGGTGTCGGTCAACATCCGCGAGCATTTGAACGCGCCGCGCGGCGCGGTGATGGACGAACGCTACAAGGTCGCCATCACGCGCCTGGGCCAGCGTGTGCGCGTCGCGGGCAGTGCCGAAATCGGCGGCAGCCCGCAGCAACACCGCAAGGCCACGATCCAAACACTGTACAAGGTGCTGCACGATTGGTTCCCGGGCGCGGCCAACATTGGCGCTGGCGTACAGGTGTGGAAAGGCGCGCGTCCCATGATGGCCGACGGCCCACCACTGATAGGCGCCAGCGGTGTGCCCGGCGTATGGCTCAACCTCGGGCACGGCTCCAGCGGCTGGGCCTTGAGCTGCGGCAGCGCGCGCGCCGTGGCCGATCTGCTCTCACAACGCACGCCAGGTGTGGACCTCGAAGGCCTGGGTGTGGACCGTTTGCGCCGCTAAGCCGACAACGCCAACTGGCAACGGCGCAAAATGCGCGGCATGCACCGCATCACCGCCCACCCCGCTGACGGCAGCACCCGCGCGCTGTTCAACAACCGCGCCAGCCGCAGCATAGAACAGGCCGCACTGGCCGCCACGCCGCCGCACACGCTGATGCAACGTGCCGGGCTGGCGGTGGCCCGCCTGGCCCTCGCCGTGGCGCCCCACGCGCACACCATCTGGATCGCCTGCGGCCCGGGCAACAATGGCGGCGATGGATTGGAGGCTGCCCTGCATCTGCACCGTTGGGGCAAACACGTGGTGGCGACCTGGTTGGGCGACGAAACCCATGCGCCCGCAGATGCGCTGGCGTCCCTGGCGCGTGCGCGCGCTGCGGGTGTGCTGCTGGCCGATACCCCACCCACAGATCTCGACGCCCACGACCTGGTCATAGACGCCCTGCTTGGCCTGGGCAGCAAGCGCGCGCCATCCGGCCGCATGGCGCAGTGGATAACGCAGATCAACGCGGGCCCCGCAAGTGTGCTGGCCGTCGACTTGCCCAGCGGCCTGAACGGCGACACGGGCGCTATTCATTTCGAAGCTTCTGCCGCAGCATCCACAAGCGGCAACCAATATATTCAAGCACAACACACGCTTTGCCTGCTGACGCTGAAACCCGGGCTGTTCACCGGCCTGGGCCGCGATGCGGCGGGGCAGATTTGGCTGGACACACTGGAGGTGGACACCAGCACCGCCCCCGCTAGCGCCCTGCTCAATCCGGCCCCCGCGCCGCGCGTGCGCAGCCACGCCAGCCACAAGGGCAGCTACGGCGACGTGGCCATCGTTGGTGGCGCTCCGGGCATGACCGGCGCCGCGCTGCTGGCGGCCTCAGCCGCGCTGCATGGCGGTGCAGGACGGGTGTTTGCAGCGCTTCTCACGCCCAGCCCGGAGACCAGTGCCCTCAATACCAGCCAACCCGAGCTGATGCTGCGCGACGTCTCCGACCTCGCCCTTGCGACACTCACCGTGGTGTGTGGCTGCGGTGGCGGCGCGGCCGTGGCCGAAGTGCTGCCGCGCCTGCTGCAGAATGCCCCGCGCCTGGTGCTGGATGCCGATGCCTTGAACTGCGTTGCCGCCGATCCCGGCTTGCAAGCCCAGTTGCAAGCGCGCCGTGCGGCATCGCAGGCCACCATACTCACACCACATCCGCTGGAAGCCGCACGCCTGCTCGGCGTCACTACCGCCGCTGTTCAAGCCGATCGTTTGGGCGCGGCCCAACAATTGGCAGAACGGTTTGAGTGTGTGGTGGTGCTCAAGGGCTCGGGCTCGGTGATCGCCACGCCCCAGGCACAGCCCTTCATCAACCCCACGGGCAATGCGCGGCTGGCCACGGCTGGCACCGGCGACGTGCTGGCAGGCCTGGCCGGGGCCTTGCTGGCCGCAGGCCGCAGCCCAACAGAAGCCGCTTGCGACGCCGTGTTTTTACATGGTTTGGCCGCAGACCAATGGCCACCAGGGCAGGCCTTGACGGCCGGAGCGCTGGCGCGCGCGCTGAGCCCGCCGTCCTGATTTAAGGCCAGGCGCTAGGCGGACGCCTTTTGATCACCCGCGTCCAGCTTCTGCCGCATACGCTGGAGCAGGGTTTGTTTGGCGCGCATCGAATGTGCGGCCGACAAGGCTGCGGCGGCCTCCCCGTCGTGTTCAGCCAGGGCCGCGAGCAACTGCCGGTGGTCGCTGATCACCGCCTCAAAACGATCCGTCTGGTAGCCGTAGACCCGCCACAGCGCCGAGATCAGCCGCCAGTGCCGGTCCAGAATCAGACTGCCATCACGGTTGCCGGCAATGTTGTTGATGGCGCTGTGAAACGCACGGTTGGCCGCCAGCGCGGCGGCCACGTCCTGGCTTTGCGCGGCGGCCTCGTAGCGTGTTTGCACCACCTGGAGTTCGGCCAATTGCTGCGCGGTGATGCGCTCGGCTGCGCGCCGCGTCATAAAAGCCTCCACCAGACTGCGCAGATCAAAGATGTCGGCCACAAACGCCGGCGTGACCGCCACCACACGTGAGCCCCGGTTCGGCACGCTGTCCAGCAGCCCCTCGGACTCGAGCCGCCGCAACGCCTCGCGTATAGGCATGTGCGACACCTGGAATTGCGTCGCCAGCGCATCGATGCGCAGCGGGCTGTGCGGCGCAAACAGTCCGCTCAAGATGCCGTCGCGCAGGTGGTCGGTGATGTCCATCGCGTCTGGCGCATCCGCCGTGGCTTGCAGTTTGAGGTGTTTCACTTATGCGTTTTTAGATCAAAGATATACGGGAATCTGCTATGGACCAGCAAAACCAAAGGCTAGACAGTTCAGATAATAGATTTATTTGATCAAGATTGTGGCGTATGACATTTTTATCCAGGCATTTTTCGGCGGCCCATCAGACCGCAGGTTTGACCCTTGTGGCGGCGATTTTCTCGGCAGTCGCGGTCGGCGCGCAAGCGCAAGGTTCAGAACATGCGGCCGCCAACTGGCCGAGCCGCCCGGTCAAGGTCATTGTTGCGGGCACGCCCGGTGACGGTGCCGACCTCGCCGGCCGCTTGATCGGCGCCATGCTGCAGGAACGCCTGGGCCAGGCTTTTGTCATCGACAACAAACCCGGTGCCGGCGGCATCATAGGCACCGAAGCCGCGAAAAATGCCCCCGCCGATGGCTACAACTTCCTAATCGGCAACGCCGGATCACATGCCATCAACGCGGCGGTGTATGCCAAGCTCTCGTACCACCCGCTGCGCGACTTTGAACCCGTGCTTTTGATCAATAAAGCGCCCAACGTGTGTGTGCTCAACCCGCAAATTCCGGCCAAAACCCTGGCCGAGTTCGTCGCCTTGGCCAAGGCCTCGCCCGGAAAATACTCGTTTGCCTCGGGCGGCAATGGCTCCTCGGCACATCTCACCGGCGAATACCTCAAGCTGGTGGCCGGCATCGACCTGCTGCACGTACCCTACAAAGGTGCGGCACCGGCCGTGGCCGATGTCATCGGCGGCCAGGTGTCGATGTTCTGCGGCAACCTGCCGCCGGCGATTCCGCACATCAAATCCGGCCAACTGCGCGCGCTCGGCGTGACCACGCTGCAGCGCAACGCCGAGATCCCCGAGGTGCCAACCATTGCCGAGACCTATCCCGGCTTTGAAGCCGTGGCCTGGTTTGGCTACTTCGCCCCCAAGGGCACGCCGCCCGAGATCCTGCATAAGTTCAGCAGCACACTGGCGGCCGTGATGAAGCTGCCCGAGGTGCGCGAAAAACTCATAGCCCAAGGCACGGAGCCCGTGGGCAGCCCACCGGCCGAATTCCGCAAGTTCATCGAAGGTGAAATCGACAAGTGGACCCAGGTGGCCAAGGCCGCCAAGGTGCAGCTCTAAGAATAAAAATTTGATAGCAGCTTACGCTGATGCAAAAAGCGTAAGCGGCCCATTCTTTTATAAATCCTTCAACCAGGCCAGCGCCTGCAGCAACGCAGGTTCGCTGCTGCTGTGCGCGACCGCCACGTCGTAGTGGCCGGCGCCGGGCAGGCTCCACAGCCGCGTGGTGTCGCCCGCCGCCGTGGCGGCCGCCACAAAGCGGCGCACCGAGTCGGCGGAAACAGTGTCGTCTTCTTCGCCCTGCACAAACGCCATAGGCACACGCAACGGCAGCCGCGCCAGGGGCGAGGCTTCGGCAAAACGCTGGGGCACGGCGTCCAGGCTGCCGCCCATCAACATGTCGACCATGCCGTTGCAGCTCTCGGCCGGGCCTTCCGCGCGGTAGCTTTCCAGATCGCTGATGGCGGCCAGACCCAGCACACCCGCCAGCGGCAAGGGGTTGGCCATGTACAGCGGGCTGCTGCTCGGCAAGCCCGCACGCGCCGCCAGCCACAGCGCCAGATGCCCACCGGCCGAGTGGCCCGCCGCCACGACGCGGGTCAAATCCAGAGCTTCGGTTTGCGCCAGTGTACGCAGCGCATCGGCGGCGTGCGCCACGTCGAGCAAGGTGCCCGGCCAGCCGCCACCGGCGTCGCCCACACGGCGGTACTCAATGCTCCAGCTGGCCCAGCCGTGGCTGGCCAGCCAGGCGGCCAAGCGGCTGATGTAGACCAGGTCGTATTTGGCGCGCCAGCAGCCACCATGGATCAACAGCACCACCGGAAACGGGCCCTGCCCCTCGGGCAAACGCAGCTCGCCAAACTGTTGCGGTGCGGCACCGTAGGGGCGTTGCGGCACGTCTGGCGGCAGGGGCATGGCGTCCATCGCCTCCCATTCCAAAGGAGCGGTTGCAGCGCGGTTGGCAGTTTGATCAGAAAGCGGCATCGTGGACGACATGAAGCAAAAAGGGCTCGTGAAGAGCCCTTGATTCTGCCCCAGCAGACGCCAGGGTTCAGCGGCTTAGCCGCGCCCGACAAACGGCATCTTGGTGGCCATCACCGTGTGGAACAACACATTCGCTTCCAGCGGCAGGTTGGCCATGTAGAGCACCGACTGGCCGACGATGTTCACGTCCATCAGCGGTTCAATCGCGATCTCGCCATTCGCCTGCGGCACACCCTTGGCCATGCGCATGGCCATGTCGGTGGCGGCATTGCCAATGTCGATCTGGCCCACGGCGATGTCGTATTTGCGGCCGTCGAGCGAAGCCGTTTTGGTCAAGCCCTCCACCGCGTGTTTGGTGGCGGTGTAGGCGATCGAATTGGGGCGCGGCGCCGTGGCCGAAATCGAGCCATTGTTGATGATGCGGCCGCCGCATGGTGACTGTTCCTTCATCACCCGGAAAGCCGCCTGTATGCACAGGAACATGCCGGTCAGGTTGATGTCCACCACGTTCTTCCACTGCTCCAGCGTCAGGTCTTCGAGCAGGATGCCGGGGGCGTTCACACCCGCGTTGTTGAACAACACGTCGACGCGGCCAAAGGTTTTGACCACCGTATCAAACAGGGCTTTGACGGACGCCGGGTCAGACACATCGGTGCTCACCGCCAACGCGCGTGCGCCAGCACCTGATTCGTCGGCCACGGCCTGCAGCGGCTCGACACGGCGGCCCGCCAAAGCCACGTGGTAACCGTCTTTCAGCAAGGCCAGCGCGGCCGCTTTGCCAACGCCGCTACCGGCGCCGGTAACGATAGCAATTTTCTTTGTCGTCTCCATCCATATTCTCCTGGTGTGTTTGGGTTTAAGAGGTGTTTAGCAAGCGCAGCAGAAAGCCGCATCGCTGCGGCTCTCCACGGCACATGGAATCAACGGCGCGTACGCGGCTTCTTTTGTGCCGCCTTGCGGTTCGGCGCGCCAGCAGGTTTGGCGCCCTTGCCACCACCCGTAGGCTTGGCCGCACGGGTTTCGGACTTGGGCTTGCGCGCGGGTGGCGCCGCCTTGAAGTCGGCGCGGGCACCGCCGGGGCGGCCCTTGCCCGTATCGTCAAAACTGCCGCCGCTGCGCTCTTTGTTGTTGCGCACCGGCAAGTCTTCGCCGTCGCGGATCAAGCGGAAGTCGATCTTGCGGCCATCCAGATCCACACGGCTCACCTGCACCTGCACACGCGAGCCTATGGCGTAGCGAATGCCCGTGCGCTCGCCGCGCAGCTCCTGGCGCGCTTCGTCGAAGCGGAAGTACTCGCCACCGAGTTCGGTGATGTGCACCAGGCCTTCGACGTACATTGCGTCCAGCGTCACAAAGATGCCGAACGTGGTGACCGAGGTGACCAGGCCGCTGTATTCCTCGCCCAGATGCTCGCGCATGTATTTGCACTTGAGCCAGGCTTCGACATCGCGGCTGGCCTCATCGGCACGGCGCTCGTTGGCGCTGCAGTGCAGGCCAGCGGCTTGCCAGGCCAGCGTGTCCTGGCTGACCTTCTTGGGCTTCTGGTTCGGCTCTGCGACCTTGCCGTTGAGCTTGGCCGCATTGTTCTTCTGCAGCCGCTTGGCCAGCTTGGCATGCGCCTCGCCTGGCGTCGGCAAGGTCGGCAATTGGTACTTGGTGCCGCCCAGAATCGCCTTGATGACGCGGTGCACCAGCAAGTCCGGGTAGCGCCGGATCGGGCTGGTGAAGTGGGTGTAGGCCTCGTAAGCCAAACCGAAGTGGCCACTGTTCATGGGCGTGTAAATCGCCTGCTGCATCGAGCGCAACAACATCGAATGGATTTGCTGCGCGTCGGGCCGGTCTTTGGTGGCTTCGGCAATCGCCTGGAATTCCGAGGGCTTGGGGTCGTCGGTGATAGACAGGCCCACGCCCATGGCCTTCAGGTAATTGCGCAGCACTTCCTTTTTCTCGGGCGTAGGCCCTTCGTGCACGCGGAACAGGCCAGGCTGCTTGCCCTGGTTGATAAAGTCGGCGCTGCAGACGTTGGCCGCCAACATGGCTTCTTCAATCAAGCGGTGGGCTTCATTGCGCGTGCGCGGCACGATCTTCTCTATGCGGCCGTTTTCATCGCAGACGATTTGTGTCTCGGTGGTTTCAAAGTCCACCGCACCGCGCACGCTGCGCGCGGCCAACAAGGCGCGGTACACGTCGGCCAGGTTCAGCAGGTCCTGCACACGGTCTTTGCGACGCACGGCCTCCGGGCCACGGGTATTGCCCAGGATGGCGGCCACCTCGGTGTAAGTGAAGCGCGCGTGGCTGAACATCACCGCCGGGTAGAACTGGTAGGCATGGACCTCGCCCTTGGCGGTGACCATCATGTCGCAGACCATACACAAGCGCTCAACCTCAGGGTTGAGCGAGCACAGCCCGTTGGACAGTTTCTCGGGCAGCATGGGGATCACGCGGCGCGGGAAATACACACTGGTGGCGCGATCGTAAGCATCCACATCAATGGCCGAGCCGGTTTCGACGTAATGGCTGACATCGGCAATCGCCACCAACAAACGCCAGCCTTTGCTGCGGCCTACCTTGGCGGGCTCGCAATACACGGCGTCATCGAAATCGCGCGCGTCTTCACCGTCAATCGTGACCAGCGGCACATCGGTCAAGTCGATACGGTTGCGCTTGTCCTGCGGGCGCACTTTCTCGGGCAGGCCACGCGCCAGCGCTATACAGGCATCCGAGAAGATATGCGGCACGTCGTACTTGCGTACGGCGATTTCGATTTCCATGCCGGGGTCGTCAACCTCGCCCAGCACTTCTTTGACGCGGCCCACGGGCTGGCCAAAAAGCGCCGGTGGTTCGGTCAGCTCGACCACCACTACCTGGCCAGGCTTGGCCGTGCCGGTCGCCCCCTTGGGCACCAGGATGTCCTGACCATAACGCTTGTCCTCCGGCGCGACCAGCCAGATGCCGCTTTCTTGCAACAGCCTGCCAATGATGGGATGCGACGGACGCTCGACAATTTCCACCACGCGCCCTTCGGGCCGCCCCTTGCGGTCGCTGCGCACTACACGGACCTTGACGCGGTCCTTGTGCAGCACGGCACGCATTTCATTGGAGGGGAGATAGATATCCGATTCACCGTCGTCGCGAAGCACAAACCCGTGTCCGTCGCGGTGGCCTTGGATGGTTCCTTCGAACTCGTCCAGCATGGCGCTGGTATGAATAGGCGTTTTGATAAAAATTCTTTCTGTTCAGCCCCCGCGCTCCCATAGCGCAGTGCAGGTGACAACCGTAAGGATAAAACCGAATCGAGACAAATTGCGAAAACTTTTCATCCTGGATCAAAAGTCCATTTTTCACATGTTATACTTCTTCTCGTGGGCCCAGATGGCGAAATTGGTAGACGCACTGTGTTCAGGTCGCAGCGCCGCAAGGCGTGCTGGTTCGAGTCCAGTTCTGGGCACCACACCTTATCTCGAATAAAAAGCCGCTGAGCAATCAGCGGCTTTTTTCTTTTTCGTGACACTTTAACGCGTCACACCTGTTGTGCAACACACACGCATAAAAAAACAGCGCAGACCTTTGCGGGTGCTGCGCTGTTTTGCTTTGAAGGCTTTGTCCGGATTAAATCGGCCGCGCCACCAGATCGTGACCCTGTGTGCCCACGATGCGGGCCTTGGTGAACTCACCTACCTTCATCGTCTTGCTGATTTTCTCTGGCGGCAACAGGTGCACCACGCCGTCGATTTCTGGCGCGTCGGCATAGCTGCGGCCTGTACCACCCTTGCGGCCCAAGGCCGGCGCGGAATCGACCAGCACCTGCATCGTCGCACCCACGCGTTTTTGCAGCTTGGCGGCCGACACCTCTTCAGCCACGGCCATGAAACGCGCACGGCGCTCTTCGCGCACCTCGGCCGGCAGCATGCCCGGAATATCGTTTGCCGCAGCGCCTTCCACGGGGCTGTAGGCAAAACACCCGGCACGGTCGATCTGGGCTTCACGCATAAAGTCCAGAAGATGGTCAAACTCCGCTTCGGTCTCGCCTGGAAAGCCGGCGATAAAGGTGCTGCGGATCACCAACTCGGGACAAACTTCGCGCCAGCGCTGGATACGCTCCAGGTTCTTCTCACCACTGGCCGGACGCTTCATGCGGCGCAGCACATCGGGGTGACTATGCTGCAGCGGCACATCGAGATACGGCAGCACACTGCCAGTTGCCATCAGCGGCAGTATTTCGTCCACGCTAGGGTACGGGTAGACGTAATGCAGACGCACCCACGCGCCATAAGGTGCGGCAATTTCGCCCAGGGCCTGCACCAGTTCCAGCATACGCGTCTTCACGGGTTTGCCGTCCCAGAAGCCGGTGCGGTACTTCACATCCACGCCGTAAGCCGAGGTGTCCTGGCTGATGACCAGCAGCTCTTTCACGCCGCCCTCAAACAGCGCACGCGCATCGTTGAGCACATCACCAATCGGCCGCGACACCAGATCGCCACGCATAGACGGGATGATGCAGAAAGTGCAGCGGTGGTTGCAGCCTTCGCTGATCTTCAAATACGCGTAATGCTTGGGTGTGAGCTTGACGCCAGCAGAGCCAAACGCATTCGGCACCAGATCGATAAACGGGTCGTGTGGCTTGGGCAAGTTGGCGTGCACCGCGTCCATCACTTCCTGCGTGGCGTGCGGGCCGGTGACGGCCAACACGCTAGGGTGCATTTCACGCACCAGGTTACCGCTGGTGGGGCCGGCTTTAGCGCCCAGGCAACCGGTGACGATCACACGCCCATTGGCCGCCAGCGCTTCGCCAATCGTGTCCAGGCTCTCTTTGACGGCGTCGTCGATGAAGCCGCAGGTGTTGACGATCACCAAGTCAGCGCCCTCGAAAGTCTTCGAGGTCTGGTAACCCTCCGCACTGAGCTGCGTGAGGATGAGTTCTGAGTCGGTTAACGCTTTGGGACAACCAAGACTGACAAACCCCACCTTGGGAATTTTGGCCGTTTCCGGAGTCGCGACTGCGTCGTAAGTATCTGATTCCATTTGTGTTTCGCAGGGCGACCTGGCGGATGAGCTGGGGCCGGTATTGTAAGCTAGGCCAAGAATTGCCCTCAGCCGCAATGCTTCTAAACCCTGGGATTCACTTCCGAGTCAACATTTAGCTTCTCTCAAGCCGCCCCTGATCTTGGACTGGTTTCCGTCAATTCGTCTCTTTCATTTGGCCCGTCACGACCCAAGCAAACTGGAGCGCCAGGAAGAAAGAAGTGAGCCTTGGGCTTACGATGTAGGCAACTCAAGGTCGTCGTCCGCCTCTTTCCCACACGGAGTTTCCATGAACCGTTTCGCCTCCATTGGTCGTCACTTCGTTCCCGGTGTGCTGATGGCCAGTTTCGTACTCGCTCAGGCCGCCGAAATAAGCGTGCTCAGCGCTGGAGCAATCGAGCCAGGTCTTAAAGCTGCCGTTGACGTTTTCGAGAAGCAAACCGGCCATCAAGTCAAAGTCACATTCAATACAGCACCCGAGCTGAAGAAACGCATTGACGGAAATGAAACCTTTGACGCCGTCATCGCACCACGCGCCACGATCAGTGAATTTGCCAGCGCCAGTAAGCTGGCAGAAACGCGAGCCATCGTGGGTCGCGTCGGCATGGGGGTTGCAGTTCGCGACGGAGGCCCCGCACCAAATATTTCCAGTGCAGCGGCACTAAAACAATCGGTGCTTGCGGCAGACGCGCTGGTGTTCAACCGAGCATCCACCGGCATGTACCTAGAGGGGCTTCTTAAAAAAATGGAGGTCTACGCACAAGTGGAGTCCAAGACTACCCGCTATCCCGATGGCGCTGCAGTCATGGAGCATGTCATCCACGGTAAGGGTAACGAAATCGGCTTTGGCGCCATCACCGAGATTCTGCTTTACAAGGACAAGGGCCTGCGTTTTGTGGGGCCGGTGCCCGCAGAAATACAGAACTACACCACCTATGCTGCTGCCCCACTGGCGGCCAGCAAGCAGCAGGAAGTCACGCAGGCGTTCGTCAGCTTCCTGGCCGGTCCCGTGGGCAAGCCATTGTTCGAGGCTGCGGGGGTCACGGACTAAAGTTCTCAAACTTTTTCGCCTTGCCAAATGGTGGCATCAAAGCTTCCACATGTTGGGCCATGTCCAAGCCCTTGGTCGCGCGGAACGCCAGTCCGGCTTCTTCCCTATCGCGTGTGGCTAAGTTCACGTGTTGCAAAAACATACCTGACTGCATGAGTCCGACATCGGCGGACGAGGGGCTGGGCAACTGCAGAGCAGTCGCCGCCCTAAGGTTTGTTTAGTGTTCCGCGCCGTCCAATTTGGCCATGCGTTGGTTCAGCGAGAAAGTCATTCCAGGCTCCCGACCTATGCTGTTACGCCAGATGGCCTGGCGGCGAAAAATGGTGGCTTCGGCGCTTGGGTCGAATGTTGGCGCTTGCCCCTTGGGTTGGTGTTGGTCGAACACCTCCAGGATGCCCTCCCAACTCTCAGTGGGCAGTGCCTGCGCAATCGCCCGAAGATAGGCGGCGGTGCGTGCCTCGCTCAAGCGGCTGGTACCCAGCCCGTCCTGCACAATCCAGATCACGCCGGTCTCGCGATGTAGTCGACTGAGCATGCCGGCAAATTCGCCAGGCGGGCTGGCACCAGAGAAGAAAGCGCTGGCATAAACAACAGGCGCTCCGGCCTGGCCGCGCCCCTCTCGCGTCAATGCGTCACACACGCTGGCCAGGTAAGCGCGCAGCAATCTTTCGCGCGCTGGATGGCGCCAGTTCAAATCATCGATTTCCTGTGGAACGTACCAACCGTCCACCACCAGCGGTGGCGGCTGTAACGCGAGCCTGCGCATCAGGTCGACTGACCTGCCCAGTGAGCCGGCCATATGCGCGCGCAGTGCGTCATCGGACTGCTGCAGCACGCGGTAGTAGTCCTCGCCCATGTCTAGCCCTACGATCAGTCGCAACTGCTGCTCCCGCCAGTGAGCCATGCCGGCTTGCAGCCAGCGCCTCCCCTCCAGAGGCCAAAAGTCTGTGCTTCCGTATCGACTCCACTGCAGCAGCACCCGGGAGTAACCTTCGCGCCGAGCCAGTTCTCCAAGCCTTTTCCACCCGCGCTCATCAAGCGCAGCATGCGAAGCCCACGGTTGCCAGATGATGGTTCGGCCGCGCGCCGCACAGCATGCTTCAGTCGGCGCGGCCGCGAGCGAGCCAGCCGCACCGCCAGCCAACAACGCGCCGCACCACTGCATCCATCTACGACGGTTCAATGCTGAATGGTCCATCTCAACTGCACCGTATGCCTATCCGTCGTGTTGCCACCGATCGCCTTGCGGAATTCCAGCGCAAGGCGCTGGTGGACTGCCGGAGCGCGATGGCTGTCCTCCGAATGCCAGCCCAGAAGCGCCACACCAAGCCCAACATCGAGACGGGTCACATCGACGCCGTCGTTGCCGGCATTGTTGGCTGCATAACCTGCGCCCAGGTAAGGCATAAAGGCCATCTTGCCCGCGATTGGTAGCACGTACACGCGCCCCAGTTCGCCGGTGAAGGTCGCGAAATGGCTGCGCTGGCGTATCAACCAGGCCAGATCGCCGTAGAGATTCATCCGAGTCCACTGGGCGTCCACGGGATTCCAGTCGCCTCCCCAGGTGTTCGACCCCGACAGGCGCAGCATGGCGTCGTCTTGGAAGTGAGCCGCCTTGCGCCAGAGGTACTCGGCCGAGGCCACGATCATGTAATCCTTAGACAGGCGCTGGCGTATGCCCGCACCTATCAGCAGATTGTTGGGCGTGAAGTCAAGGCTGCGGTCATCTAGCCCTTGGGAGGCGCGCGTAAATGCCCACGTCGGAAGGTCGGCGCCAAGAGGGGTGTAGCGGTACGAGGCGCCAAGGTTGAGGGAACCGCCGTACTGCGCATAGTCGACCGGTGACACGAGGTCCGGCACGCTGGGGCCGTGGTCCAGGCGCACGGTGGTGTCGGCATACCAGCCGAACCGGTCTTCCTCGGTTTGCACTGCTCGGCGCAGGTTGAACAGCCGTTGCCGCGCTTCGTCGCCATCCAGGCCCTGGCGCTGGCTGATGCTCTGGTGGTGATCGATGGCCGAACGCCCCCAACGGATCGATTCCTCGCGCAGGTTGAGGCGGTGCGCCAGTAGAGCCACTTCTGCTATCAGTTCGGTTCTTTGGTCGTCCAGCTCCAAGGCCAACTCGAACTGGTGTTTGGCCTCAAGGTCAGCGCCGTTCGCTTTCAGCAGGTAAGCATAGGCGGCATGAAGCTGCGCATTGGCCGGCATCAACCGCACGGCTTCGGCCAGCGAGGCTTGCGCGCCAGCGGCATCCCCCAGCCTGATCTGTGCCTGTCCCAGTCCGCCGAGAGCCTGCGCGGCCAGGGCATCGTCGCGATTGGCCAGGGAAATTGCTGTCGAGAAATGGCTTTGTGCTCTCGCCGGGTCTGCTTCGCTGCAATAGCCGGCGGCCATTTGCTGGCGTGCTGTTGTGAGGGGGGCGCTGGCCTCAGGTGGCACCAGATCGAGTACCGCCCCGCAGTTGACGCGCTGCAGATTGAGCACCAGCCCCTCGCGCTGGCTTGCGTCCAGCTGCCCAGCAGCCTGCAACTCTTGCACACGGGCAACGGCCTGAGGGTAATGGCCCGCGTTGATCAAGGCAAGGATTGCAGCTTCTGGTGGTGGAGAAACCTCTGCCGGTGCTAAGTCCTTCTTTTCGGGTCTGGGCGGCGCAAGGCGGGTTGTCGTCGATGCAGGTTCGGGAGGCCTCTGCGCGCTCGGCTCCTCGGGGGGCCTGAGAGCCGCAGGTATAGCGGGTGTGGCGGGTGCGGCGGCTGTCCCGCTAGCGGCAGCAAGCGCTGGAGGTGCGATGGCAAGTGCAGGAGGTGTGCTGGCCCGGGCCTGTTGTGCGGCGGCATCGGCGATCACTGTCTGCCAGGCTTGCTGGCGCGCAACATCGAACTCGATCTTGTGGCCCTCCAACCAGCGCAGCGTATTCTGCGCCTCGTCAAAACGGCGGAACTGGATCAGCCCGGTGACCCAACCGTCACTCAGTGACTGGCGCGCGTCAGCTGGAAGGTCGGGGCGTTCCAACGCGGTTCGCGCAAGCTGGGACATTTCTTCGGCACGCCCCTCGTTATAGGCCATATAGGCACGAACCGCCGGGCCAACGCCGGAGTCCGGGCGCTGCGTCTGCCACCGGTCCGCCAGTTCTCTGATGCAGTGGGTATCGGCTTGGCGCTCGCAAATCGTGAATCGGAGCACGGCCGCGTTGACGTCATAGGGACCAATGCGCTCAGCCTCCTCGACGAGAGTCCGTGCTTCGTCGAAGCGTTGCAGCTTCAGCAGACGCTCAGCCTCAATGAGCCGCGGGTAGATCCGATAACTTTGCCACTCACTGTGCAACCAGCCCGCACGGGCAGGCATGCTGGCACCGCCCCAGCTCACCCCCACTAGGGCAAGGCTGACAATCGTGCGGATGCGGCGCTGGCCAAGTCTCATGGCCGATGGTCTTCCGGATGCAGGTCGGGAAAGACATGATGGGTCTTGTCCCATTTGACCGGGCGGCCACCACGGTCGCTACGCCATACCAGCATGAGCGCGCGGAAGAAGGCGCCTATGTCGATCAGGTTACCGACCAGCATACGCGGTACGGACAGCAGGCCCTGCCAGAAGCCGAAATAACGCTGCGTGCAAATGAATCGCTGCAGCAGCCGATTCAGCATGAACACAAAATTGATCAGTGCCAGCGGCCAGAACAGGCTGTCCGGCGGAATCAGATCCGGAAAGCGCCACCAGCCCGGATTGATGATCAGATGTACTTCGCGCAGGACAACCGCTGCGACGATCAGGTAGCCGAGCAGCAGCGACGGGAAAGCCAGCACGCTCTTGCGGTCACGCATCAGTATGTAGCGCATGGTCAGCGAACCACGCCACCCGAGCTTGCGCCAACCCTGGAAAACGATGCCCACGATCCAGCGCGCCTTCTGCCTCACGGCCAGCATGGGGTTATCCGGAAAATACTCCTGCACGCAGACCATTTGATGCACGCCCCGGCGCCCGAACCACGCAGGCGGAGTACCGGCGAAACTTACCGGATAGTGCACCAGGATCTCGCGAGCGCCGACCTCATGCAGGCGGACACCGATTTCATAGTCCTCGGTCAGCGTGCCCGTGTCGAACACCTGCCCCTGGTTGATCTGCTCCAGCAGCGTGATGGCTCGCCGGCTGAACGCCGTGCCCACACCCGCGCTCGGCACTTGGCCCAAGAGGTGCTGTCGCACGAGCAGATCCTTGCCATGCCACTCAGCGAACTCGTCCACGTAATGGTTGCCCACCGGATGCACTCCAGCACGCACGAGTGGCATAACCGGCAGCTGTACGAGGTCGAAACGGGGCACCAGATCATTGAATACCCGCAGTTCCAGTGGATGGATCACATCTTCGGCGTCGTGGTAAGCGATAACGGCGAACTGCAGCCCTTGATCGGCTTCGAAGACGCCGATGGCCGCAATGATGTGGTTAAGGCAGTCGGCCTTGGTCGTGGGGCCAGGTTGCGAGGTGATCACCTTGTGCAGACGCGGGTGCCGCAATGTGACCTTGTCGACCTCAGCCTGCGTCTCGGGATCGTTGGGATAGGTTCCGATGAAGACGTGGTAGTTGTCGTAGTCGAAGCTGCGTACCAGATAGTCGGCCATGCGCGCAATCACCGACGCTTCATGCCACGCGGGGATCATGATGGCAATGTGCTGTTGGGCGCCGTGGTACAGATCATCGGCATGCACCGGCAGCTCGGGACTCTTGCGCCAATTCGAACGATGACGCAGGCGCCAAAGCCAGTAGCGGCAATCGATAAAGAAATCATCAATAGAACTGAGCAGGATGATGACAACCCCGATCCGTAGCAGCACGGAAACGGTCAGCCAAAACAAGGCCAGCAGGTCGACCCATACAGGTGTCATGCCGGACTCCGCTGCCATTGCTCTAAGCGCGCGACAATCTGACGCGCCGCCGTGCCGTCGCCATAGGGATTGTGTGCCCGCGCCATGCGCAGGTAAGCCTGTTGGTCCCCGAGCAACCGGGTGGCGGCGGCCACGATGCGTGCGCGGTCCGCGCCCACCAGCACTGCTGTGCCAGCGTCCAGCGCCTCGGGGCGCTCGGTGGTTGCGCGCATCACCAGCACAGGCTTGCCCAGCACCGGCGCTTCTTCTTGCAGGCCACCGCTGTCGGTGAGCACCAGATGGCTTTGCTTGAGCAGCCACACGAAGGGCAGGTAATCCTGAGGTGGAATCAGGTGCACATGGGGCTGATTCGAAAGCAGCGCACGCACGGGGCCCTGCACCTGCGGATTGAGATGCACGGGATAGACGATCTGCACGTCCGGCCGAGCTGCGAGCTCGGCCAGCGCGGCACAAATCTGCGCCAAGCCGTCACCAAAGTTCTCCCGCCTATGTCCAGTCACCAGGATCAGGCGCCGTTCAGGATCGAGTGGGGGCAGGCTGGCCGCCTGGCGCGCCGACAGCTCTGCGTCTTCGTCCAGGCGCTGGCTCACGATCTTCAGGGCGTCAATCACCGAGTTGCCTGTGATCGTGATGCGGTCCGGCGCCACACCTTCGCGGATCAATGCCTGGGCCGCGCGCTGTGTCGGCGCAAAATGCAGTTCCGCCACGATGCCGACGGCGCGGCGATTGAACTCTTCAGGCCAGGGCGCGTACAAATTTCCCGTGCGCAGACCCGCTTCCACATGGCCCACAGGAATGCGATGGTAGAAAGCTGCCAGCCCGGCGATAAAGCTGGTGGTGGTGTCGCCATGCACCAGCACGATGTCGGGGCGGTGATCACTCAATACTTCGTCGAGCGCGGCGAGCGCGCGGGCACTCAGCCCGGAAAGGGTCTGGCCGGGCTTCATCAAGTCGAGGTCGTCGTCTGGCGTCAGTCCGAACAGGCCCAATACCTGATCGAGCATCTGCCGATGCTGCGCGGTCACGCACAGGCGACAGGCGAAACGCGGATCGCCCTGGATCGCCCTAACCACAGGCGCCATCTTGATAGCTTCCGGCCGCGTACCGAAGACGCAGAGGACCTTCAGTGGTCTGACGGCAACAACAGGGGCTTTCACTAGGATGTAAGCGGCGTGGGCAAAGGACGAGGAAATACGTTTGAGAACAATATAGGCGCCTCGCTATGCCGGACATCAATATCCAGCATGAGAGGCCAGGAGCTTGTCGTTCACCGTCCAACCGAGCCTGCGTCGGCAATCTGAAAAATGAGCAAGTTACCGAGCCGATACCCTATTGATACACACCATTTATTTCGTCAGTTCCACGCTATCTCCACATCAGGGTAAACCACTAGTCCACATTGAGCACGGGGGCAAGAGGACATGCCGAAATCCATGTTGTACCCATAGGTCAGGCGGGTACGCACCACGCCTCCCAAAACCAGGCGGCAACAATGCCTGTTCTGGTGCTGGAGAGCACCAATTTGGCTCAAGCAAGCTAGCGCACGTCAGACTTCTCCCTCCTGGAAAACACGGATATGGGTTGAAAAAATCTCCATATATTCTTTCATACTCGTATTCATACACGAGAAGAAACGCGTAGCCAGCCGCAGGGCCGGGGGGGTTTCCACCTACCTCCGACCCAGGCTGGCATATGTTTTGCAATCAAGATATACGAACAAATATACAAAGGACAAGTTATCGAACGCTAAGCACTCTTGGGTTGCCGCGCCGGGCTGTGCGTGGCGCCAAGCTCTGACCACACGCCAATACGTCACGCCTGCGGCGGCGACTGCTTTTTTCACTCATTTTTGAAAGTTCTCCATGCTTTACTACTTTGCTTACTGCACCTGGCTCAACGACCCCGAGATCCGCCGCTTCTGGCCCAACGTCCGGGCCATCACCAAGGGCTACGCCGCCAACCACCGCCTTCAGTTTCATGCCGCAGCCGAGCGCAAAGACCGCGGCTGGTGCCACCTGAATGGCGTATCTGACGCCGTCGGCGTGAACGCCCTGGGCGTCGTGTTTGAACACGAGCCGGACCAGTTCAACGAAGACTACGACGACTTCGAACGCTTCTTTCTCACCGTGCGTGGCGACGATGGCAAGGTCTATGACTGCTGGACCTATCGCCTCATCAATCCCGGCATGGCCATGCGCCCGCCAAACTTCTATTGGGAGCACATCCCCACAGGTTTGCATGCATGGAAATTCCCTGCCGACTACATCGCCTCGGTGCAGGCTACATTCGACGCCGCCGCCGAATGCCCGCGTGCCGACCGGCCAAACCCTTCTGCCATTCCAGGTAAGTCGGCCGAGAGCCGCTAAGCCCGCTTCGTAATCCGCCCACCCCAACACCGCGCACCCTTACCTCTCCGAAAAGGATGTCACCATGAGTTCTTTGAAACACACGCTGCGCCGCCACACGCTGCTGCTCGCAGCCGCCCTACCGCTGTTCGTGTTTGCCCAACCTGCAAAGACCGTTTCGCCAGACGTGCTGGCGGCGATCCCGGCCGAAGTCAAGGCGCGCGGCGTGTTGCGGGTGGGTTCTCAACAAACCTTTCCACCCATCGAATTCCGCGAACCCGGCAAGACGGAAGTCACTGGTGCCAGCAAAGACCTGCTGGCCGAAGTCGCACGTCGGCTAAACCTCAAATTGGAATACGTGCAAGCCGAATACTCGGCACTGATTCCGGGCCTGGAGGCCGACCGCTTTGACCTCGCCTCCGGTGGCATCAGCGACACCGAAGAGCGTGAGCAAAAGGTCGACTTCGTCAACTACATGTTCTCCGGCGCCAGCATCCTGTCATTGGCGGCAGGCAGCGAGAAACTCGAAACCATTGACGACTTCTGCGGCAAGGGCGTGGCCACTCTGCTCGGTAGCCGCGTCATCATGGCGCAGGTGGAAGCGGCCTCCGAACGCTGCCTCAAAGCCGGCAAACCCGCCATCCGAGCCGAGCAATTGCCTTCCGCCCCAGATGCACGCATGCAGTTGGACCTGAAACGCGTGGACGGTTATTTAGGCGACTTTCCGGCGCTGGTTTTTATGGGCCAGCAGTTTCCGGGCCGCTACCGCATCGTCGGCGGCAACTACATGCTGACGCAGTACATCACCTCCTGGGGCTTTGCCAAGAACCGCGTGGGCCTGCGCACCGCGGTACAGAAAGCCACGCAGTCCATGGTGGACGACGGCAGCTATAAAAAATTGCTCGACAAGTGGGATGTGGGCGGCGCGGCGTTGCCCGAGATCACCATGAACCTGCCTGCATCGAAACGCAAATAGTCGGGCCTGATGGCTGCGCCGGTGATGACCACGGGCGCGCCATCTGGACCATTCCCATCGGAGCCATCGCGTGCACTCTGCTGTTTCTACCGTGTCAAATTCTTCTGCTGTATCTCAAGCCACCCCAGCCCCTTTGGCGACCCGCCGCGTTGTGCACAGACGCCAATGGGGGCCCTGGCTCTTCGCGGTGCTGGTGTCGGCTGCACTCGCAACGGTTGGTCACGCGGCCTTCACCGCCAAGGTGCTCGACCCCGGCGTCTTTCTGAAATACCTGTTCAGCCCCATGGTGCTGGAGGGGGCCTTGAATTCGCTGCTGCTTGGCACCACTGCCCTGTTTCTCGCAGCGGCGGTAGGCCTGGTGGTGGCCCTGATGCGTGTCAGCGGCAATCCCATTCTCACGGCGTTTTCGTCGACCTACGTCTACTTGTTCCGTGGTACTCCGATGCTGATCCAGTTGATCTTCTGGTTCAACGCCTTCCCTATCATGTTCCCGCAGTTGCACATTGCCATTCCGTTCACCGGTTGGGTGCTGCTGGATGCGCCCATGACATCGGTGATCACGCCACACATCGCGGCGCTGGTGGGGCTGAGCCTGGCGGAAGGCGCGTACATGGCGGAGATCATCCGTGGCGGTTTTCTGGCAGTGGACAACGGCCAGCGCGACGCCGCGCGCGCCATCGGCATGCGCCACAGCGTGGTGATGCGCCAGGTGGTGATTCCTCAGGCGGCGCGCATCATCGTGCCGGCCGCGGGCAACCAGTACATCCTGCTGCTGAAGTCAACCTCGCTGGCATCGGCCATTGGCTACCTGGAATTGCTGCGCATCTCCACGGACATCTATGCCGCCAACTTCCATGTGGTGGAGTTGCTGGCCGTGGCCGGGTTCTGGTATCTGGTCATGACAGCCTTTGCCACCGTGCTGCAAACCACGCTCGAAAAATTCTTCCCGCACCGCTGAGCCCGTATGCCCAACATGAATCCCAATGCCATTGAACTGATGCAGGTGACCAAACACCGCGGCGCGCAATGTGTGCTGCGCAATGTCAGCGCCAACATTCCGCGCGGCCAGGTGGTGGCCGTTCTCGGCCCATCCGGTGCCGGCAAGTCCACGCTGCTGCGGTGTGTGAACCACCTGGAAACCATAGACGGCGGAAAAATAGTCGTCGACGGCAGCCTGGTCGGTTACCGCGAACGCGGCACTGCCTTACACGAGTTGAGTGACCAGGAGATCAGCCAGCAACGCCGCCGCACCGGCATGGTGTTCCAAAGCTTCAACCTGTTTCGCCACATGTGTGTGCTGGACAACGTGATGTCGGGACCAGTGCATGTGCTGGGCACACCACGGGCACAAGCGCGCGAGCAGGCTCTGGCGCTTCTGCACCGCGTGGGCTTGGCAGAAAAAGCACACGCCTACCCGCACCAACTCTCGGGCGGCCAGCAACAGCGTGTGGCAATTGCGCGCGCGCTGGCCATGCAACCCTCGGTGATGCTGCTGGACGAACCCACCAGCGCGCTCGACCCCGAACTCGCCCAGGAGGTGATTGCCGTGATTCGCCAACTGGCTGAAGACGGCATCACCATGATGATGGCCACCCACGAGATGGCCTTGGCGCGCGACTTTGCCGACCGCGTGTTATTCATGGTGAACGGCGAAATCGTGGAAGACGTGACACCCGCACGCCAATTCTTCGAGGCACCGTCCAGCGAACGCGGGCGGCAGTTTCTATCGCGCCAGCACCATTAAAAGTCTTGCTTCCTTTGAACAAAAAGCCTCTTTCCAACCCCATGCCCAACACTGTTCCACGCACCGCCGCCATGCGCCATCCCTTTCAGCAACTGCACCATGTCTGCATCGTCGTCCACGATCTCGAAAAAGCCGTGGCCTACTACCAAGGCCTGGGCATGGGCCCATGGTTCGACTATCCCAAAGGCCAGGCTTACGTGACGTTCGAAGTGCCCAACCGCGCGGCCTCGGACGCCATGCGCTACAAATGCCTGGACCTGGAGAATATGCAAATCCAGCTATGCCAGCCTTCCTTGCTAGACTCGCCGCAAAGACGCTTTCTGGATACACATGGAGAGGGGGTCTACCATCTCGGCTTTGAGGTTTCCGATTGCGACCAAGCCGAGGCCATGGCCCAGGCGGCAGGCGTTGCGATCACCGCACGCGGCCGCCGCGCCGACCACTCCGGGTTCACCTACTTCGACACCGCCGCCGGCGCCGGAGTGGTGCTTGAAGTGCGTCGTACCGCCTGATCCTGTTGTCCAGCAGCGCCCCCAATCAAGACAGCCAAGCCTCAATGGAAACTTCATGACGCGCACAAAAAACGGTACGGCCCTGATCGCCCACGACGTGCACCAGCAGTTGCGCGACAAGATTCTGTCGCACGAAATCAAGCCCGGTGACAGGCTGGTCGAAGACGACATTTGCGAATTGCTGAACGCCGGGCGCACGCCTGTGCGCGAGGCGCTGCTACGCCTGCAGGGAGAAGGCTTGGTCAGTCGCAACCGCGGCTGGGTCGTGGGCAACAGCGCTCCGCTGGCCTTTCGCAGCATCTTTGAGAGCCGCATGGCCATCGAGGGATTTGCCACACGCCTGGCATGTGAACGAGCCCCCGCCGAGGCGATTCAAGAGCTGCGCAAAATTTTGGAAGCCATGGACCGCGCCGAAGCCACCTCGCGCAGCGAAGTCAACCGGCTGAACCAGATCTTTCACCGCCGAGTGGTCGAGTTATCAGGCAACCCCTACTTTGTGGAACAGCACGAACGCACTCAATTCCAGTATTGGAGCCTGCGCCTGCCGGTTATTTTTGCCAAGGATCAGTTGGCCCACTCGGCAACAGAGCACCAAGCGATTCTGGAGGCGCTGGAAAAACGTGATGGCGACCGCGCCGAACGGCTGACGCGCGAACACATTGCCACCACCATGCGCATCGTGGCAGAGGTGCTGGACGAACGCTGAAACGCGCGACGCCGATGCCGTCTCGTCATGCGCCGCCCTGGGTATTTGTGGCCAGCCACAGTCATCTCTACGCCGGTGCCCGGCTGCGTAGCGCCACCCCTGTGGCGCAATTGCCCCTGCGGGTCGGTGAGTTGGTGATCATCGCTTTTTCCGACCAGGCGACGGCCACGGGACAGATCAGCCAGTTGAAAACCGCGCAAGATTGGACGCTGCACCTGTACCCTCGCACCACCGCCAAAGGCACGCAGATTGCGGCACAGACCTGGCGTGTTGGCGCAGACGAAACCGACACACCCGAGGCCGCTCGCACCCTGCGTGTGCGCCGCCCATAGCCGGAGCGCCGCCACGCCATGCGCCCGCCATCACACCTCGCCGGCTGCCTGCTGTTGGTGGCTGCCATGGCGGGTTTTTCATTGTCAGATGCACTCGTGAAAAAAGCCGGCGGCGGTTTGCCCGCAGCAGAACTGGCGTGCCTGCGCTACGCCATGTTGCTGCTGACGGTGTTGCCGCTGCTCGCCCGCAACCGCAGCCTGTGGCGCTCCCAACGCCCCTGGCTGCAGGGGGCTCGCGCCGCCGGGCTGGTGGGATCGGCCGTGTTGTTCTTGCAAGGCCTGAAAACCCTGCCAATAGCCGAGGCGACGGCCTTGGTATTTGCCTCGCCGCTGTATGTGACCATCCTATCCGCATGGCTGCTGCACGAACGCTTGAGCTTGTGGCGCTGCCTGCCGGTGCTGCTGGGATTTGTCGGGGTGTTGGTCGTGGCCCAGCCAGGCTCAGCGGGCTTCAGTCAGGCAATGGTCTATCCACTGCTGTCATCTGCGGCGTGGGCCGGCGCGGTGATTTGCACGCGCCTGTTGGGCGGCACAGACCCCGCAGGCACCACGATGCTGTATTCGTCGGCATCGGGTGTCTTGCTGCTGTCACCCAACCTGGCAAGCGCCGACTTCGCCGTAATGGTGGGGCATTGGCCGTGGCTGCTGGCCATGGCGGCAAGTTGGTGTGTGGCGCAATGGATGGTAGTGCTGGCCTACCACCGGGCCCCTCCTGGCGCCATTGCACCGTTTTCTTACACCCAGTTGATCTGGGCCGGGTGGCTGGGTTGGCTGATGTTCGACCAAGTGCCGGCGCCGCACGTCGCCACCGGCATGGGACTGATCGTGCTCAGCGGCGTGCTTGCGGCGGGATTCGCCCACCGCAAGTCGGCAACCCAGGCTGCGGCCACCAAAAACAACTAGTGGTTCATTGATTTCATGTTCAGGGAATGGCATCACGGACGCCTATCTGCATGTCGTGCTTCCAGCCCACAGTAGGTATCCGACAGCAGTCGATCCACGGCAACAACCCGTCTGAAGCGAAAGACCAAAGTCGCAAGCTGCTTCACATTCCATCGAGACAGGCGACAAATGCGCCCATCAGGGTGGACTCTGCCTGCTGCTGGGCCACGAGTATGTAGCGGGCAAACCTCACTTCAGGCTTGAATGGCAGGGCCTTGATACCAGCAAGCGCCAAATGGCGCACGACGAGTGGGTTGACCACACTCACACCCAAGCCCAAGCTCACCATGCGGCAAATGACCGCCTGATAGGGGGCATCCAGCGTCAACCGTCTCTTGTCAGGGTTGAAGGCAGCATCAACCACGGTTCGCGTGCCATCGCCCTGGGTCAGCGAGATAAACGGCTCATTGTCCAGGTCCGACTTGCGAATCACACGTTTCTTTGCCAGCGCATGAGCTTTGGGAACGATGCAAACCCCCTCTTCCTCGGCCCACAAGCGAGGGCTAAGGCCTGGCGTGTCGTCCAGATTGGTGACCAAACCCATGTCTACATAGCGGTTGGCTGTCCACTTCGCCACGGTCGAGGAGTCGGCCGTGTGTATCGAGACCGACACCTCAGGGTACAGGCTGCGAAAGGCGCGCATGGCCTCCGGCATGACACTCATGGCCAACGACGCCACGGCACCTATGCGCAGCGTGCCCGTGCCGATTTCGCGGATTTGTTTGGCCGAGTCGGTGAGGGCTTCCATGCCAAGAAACCAGCGTTGCACGGACTGGAAGAACGCCTCTGCCTCGGGCGTCGGTGTCAGACGCCCGCCCAGCCGTACGAACAGGCGAAAACCGACTTCGGCTTCCAGTTGTGCCACGGCCCGGCTGATGTTGGGCTGGGAGGTGTGCAGCTCCTGCGCGGCCACCGTCATGGATCGCGTCAGCATCACCGCCCTAAAGGTCTCAATCAGTTTCCAGCGCATAGGTTTCACCCGCGAATTTGCTGGCGAGCAGTATATCCATTGAGATATGAACCATAGCAATAGTCTTATTTGACGAAATGGCAGTCGACTTTTATTCTTTGCGGCGTAGACCACTCACGTTCGAATCGGACGACCAAACCCATGACACCCTCTTCTGCCATCCTCATCGAGCGCCGCGGGCCCGTAGGCCTGATCACGCTCAACAAGCCCGCCAAGCTGAATGCCTGGGACAAGCCGATGCGCGACCTCATCGTTGCCGCATTGCGCGACTTCGACCACGACGCCGCGATCGGTGCAGTGGTGATGACCGGCGCTGGAGAACGCGCCTTTTCCGCCGGGCAGGATTTCGCCGAGGCCCACGACTTCGACGCCGATGCGGCCGAATCGTGGATTCGCGAGTGGGAAAGCTTTTACGGGACCCTGCGGCGCCTGACCAAGCCCATCGTGGCGGCACTCAACGGTGTGGCCGCAGGCTCTGCGTTTCAGGTATCGCTGCTGTGCGACATCCGGGTGGGCCACGAGCAGGTCACCATGGGCCAGCCCGAGATCAACTCGGGCATCGCCAGCATCACTGGGCCGTGGATCATGAAAGAGATCCTCGGCATGTCGCGCACCATAGAGCTCACACTCACCGGCCGCATGATGCAGGCCCAGGAATGCCGCGAGATCGGCCTGATCCACCACCTTGTGCCGCGCGAACAGGTGCTGGTCAAGGCGCTGCAGATCGCGGAACAGCTCGCGGCTAAGGCGCCTCTGGCCATGAAGCTGGACCGCGCCTGGTTCGCCGACATGACAGAGGCGGGCTTCCGCCAAACCATCGCGGCAGCCATCCGCGCGCACCGCGAGTCTTATGCCTCCGGCGAACCCGCACAAAAGATGGAGAGCTTCATGGCCGCGCGCGGCCACGCGCTCGGAGGGAGCAAGCCATGATAGAGATGCCACCCGTAGGCGACGAGACACTGCGCCGCATCATGGACCGCCGTGCGCTCGAAGACCCGCACCACGTGCTGTTGAAATTCCAGGAGAGGGAACACAGCTTCGGCGAGATCAACACCCAGGTCAACCGCGTGGCCAACGCGCTGCTGGCGCGCGGCCTCAAGCCCGGCGACCGTGTGGCGCTGATGTTGCCTAGCCACCCGGACCATCTGGTGGCGATTCTGGCGCTCGCCAAGATCGGCCTGGTGCGGGTGCCGATCAACACCAGCTTCAAGGGCGCATCGCTGGCCTACCCGTTCGAGGCCTTCACCCCGCGTGCGCTGATCGCCGACGCCGCCCACGCCGCTGTGCTGGCCGAGGCCCTGCCCGCCAACACACTGGAGATGACACTCTGGCGCGGCGGCACGGCCAATGACTTCGCCGACCTGCTGGCGCACGCCGATAACGCACCGCCAGCTGTGGAGCCGGGGCCGGATGACATCATCGCGCTCACCCCCAGCTCGGGCACCACGGGAGCGCCCAAGGGAGTGAACAAGTCCGACCGCACTTTGCGCGCGGGGCCCATGGGCACGCTGCGCCTCACCGGCGCACAGCCGGGTGACGTGTTCCTGCTGTGGGAGTCGCTGCACCACGGTGCAGGTGTGGCCGTATGCATTGCAGCCATCTTGCAGAAGCTGACGTTGGCGATGGTGGAGAAGTTCAGCGCCTCGCAGTTTTGGGACCAATGCCGCCGTTATGGCGTGACACACATCCATTACCTGGGCGGTGTGCTGCCCATGCTGCTGAAGCAGCCGCCGCGAAGCGACGACCGCGACCACCGCGTGCGTATCGCCTGGGGCGGCGGCTGCCCGCCCGAAGTGTGGGAGGTGTTCTCGGCGCGTTTCGGCGTGGAGATGCGCGAGGGTTATGGCCTATCTGAAATGATCACCTTCGTGACCGTGAATCCGCAGGGGCCCAAGTTCTCCATAGGGCAACCACTGTCGTACTTTGAACTCAAACTCACCGATGGGGACGGCAACGAAGTGCCGCTAGGTCAGCCTGGCGAGATATGTGTGCGCTCACGAGTGCCTGGCCTGCAGTTCCTCGGCTATTTCCGCAACGAAGATGCCACCCGGGCAGCGTGGCGCGGCGACTGGTTCTGCAGCGGCGATCTGGCCCGCCGCGACGAAGCCGGCTACTACTACTTCGCCGGGCGCCAGAAGGACACGGTGCGCCGTCGCGGGATCAACATCTCGGCCTGGGAAGTCGAGCGTGTCATAGGCGAACACCCCGCCATCGCCGAATGTGCGGTCGTGGGTGTGCCCAGCGAACTCGGTGATGAAGAACTAAAGCTTTTTGCACGCCTGGCCGAAGGCGCGGAGCTGGCGCCGCAAGCGCTGGTGGACTGGTGCAAACCGCGCATGCCGGCCTTTCAGGTGCCGCGCTTCGTCGCCTTCATAGCCGAGTTTCCCAAGACCCCTACGCAGCGTATCCGCAAGAACGAACTGCCCCGCAACCTCTCGGGCGCTTGGGACGCCGAGCAAGCCCGCATCTGAACAGGACGACCATGATGAATCCAAACCTCAAGCACCTTGTGGCTGCCTGCGCAGCGGTTTTGGCCTGCACAGCCGCAGCCGCGCAAGATTTTCCGGCGCGCCAAGTCACGGTGGTCGTGGGCTATGCCGCAGGCGGTGCGGTCGACGCCGTGGCGCGCATGGTGGCACAGAAATTGGGCGACGCCCTCGGCAAACCCGTGGTGGTGGACAACAAGGCCGGCGCCTCGGGCAACATAGGCGCACAGTTCGTCGCCAGAGCCCAGCCGGATGGCTACACACTGCTGATGGCCCCGGTGACCACTTACGCCATGAACTCGGTGCTCTACCCGACCACAGCGGGCTACCAGCTCGACAAGGATTTCGCGGGCATCTCGCTCGTGGGTTCACTGCCCCTGGTGCTGGTGGTGAACGAGACCGTGAGCGCCCAATCGGTGCCCGAGTTGGTGAAAGCCGCCAAGGCCAAGCCCGGCAGCCTGGACTACGGCTCCTCGGGCAATGGCTCCATCGAGCACGTCGCCGGCGAAATGTTCAAGCAGCAGGCGGGCATCAGCATGGTGCATATTCCTTACCGTGGCGCGGCACCGGCCATCATCGATTTGATGGCTGGGCAGTTGAATCTGATGTTCGCCACCGTGCCTACGGCCGTGGCCAACTTCAAGAGCGGCAAGCTGCGTCCCTTGGCGGTGACCACCCCCGAGCGTATCGGCGCACTGCGCGATGTGCCAACAGCCCGGGAGGCTGGTTATCCGGGCTTCGAAGTGGCATCGTCTTACGCCCTGCTCGCACCGGCCGCCACGCCCCGGCCAGTGGTGCAGCGGTTGAACCAGGAGGTTGCCAAAATCCTGCAAATGCCCGACGTACAGGCGCGCTTCCAGGCGCTTGGCATTGAGCGCGTCAGCTCCACGCCCGAGGAGGCCACGCAACGTCTGGGCCAGGAACTCGCCAAGTGGGGCAAGGTCATCAAAGACAGTGCCATCAAGGCAGACTGACGACATGCCAACTTCATCCAACATCCGGGTTGACCACCAAGGCGAGGGCCGCGCCCTGGTCAGCATCACGCGGCCACATCGGCGCAACGCCTGCGACTTCGCCGCCTGGACCGACCTCAAGGACACATTCGAGTCCCTAGGGGCCGACCCGTCCGTGCGACTCATCGTGCTGACCGGCGCCGAGGGCCATTTTTGTGCGGGAGATGACGTAAAAGCCTTCTCTGCGGTCACCGACGAGGCGCAGAAGGAGCTTTGGCGCGCGCGCATTCAGCAATGTTATGCAGCGGTGCAGGCCGTCCCCAAGCCGGTGATCGCTGCGATCTCGGGCGTGTGTGTAGGCGGCGGCTGCAGCCTGGCGATGTGCTGCGACTTCCGCGTGGGGGATGCCACGGCACGCATCGGTGTCCCGGTGGCCAAGCTTGGCCTGGTCTACCCCACCATACAGCTTCAGCGCCTGGCCTGGCTCATCGGCGTGTCGAATACCAGGCGCTGGGTGTACGAGGGGGCGCTTTACGATGCTGCCGAGTCGCATCGTGTGGGCTACCTCGACGCCCTCACCGAAGGCGACGTGATAGCGGCGGCGTTCGCCTTTGGCGCCCACATGGGGCAGGCCGCGCCGCTGTCCATCGCCGGCTCCAAAGCGCAGCTCAACGCCGTGCTGGCGGGCTGCATAGAACAGCAGCGCGCAACACTGGACGCGATGGTGCAACGCGCGGATCGCAGCGAGGATTTCCGCGAGGCGGCACGCGCCTTTGCGGAAAAGCGGCCGCCAGTCTTCAGAGGCCGGTAGAAGGCGGTCGCGGGATACTGGCCGATCTCTGGACTGGCGGCTGCGTCGTCAGCATCCGATTGGAGTTGTTTTTCGCGGGGCGCCCCAGCTCTCGGGCTGGGGCGCATCACCACGGCCAGATGTAGAACGGTGGCCAACCACAACGGCGCCAAGATACGACAATCACATCGATCTCATTTTTCTAATAACAGGAGACCCGTTGTGATCACATCGTTTTCTCGCCGCACCTGCCTACGCACAGTCACTGGCGCGCTGGCCTTGCTGGCCCTTTCAAGCCATGCTCAAAGCTACCCTCAACGTGCGATCAAGCTGGTCGTGCCGTTCACGCCCGGCGGCTCGGCCGACATCCTCGCCCGCGCTGTGGGACAGGAGCTGGCCAAATCCCTGGGCCAGCCCGTGGTGATCGAAAACCTGCCCGGCGCAGGCGGCAGCGTGGCGACCGAGCGGGTCTTGCGCGCAGCCGCCGACGGGTACACGCTGTTCATGGGACACACCGGCACGCTGGCCGTGAACCCACACCTCTACCCCAAGCTGGGACTGAATCCCTTACGTGATTTCACACCGGTCGCGCTGGTGGCCCAGGTACCCAATGTCCTGGTCGTGCATCCCTCGGTTGCGGCGCAGACGCTGGCCGACTTCATCACCCTGGCGAAGGCCAAGCCCCTGGCCATCTCCTACGGATCGGGTGGCAACGGCAGCGCGGCGCACATCACCATGGAGTACTTGAAGCTGCAAACCGGCGCACCCATGCAGCACGTGCCTTACAAGGGCACGGCGCCATCCGTCAACGACTTGTTGGCCGGGCAGATACAGGCACTGTTCACCGGAAGTCCGGCGCTGGTGGCACACATCAAGGCGGGCAAGATGCGCGCACTGGCCGTCTCCAGCGCCAAGCGGGTGCCGCTGCTGCCGGATGTGCCAACGGTGGCCGAAAGCGGGGTTCAGGGCACAGCCGGATTCGAAGCCGACCAATGGTATGGCCTGGTGGCCCCGGCCAACACCCCTGCCCCCGTCGTCAAGCTGCTCAATGAGCATGTGAACAAGGCGCTTGCATCTACAGAGCTGAGCACGCGTTTCTCAACCGAAGGGGCAGAACCGTCGCCGGTCTCACCCGCTGCCTTTGGTGTGCTGATAGGCAACGAACTCAAGCGCTGGGAAAAGGTCGTGCACTCCGCAAAAGTGACGGTGGATTGAAGCCGGGCATCAGCCGCCTGCCGAGCCAAGAGTTCCCCCAAAAAAGAAAAAGGCCGGAACGCTACCGGCCTTGTTTTTTTGCCTGGCCTTGAGGCTTAGGGCTTCTTCAGGCCGAAGCTGCCCAGCACCTGCTCGGTCTGCTTCTGCATCTGCTCCTGGAACTGCGTGAACACGTTTTTCGACTGTTCCACATAGGTTCCCATGAGGTTTTGTATCGCCGGCGACTGCATGCTGCTGAACTGCGCCCAGGTCTCCGGTGTCAGCACCTTGGACTGCTCGCTCAGCTTGGATTGCAGGTCGACAAAGGCCTGCACATTGCGCTCAAGATAAGGGCCGAGAAAGCCCTGCGCCGTATGGCCGTAAAAGCGGATGATGTTGGCCAGTGCCTGTTCGGTGAACAGCGGCGCCCCGCCCGCTTCTTCCTCCAGAATGATTTGCAGCAGGATGGAGCGTGTGAGATCGTCCCCGGTCTTGGCGTCGCGCACCACCATGGGCTGGCCCTCCATCACCAGGTGCTTGACCTCGGCCAGCGTGATGTAGGTGGATGTCTTGGTGTCGTAAAGCCTGCGGTTAGGGTACTTCTTGATGACGCGCTGGGCCGACGCCGTGGCGTCGTCCGGGATGGGTTTGCTACTTGGCACTCGATTCCTCGGTTTCTACCCGAACCCCGCCGCGCGGTGTTCGACATATTGCAGTGCAAAAGATTGTAGGGTTGCCGCACCAGAATGCCGCACGAGATTACCCTGAGCGTACATATCAAATGCTATATTAAATATAGCGTTCACCGGGTATTCAACAGCGGAAAGACGCCGCTTTTATGGGAACAGCGAACACATGCGTTCGCAGATCGACGCTCTCGCCTATGCCAACCGATCAGCGTGCCGCCGCCGATAGCCCAAGAGAAGCATTCATGCACCTGGCCGCTGCGGTGCTGACAGGCTGCGCGCCGCGGTGCTGGCGATGACTTGCGCCGTGGCAGCAGAAAGTCCCGGTTCACCCACAAGCTCTTCGCCAGATCGGTTGTTTTGGCTCTGCGGTTGCCGCCGCTTGAACCACAGATACAGACCACTGCCGAGCACAAAGATGGTGGCGATATCCAGCAGCGCCCAGATGATTTGCATGGGCATGCCGCCGTAATCACCAAAGTGCAGCGGCTGGGAAACCAGCAGTGCCGTGAGATACCACGGCAGCTTGGGCGCTGCGGTGACCACGCCGGACTTGGCATCCACCATCACCGGCTGCAGCAGGCGCGAAGTCAGCGGCGCATCACCGCGCAAAAAGAAAGTGGTGTGGTGCGGACTGGAGAACGATGTGCCCGGAAACGCCAGGAACGACACCGCCATGCCCGGTGTGTGCGCCATGGCGGTCTCCATGGCTTGCTGCACCGAGGCGCGCTCGGCCAATGGCACCGTGGGCTGGCCTTTATAGGGCTCGAGCAAAACGCTGAGTTCGCTGTATTGCCAGTATTTGACCAACAGGTCGGCCCAGGTGTTGATGACACCGGTGGCGCCCACCACCAGCGCCCACACCAGCGTGACGATGCCCAGCAGGTTGTGCAGGTCCAGCCACTTCACGCGCTTGGAGCGGTCGCGGCGCACCTCGCCAAACTCCAGCTTGCGCATGAACGGCGCATACAGCACCACGCCCGAGATGATGGCGATCACCAACAGCAGCCCCATGAAACCCAGGAACAGCGTGCCCGGCAAACCAGCGAACAGGTCAACGTGCAGCTTGAACATGATCCACATAAAGCCTTCGTCAACCGGAGGGCGCTCCAGAATCTCGCCGGTGCGCGCATCCACCGCAATCGACTTGAAGTCTTCGGTCGGTGCGGGTGTGGGCGTGAGGGTGACGAACCAGATGTTCTTGTCGTCCTCGCCCTGCGAGGCGAACTGCACCACGCGCTCGGGATGGCGCGTATTGGCGGTTTTCAGGATCTCATCCAGGCTCAGGTGCGGCGTACCCGCGGGCATGGCCTTGGACTCGACTTCGGTGCCCAGCAGATGGCCGATCTCGTGGTGAAAAATCAGCGGCAGGCCGGTCAGGCACAGCAGCAGCATGAAGACGGTGCACACCAGGCTGCTCCACTTGTGCAGCCAGGTCCAGGTCCTGAGAGTGCTTGTGCGCATGAAGAACGGCTCCTAGGTTAAAACTTGATCCAGGCACTGAGGCCTAAGCCAGACGAAAAACACGCGTGCCGATCGGCCAAGGTAAAAGCCGACAACCCAACACAAGGCCATGTTGTGCGACCGGCGCCGCAGACAGCTCAGCGCCAGGCAAACCAGGCGATCACCGCCACCGGCACGCCCAGGCCAATCCACGACCAAACGTCGCCCCAGGCGTCCGACACCAAGGCGGTGAACAGCCCCGTGGCGCTGAAGACGCCCAACACAATGGGCCAGCCCCAGAGTTTCCAGAAAGGCGATGTCTGCGCACGGTTCATAAGTTGTCAGAAGTCAGTTTGAAGAAATGCCGCCAAGAGCGCTGCCGCATCTGCTATGGATTTGAAAGCATTACCTGCTTTTGCAGAAAGCCTGAAATGCCTTTTTCTCAGAAGACGCAGTACGCCCGAGGCCGCGCCCTCATTCCCGTCCACGTGGGCAATACACGCCCACGCAAACACCAATGCAATTAATTCGCAATTGTATTTGAATTGACAACAGACATCGCATCACCATTCGCCAGAATGGGGAGGCACCCACCTAGCCTGCGAGCGGATGGTGGGATCAGGCAACTTTGAGCTGCCGATTTTTCAGGCCGGTCTTGCGCGAGACCAGACCTGGTATTCAGATTTACGCAAAATCGAACTGCACCTTCATCGCCTGCGTACGGTCGGCCGCCAGCGCAAACGCGCGACCCGCATCGCGGAACGGCAGCGAGGCCGAGATCAGCGGCTTCACATCCACCAAGCCTTTGTTGATCAGCTCCACCGCAACCGCAAATTCTTCATGGAAGCGGAAGGCGCCGCGCAGGTCGAACTCTTTGGCGACGATGGTGTTGATGGGCAAGCTCATCTCGCCGCCAAGGCCCACTTGCACAATCACGCCACGCGGGCGCAGCACGTCGAAGGCACCACGCAAAGCCCGGTCGTTGCCGCTGGCTTCGAGCAACACATCGAAGCTGCCTTTGTCGGCACTGTATTTGGCCAGTTGCTCGGGCTGTGTGGCGATGTTGATGGCTTCATCGGCGCCGACCTGCTTGGCCTTGCGCAACGGGAAATCGCCCATGTCGGTCACCACAATCTGCGCCGCACCGGCGCGGCGCGCGGCAATCACCAGCAAGGCACCTATGGGGCCGCAGCCGGTGACCAGCACCTTTTTGCCCAGCAACGGGCCCGCGCGTTGCACGGCATGCAGCGCCACGGCAAAGGGTTCGGCCATGGCGCCTTCGCCATCGGTGATGTCGTCGCTCAACAAGTGAGCCTGGTGCGCTTCAACCACGATTTCCTGGCGGAACGCGCCTTGCACATGCGGGCGGCGCATGGCGCTGCCAAAGTAGCGCATGTCCAAGCAATGGTTTTGCAAGCCCATCTGGCAGTAGCGGCACTGGCCGCAGGGCCAGCTCGGGCTCACGGCGATGCGTTGGCCAACTTTGAAGGCGCTGTTGTCCGGCCCCACATCTTCGATCACGCCAGCAATCTCGTGGCCAAGCACCATGGGCTCGACCACCCGCACGGTGCCAAAGCCGCCGTGTTGGTAGTAGTGCAAATCAGAGCCGCAGATGCCGCCTCGCGTCACCCGCACCTTGAGTTGGCGCGGTCCGACGGCAGCCGTTGGCACTTCTTCTACACGCAGGTCTCCGGCGGAATGAATGACGAGGGCAAGCATGAAAGTGGTCTCCGTTATGGTGGTTTGTTGGCAATATGGTACGACGATTGGGACGGAGCCGACCCACGGTTAACCCTGCCCTGCTGTCCGCCCTAAGCCCATTGCGGCCGGATCAAACCCGACATCTCGCGCGCCGCATGCACCAGCGCGGGCACCATGCTGTCCTGCATCAGCTTGGCATTGGTGCGGTTGGCCTGGCCGCTGATGTTCAACGCGGCCACGGTACGCCCTGTGTGGTCCACCAGGGGGGCGGCCACGGCAATCAACCCCTCTTCCAGCTCCTGGTTCACCAGGCACCAGCCCTGGCGGCGCGCCTGCTCCACCTTGGCGCACAGCGCATCGACATCGGTGATGGTGTGTTTGGTCAGCGCCTGCCGGTCCGACTGCTCCAGCCGGCGCCGCATCTCGTCCTGCGACAGACCCGCCAGCAGAACCCGGCCCATGGCGGTGCAGTAAGCCGGCAGGCGCGAGCCCACCCCCAGTCCTATACGCATGATCTTGCGTGTGGGCACACGCAGCACGTAGACGATGTCGACACCGTCCAGCACCGCGGCCGAGGTGGATTCGGACACCTCCGCCGCCAGGGCCTCCATTACCGGCTCGCCGATATTCCACATGGGCATGGAAGATAGATACGCAAACCCCAGATCGAGGATGCGCGGCGTCAGGCGAAACAGGCGCTGCTGGCTTTCCACGTAACCCAGCGTTTGCAGCGTCAGCAGGATGCGCCGCGCACCCGCACGTGTCAGGCCCGTGCGCTCCGCCACCTGCGACAAGGTCTGCGCCGGAGCACGGGCGCTGAACGAACGGATCACGTCCAAACCACGCGCAAACGACTGCACATAGGCATCGCCGGGCTTGGGTGTGGGTTCAGTTTCCAGAGGGGTTTTCTCTGATCGGGTTGCCATTGCTGTCTCGACCTCCTAGAATTCATTATAAGAACAAATGTTCTATATACGAACAAAAACCACAACCCAAAGGAGATCTTCTGCATGATCGACAAGATCGCCCCGTCCATGGAAGCCGCGCTCGACGGCGTGCGCGACGGCAGCACGGTATTGATTGGCGGCTTTGGTACGGCCGGCATTCCTTCTGAGCTGATTGACGGGCTCATTGCCCAAGGGGCACGCGACCTGACCATCGTCAACAACAACGCAGGCAACGGTGAAACCGGCTTGGCCGCCTTGCTGGCCGCCGGACGCGTGCGCAAAATCATCTGCAGCTTTCCGCGACAAGCCGACAGCCAGGTTTTCGATGGCCTTTACCGCAGCGGCAAGATTGAGCTGGAGCTGGTGCCGCAAGGCAATCTGGCCGAGCGTATCCGCGCCGCCGGGGCAGGCATAGGCGCGTTCTACACGCCAACCGGCGCCGGCACACCACTGGCGTTGAACGCGGATGGCACGCCCAAGGAAACCCGCATGATCAATGGCCGTGAACATATGCTCGAATGGCCCATCCATGCCGACCTCGCGCTGATCAAAGCCGAGCGCGGCGACCGCTGGGGCAACCTCACCTACCGCATGGCCGCGCGCAACTTCGGCCCGGTGATGGCCACGGCCGCCAAACGCACCGTGGCCAGCGTGCACGAGGTTGTGCCCCTCGGCGCCCTGGACCCGGAGAGCATCGTCACCCCTGGCATTTATGTACACAGCATCGTGCGGGTCGCACGTGTGGCCACCCAAGCTGGCGGCTTTAAGAAGGCAGCATGAGCATGAGCACACCAAGCTATCAACGGCGCAGCAAAGACCAACTCGCCGCACGTGTGGCGCAAGACATCCATGAAGGTGCCAGCGTCAACCTGGGCATTGGCATGCCGACCCTGGTGGCCAACCACATCCCGGCCGACCGCGAGGTCCTGCTGCACAGCGAAAACGGCATTCTGGGCATGGGACCTGCCCCGGCCACAGGCCATGAAGACTACGACTTGATCAACGCCGGCAAACAACCGGTGACGCTGCTGCCCGGCGGCGCCTACTTCCACCATGCCGACAGCTTCGGCATGATGCGCGGCGGCCACCTCGACATTTGTGTGCTCGGCGCTTTTCAGGTCAGCGCACAGGGCGACCTGGCCAACTGGCATACCGGCGAAGCCGACGCCATTCCAGCCGTGGGCGGTGCCATGGATTTGGCGATTGGCGCCAAGCAAACCTGGGTGATGATGGATTTGCTGACCAAACAAGGCGTGAGCAAGGTGGTGGCGCAATGCACCTATCCACTCACCGGAAAACGCTGCGTCAAACGCATCTACTCTGACCTGGCCACGCTGGCCTGCACGGCGCATGGCCTGGTGCTGATCGACATGGTCGACGGTTTAAACCACGCCGAACTGGAGCGCCTGCTGCAATTGCCCATAGCCAAAACTTCACTCTCAAAATGACCATGACAAACCAGGCTTTTATCTGCGACGCCATCCGCACCCCCTTCGGCCGCTACGGCGGCGCACTCAGCAGCATACGCACCGATGACCTGGGCGCCATTCCGCTGCGTGCACTGATGGCACGCAACCCAAATGTCGACTGGCAAGCCGTGGGCGACGTGCTCTACGGCTGTGCCAACCAGGCCGGTGAAGACAACCGCAACGTGGCCCACATGGCGAGCTTGCTCGCCGGTCTGCCAATCGATGTGCCAGGCGCCACCATCAACCGGCTGTGTGGGTCCGGCCTAGACGCCGTGGGCAGCGCGGCGCGTGCCATCAAGGCTGGTGAGGCTGGGCTGATGATTGCGGGCGGCGTCGAAAGCATGAGCCGCGCGCCGTTTGTCATGCCCAAGGCCGAATCGGCGTTCTCACGGCAAAACGCAATCTATGACACCACGATTGGCTGGCGCTTCATCAACAAACGCATGAAGGAACAATACGGCGTCGATTCCATGCCCGAGACCGCGGAAAACGTGGCCACGGACTTCGGCATCAACCGCGAAGACCAGGACCGCATGGCGCTGGCCTCGCAGCTCAAAGCCGTGGCGGCGCAACAAGCCGGTTATTTTGAGGCGGAGATCACGCCCGTCAGCGTGCCGCAGAAAAAAGGCGACCCGGTCATCGTCAGCCAGGATGAACATCCGCGTTCAACATCGCTGGAAGCCTTGGCCAAGCTCAAACCCGTGGTGCGGCCCGACGGCACGGTGACGGCCGGTAATGCCAGCGGCGTGAACGACGGCGCCTGCGCCCTGCTGCTGGCCGATGAAGCCAGTGCCGCCAGACACGGCCTGAGCCCCAAGGCACGTGTGGTCGGCATGGCCACAGCCGGTGTGGCGCCGCGCATCATGGGCATGGGCCCGGCGCCCGCCACACTGAAGGTGCTGGAATTGACGGGTCTGAGCCTGGCGCAGATGGATGTGATCGAACTCAACGAAGCCTTTGCCGCACAAGGCTTGGCGGTGCTGCGCCAACTGGGCCTGCAGGACAACGACCCACGCGTGAACCCCAACGGTGGTGCCATCGCCCTGGGCCACCCCCTGGGCGCCAGCGGCGCTCGTTTAGCGACCACGGCGGTCAACCAATTGCAAAAGACCGGCGGACGTTATGCGTTATGCACTATGTGTATCGGCGTGGGCCAGGGTATCGCGCTGATCCTGGAACGCGTTTGAACCTTTGGTCCAGCAAGCAGCCTGGATAAAACCAGGCGCCCAGCAAAAAGCCCGCTTGAGCAAAACACTCAGCGGGCTTTTTTGTGCAGCGATTAAACGTTAAACGCGAGCGGAACGCAGCTTGACCGAGAACTCGCTCAAAGCGGCGATACCGCTGCTTTCGGCACGGTGGCACCAGGCTTGCAGGTCTGCCGTGAGTTGTTCACGCGAGTGCGAGGTGTTGAGCCACATCTGGCGCAGCTCTTCACGCATGGTGATCATCTTGTCGAGCACGGGGTGCGCGGCACGAACTTGCTCCACATGCGGCTGGGCAGCAGCCGGCACCTTGTCCGCGTCGCGGTGCAACCAGCGTTTGGCCGATTCCAGAACCGAAACGTCGGCTTGCTTGGCACGCAGGGCGTCGATTTCTGCACCGGCAGCGCGGCGCATTTCGCGGGCGTAACCGGCCATCACTTCGTAGCGGTGGGCGATCAGGGCTTCCAGCGTCTTTTCGTCTGCCACGGGCTTGATGTCACCCAGTTGCAGCTTAGGTGGCGTCTTCTTGACCTTGGCCAGGCCGACCTTTTCCATCAGGCTGATGTAAACCCAACCGATGTCGAACTCGTAAGGCTTGACCGAGAACTTGGCCGACGTGGGGTAGGTGTGATGGTTGTTATGCAACTCTTCACCACCAATGATGATGCCCCAAGGCGAAATATTGGTGCTGGCGTCTTGCGCCTCGAAGTTGCGGTAACCCCAGTAGTGGCCAATACCGTTGATGATGCCGGCGGCGGTCACGGGTATCCAGACCATTTGCACGGCCCACACCGCCAGACCAGCCACGCCGAACAGAGCCAGGTTGATGATCAACATCAAACCCACACCTTGCCAGCTGAAGCGGGAATACAGATTGCGCTCGATCCAGTCGTCCGGGCAACCCAGGCTGAATTTGGCAATGGTTTCCTGGTTCTTGGCTTCGGCACGGTACAACTCAGCACCCTTCCAGAACACGGTTTCAATACCGTGGGCGTGGGGGCTGTGTGGATCGTCCTTGGTTTCACATTTGGCGTGGTGCTTGCGGTGCACCGCAACCCATTCCTTGGTGACCTGACCCGTGCCCAGCCACAGCCAGAAACGGAAGAAGTGGGCGGGAATGGCGTGCAGATCCATGGCCCGGTGGGCCTGATGGCGGTGCAGGTAGATCGTGACGCTGGCAATGGTGATGTGTGTGGTGACCAGCGTGTACAACACGATCTGCCACCACGACAGGTTCAACAGCCCATTGGCCAACCAATCTACAGCCGCATTCAACACGGCCCAATCGGGTAACAACATAAATCTCTAGTGCCTCAATGTTTTATTGCCGGGTAGCGCTGTTCATGCGCCTAGCTCGGCAACGACTTTCTAAACCCTCGGATTTTAATTCGAGAGTAGGAAATCTCCTACTCCGGGCAAAACCTACAAAACTGTCGCTTATTGCGGTTATTGCTTTTGCCAGGCCGCGGCAAAAAAGCCGTCGGTGCCGTGGCGATGCGGCCAAAGGCGCAAGAAGCTGCCACCATTGGGGCCGCCGCTACAAAGTTTCTCAGCGTCAGCCACCTTTAAATGGGTCAGCACATCCGAAATTTCAAGTGCCGCAAATGCCGGATGGGCCGCAGTGAAGGCCAGCGCGATGGCTTCATTTTCTTCTGGTAACACACTGCAGGTGGCGTAAACCAGGCGTCCGCCCGGTTTCAACAGCCGTGCGGCACTGGCCAGAATGGCCGTTTGCTTGACCACCAGTTCGGCCACGGCTTGAGGCGACTGGCGCCATTTCATGTCCGGATTACGGCGCAGCGTGCCCAAGCCGCTGCAGGGTGCGTCAACCAACACCCGGTCCATCTTGCCGGCCAGGCGTTTGATGCGCTCGTCGCGCTCGTGGGCGATGGCCACGGGGTGCACGTTGGACAAACCGCTGCGCGCCAGGCGTGGCTTCAAAGCATCCAAGCGGTGGCCGGATGTATCAAATGCGTAAAGTCGGCCGGTGCTGCGCATGCCCGCACCAATCGCCAGGGTTTTGCCACCGGCGCCGGCGCAGAAATCGGCCACCATTTCGCCGCGTTTGGCGTCTAGCAGCAAAGCCAACAGTTGTGAACCCTCGTCCTGCACTTCAATGGCGCCACGGGTGAAGGCATCGACCTTTTGCAGGTTGGGCTTGTCCTGCAGGCGCAGGCCCCAAGGCGAGTACGGCGTGGGGCTGGACGCAATGCCCGCCTTGGCAAGCTCGGCCTGCACTTCGGCACGTTTGCCCAGCATGGTGTTGACACGCAGGTCGAGCCCGGCGCCACGGTTCAAGCTTTCAACCAAGGGCCAGAATTCGTCCTGCAACTGCGCGCGCAGCGGCTGCACCAGCCACTCGGGCAGGTTGTGACGGTGGCGGTCCATAAGGTCGGACGGATCGACCTGGTCACATTGGTCTAGCCAGGTTTTCTCCTGCTCGTTCAGGCCACCCTTGATGAAGTCGCGCGAGGCGCGTTGCGGCGTGGAACCGGCGGGTTGGCTGCGGCGCAACTGGTCGTCCAGACTGTGGGCAAAGCCCAGGATCGCCAGGCGGCGCTCTTTCGGACCACTGCCGGAGGGAGCCAGATGGTCGAACAGCAGTTTCTTGCGCAATACGGTGTAGACCGTCTCGGCCAAGGTCGCGCGTTCGCGTGGGCCCAGGTTGCGGTGGTCGCGGAAATAACGTGACACCACCGAGTCAGCGGGGTGGTCGAATTTGAGTGCTAGACGGACGAGTTCCGTGCACTCGTCCAATACGGCTTTAGGATGCATAGCCCCAATTGTCCCACGGGCAGCACTAATTTACCCGTCCCCACCATGACCGACCACGACCTGCCCCCCCTGATCGAAACCCCGCCCGGCCGCTACCAGCACTACAAAGGCGGGCTGTACGACGTCATCGACACCGTGCGGCACAGCGAGACCTTGGAGCCCATGACCTTGTACCGCGCGCTCTACGGCGCCCACGGCCTGTGGGTGCGCCCGGCCGCCATGTTCCAGGAAACGGTGGAGATTGACGGCGTCATGCGCCCGCGTTTCGCCAAGATTTCTTGAAGAAAATCAGCCTCTAGGGCTTTATCAATATACGTATGCAGCTACAAACTCAGTAGCAACTACGCGGGCACGGCCACACGCGGCAACACCAGGCTCGCCACCAGGCCGCCCTGTTCGCGGTTGCGCAGCAGCAGTTGCCCGCCATGGCGGCGTGCAATGTCGTGGGCAATCGACAAACCCAGCCCAACACCGCCGTGGTTGCGGTTGCGCGAAGATTCCACCCGGTAAAACGGCGCCAGCACCTTGCCCAATTCTTCCTCGGGCAAACCAGGTCCACGGTCGGCCACGTCGATGCGTAACTGCGCGGGCTCGTCATGCAAAGACACCTCGGCGCTGCCACCATAACGCACAGCGTTTTCCACCAGGTTGCCAATGCAGCGCTTCAGCGCCGACACCTGCGCCTGCAGCGGCGCCGCCGTGCCGGCCACCTGCACACTCTGCCCCATGTCGCGCAGGTCTTCGGCCATGCTGTCGATCAGCGAAGCCACGTCCAGCGGCACTTCGGGCTCGGCATGGGCATTGCCCGACAAATAGTCGAGCGTGCTGCGGATCATCTCCTCCATCTCGGCAATGTCCTGGCGGAATTGGCGCTGCAGCGGCTCGGCTTCCAGGCTTTCGGTGCGCAGGCGCAGGCGCGTCAGCGGTGTGCGCAAGTCGTGTGAGACAGCGGCGACAAAACGGTCGCGGTCGGCGAGTTGCTGACGGATGCGCGCCTGCATTTCGTTGAACACCTGGCTGGCCTCGCGGCATTCGGTAGTGCCATCCACCGGCAAGGGCGGGCCTTCAATGTTGTCACCCAGAGCGCGGGCAGCGCGTACCAGGCGGCGTATAGGCTCGGCCAGCCAGCGCGCGCCAATCCAGGCCGCCAGCAGCAATGCGGCCAGGCGCACCCCGATGTCGATCAGCAAGCCCGTTGGGTGTGGCCCTCTGCCCTCGTGCGGCGGCGGGCCGGACTCTGCGCCCCAGACCTCACCATCGGGCTCCATCCACGGGCTTGCGGGCGGCGGTCCACGCTGCGCCAACGCCAGACCGGGTGGCGGGCCACCCGGGCGCGGGCCGGGGCCGAGGTGAAACTCGAACATCAGCGTCAGCGCCAGCACGTGGCTGGCCAACACGGCGACCACCAGCAGCAAGGCCAGCCGGCCAAACAGGCTGCGCGGCACACAGCGCTGCAGCCACGGCGCCAAGCATTCGGCCACACGCTTCATCGTCAAGCCCAAGGATTTGCTGCTTCTCAACCCAGGGCGCGTTGCAGCGAAGGCGCACCCAGCACCTGCTGCGCATCGAGCACATAACCCACGCCGCGCACGGTTTTGATCAGCGGTGGCGAACCCTCCTGGCCCGACAGCTTCTGCCGCAGGCGCGACACCAGCAGGTCGATGCTGCGCTCAAAACAGTCCATTGCGCGGCCACGCGCCTGCTCCATCAGTTGGTCGCGCGCCAGCACTTTGCGTGGCGCGTTCAGAAAGGTGGTCAGCAATGAGAATTCGGCGTTCGACAACTGCACCACCAAACCGCTGGGCGATGTCAGGCGGCGCTGCTGGCGGTGCAACACCCAGCCGTCGAAACGCACGGTTTCGGTATAGGCGTCAGAGTCGCTGGGGTCGTTGCGCGCCACAGAGCGGCGCAGCACCGTCTGTATACGTGCCACCAACTCGCGTGGTTCAAAGGGCTTGGCCATGTAGTCGTCGGCCCCCAGCTCCAGCCCGACCACTCGCTCCACGGCGGCGGCGCGCGCGGTCAGCATGATGATGGGCACGCTGGAGCGTTGGCGCAGCTCACGCGCCAGCGTCAAGCCGTCGGTGCCGGGCAGCATCAGGTCGAGCACCACCAAGTCTATGGGCTGACGCGCCAGCTGGTCGTGCATGCTGGCACCGTCGGACGCGGCGTGTGCACAAAAGTCGAAGCGGGCCAGGTAGTCACGCAGCAAACTGGTGATGCCTGCGTCGTCGTCGACGACCAAAATTTGGGGCTGTGGTTTCATGGGCGTAGGACCTTCAAAACGCTTACAAAACGTTTCCTGCCGCCAGTGTAGGAAGGCTTTTACCCCGCAATTCGGGCATTACACAGGCTTTACCGGCGCTGTTCGGGCACTCAATGTAAAGCTGACATCAGTCATCATTGGCCACAAATAGGTCGAAGTTAAAACTTGCTGGGCTGAAGTAGTCCTCCTACGATGCGCTACCACCTGCGTTGGGCCCCCATGAGCCAACGACGGGTGGACGTAAAAGAACAGGAGACAAAGCTTTGGCAGGTTCAGCGCTTTTAGATAAGTTGTCGCGCCTTGAGGCGGATGTGCTGCAAACCATTTTCTGGTCGGCCGGCGCATCGCGTCTCGGCTTGTCCGATAGGCTGGGCTACTCCAAAAGCAAAACCAACAGCCTGGTCGCCTCTTTGCTCGATGTCGGCTGGCTCGAAGAAGTCGGCCTGGCCCACTCCAGCGGCGGCCGCAGACCCGAAACCGTACAACTCAGCGCCAGCCTGGGTGTGTTGATCGGCGCCGACCTGGGCGCCACCAGCCTAGACGTGGCCGTGCTGCGCCCCGACCTTACCGTGCTGGCGCAACGCAGCGAACCGGCCGACGTGCGCGCCGGCCCGGGCGTGGTGATGGCACGGGTGCGCGTGTTGATGCGCGAATTGCTCAGCCAATGTGGTGCCACACCGGCGCAGGTCATCGCCATTGGCATGGGTGTGCCCGGCCCGGTGGACTTTGACAACGGCCAGCCCGTGAACCCACCGCTGATGCCGCACTGGGACAGCTTCTCCATCCGCGACTACCTGGCCGAGGAATACAGCGCGCCGGTGTTCGTCGACAACGACGTCAACCTGATGGCGCTGGGTGAGATGTGGCGGCTGCAGCGCAGCCTGCAAAACTTCCTGGTGATCAAGGTTGGCACCGGCATTGGCTGCGGCATCGTCTGCCACGGCGAGGTGTACCGCGGCGCCAACGGCTCGGCCGGCGATGTGGGCCACATCTGTGTCGACACCGCCGGCCCGCGCTGCCACTGCGGCAACCTGGGTTGTGTGGAAGCCATGGCCGCCGGCCCGGCCATCGCCCGCCTGGCCACGGAAGCAGCAGCCTCCGGCGAAAGCGCCCTGCTCGCCAACTGCCTGGCCAGCAAAGGCGCCATTTCCCCCGAAGACGTGGGCCAGGCCAGCCGCCATGGTGATGCGGCGGCCAACCGCATCATCCAGGACACGGGCGCGCTCATAGGGCAGATGCTGGCCTCGGTGGTGAACTTCTTCAACCCGTCGCACGTGTTTATTGGCGGCGGCATCACACGCGTGGGGCCGCTGTTTTTGGCGTCGGTGCGGCAAAGCATTTATCAGCGCTCGCTGGCGCTCTCGACCCGGCATCTGGAAATTCAATACACACCGCTGGCCGAGCAAGCCGGACTGGTGGGCGCGGGTGTGCTGGCCATGCAAGAAACGCTGAAGAGGGCCTCCAAATGAGCGTACGGGTTGAGTTCGACAACATCGTCAAAGAGTTTGGCGCCGTGCGGGTTTTGCATGGCGTGAGCTTTGCACTGCAGCCCGGCCGCAGCGTTGGCCTATTGGGCGAAAACGGCGCCGGCAAATCCACGCTGATGAAGATCCTGGCCGGTTTCGAGACCGCCACCAGCGGCACGCTGCGCATCAACGGCGAGGCCATGTCTTTTGCCAGTTCACGCCAAGCCGAGGCCCAAGGCATTGTGCTGATCCACCAGGAGTTCAGCCTGGCCGAAGATTTGACGATTGCGCAAAACCTGTTTCTCGGCCACGAGAAAAAACGCGGCTGGTTGCTCGACGACGCCAGCATGCAACGTGAGGCCGCAGCGGCACTTGCCCAAGTGGGTTTGCAGGCCGACGTGAACACACGCGTCAAACACCTCATCGTGGCCGAAAAACAGTTGGTGGAAATTGCGCGTGCGTTGTTGCGCAAGGCCCGGCTGTTGATCATGGACGAACCCACGGCCACGCTGACACCCGGTGAAACCGCACGCCTGTTTGCACTGATGACCCAGCTCAAGGCCGACGGTGTGACGCTGGTCTACATCTCGCACAAGCTAGACGAAGTGCAACAAGTGACTGACGAAGTGGTGGTGATGCGCGACGGCCGTTTTGTGGCGCGCGACGACACCGCCCACCTCTCGCGCCAGCAAATGGCCAGCCTGATGGTGGGTCGTGAACTGAGCAATCTTTACCCACCCAAGGCCCCTCATCCGGCCGACGCCATTCCCGCGCTCAAGGTGAGCCGCCTCAGCGTGCCGGGCTGGGCGCAAGACATCAGCTTCCAGGTGCACCCGGGCGAGATTCTGGGCTTTGCCGGCCTGGTCGGCGCGGGCCGCACCGAGCTGTTCGAAGGCCTGCTGGGCCTGCGCCCGCGCAGCGGCGGCGAAGTGGAAATGCAGGGCCGAGCCGCGACGCTGACCAGCCCGCGCAGCGCCGCCCAACAAGGCCTGACCTACCTCAGCGAAGACCGCAAAGGCAAGGGCTTGCACGTGCAGTTTGGCCTCAAGCAAAACCTCACGCTGATGGCGCTGCAGCGCTATTGCACACCCTGGCTCAAGCCACAGGCCGAGATGGCGGCACTGGAAGCCGCCGTCACCGAATTCGGCATCCGCACCGGCAACCTGCAGAGCAAGGCGTCCTCGCTTTCCGGTGGCAACCAGCAAAAGCTGGCGCTGGCCAAAGTGCTGCACCCGGCGCCACGTGTGCTGGTGCTAGACGAGCCCACGCGCGGCGTGGACGTGGGCGCCAAACGCGACATCTATTTCCTCATCCAGCAACTGGCCGAAAAAGGCCTGGCCGTGGTGGTGATCTCCAGCGAACTGACCGAGCTGATTGGCCTGTGCCACCGCGTGGCGGTGATGCGCGGCGGCAAATTGCAAACGCTGCTGGAAGAAGAGCAACTGACCGAACAAAAACTCATCGCCCATGCCACAGGCACCCATGGAGACACGTATGCAGCAGTCCACTAAGGCAACCCCGGCCGAAAGCGCCAAGTTCGGGCTAGCCCGCCTGCAAGGCCTAGGCCCCGTCATCGGCCTGGTGCTGCTGTGTATCGCCGGCACGCTGCTCAACAGCAACTTCGCCACGGCCGACAACGTGATGAACGTGCTCACACGCACCTCGTTCATAGGCATCATCGCCGTGGGCATGTGTTTTGTGATCGTCTCGGGCGGCATTGATTTGTCGGTTGGCTCGATGGCGGCACTGATCGCCGGCAGCGTGATCATGTTGATGAACACCCTGGGCCCTATGCTCAACGCGCCCGTGCTCACCGTAGTGCTGGGCATGGCCCTGGCACTGGTGTTGGGCGCGGCGTTTGGTTTAGCGCATGGCTTGTTGATCACCAAGGGCCGCATCGAGCCCTTCATCGTGACACTGGGCACGCTGGGCATCTTCCGCGCCTACCTGACCTACTTCTCCAACGGCGGCGCCATCACCCTCGACAACGATTTAAACGACGTCTACGCCCCGGTGTATTACGCCAGCCTGCTGGGTGTGCCGGTTCCGGTATGGGTGTTCTTGATCGTGGCGCTGCTCGGCGGCGTGATCCTGAACCGCACGGCCTTTGGCCGCTACGTACAAGCCATAGGCTCGAACGAACAGGTGGCGCGTTACGCCGCCGTGGACGTAGACCGCATCAAGATCCTCACCTACATCCTGCTTGGCATGTGTGTGGGCATTGCCACCTTGCTGTATGTGCCGCGCCTGGGCTCGGCCTCACCCACCACCGGCCTGCTGTGGGAGCTGGAAGCGATTGCCGCCGTCATCGTCGGCGGCACGGCGCTCAAGGGCGGCGCGGGCAGCATCACCGGCACGGTGATAGGCGCGATTCTGCTCTCGGTCATCAGCAACATCCTGAACCTCACCAGCATCATCAGCGTCTACCTCAACGCGGCGGTGCAAGGCTTTGTGATCATTGGTGTGGCGTTTATGCAGCGCAGCAAAAGATAGTCAAAAAATGAGTTGAAGTGAGTTCCCAGCCCGTAGCGGCAACGCTACTTTTCCATCCACCCGTAGGAGACAGAGTTATGAAAAAACTGACACGCCGACTCGCACTATCCGCCGTGGCCTTGGCCGCTTTGAGCGGCCTCGCCAGCTCCCCCGCTTTTGCGCAAGAAAAAGTTGTGCTGGGTGTGGCCATTCCGGCCGCCACCCACGGCTTTACCGGCGGCATCGTCTACTGGGCCAACCAGGCGAAGAAAGACCTGGAGAAGGCCCACCCCGGCCTGCAAGTCATCGTCAAAACGGCCTCCGGCGCGCCCGAGCAAGCCAACCAATTGCAAGACCTGCAAACGGTGAACAAGATCAATGCGCTGGTGATCTTTCCGTTTGAATCGGCCTCGCTCACCAAACCTGTGGCGCAGGTGAAAAGCAAGGGCGTCTACGTCACCGTGGTCGACCGTGGCCTGACCGACACCAGCGCACAGGACGCCTACATCTCGGGCGACAACACCGCCTTCGGCAAGATCCCCGGCGAGTATTTGGTGAAGGCACTCGGCGGCAAGGGCAACATCGTCGCCATGCGCGGCATTGCCACCACGCTGGACAACGAACGCATGGACGCGTTCAACGCCGCCATCAAGGGCAGCCCCGACATCAAACTGCTGGACGCCAAATACGCCAACTGGAACCGCGACGACGCGTTCAAGGTAATGCAGGACTACCTCACACGCTTCAAGCAGATTGACGCCGTGTGGGCGGCCGATGACGACATGGCCGTGGGTGTGCTCAAGGCCATAGACCAGGCCAAACGCAGCGACATCAAGATCGTCTTCGGGGGCGCCGGCGCCAAGGGCATGATCAAGACGCTGATGGACGGTAAAGACCCACGCATACAGGCCAACGTGTCGTACTCGCCTAAGTTCATCTACGACGCAATCAAGCTCACGGCTGAAGCGCGGCTGAAGGGCACGAAGCTGCCGCCGAACTACATCATTCCTTCGGTGTTGATCACCAAGGAAAACGCAGCGCAGTTCTACTTCCCCGATTCGCCTTTTTAAACACCCCCAGTCTTCGCGCACTGCGTGTCGCTTCGCCAACCCCCTTGCAGGGGGCGATACCTACGGCCCGGCAAAGCCGGTTCCGTGGTATCCCGGCGGGCATCCGTCTCGCGTTGAAAAGGGCGAACACCCGTCACCACATTCATACAACAACAGGAACACCGCCATGGCAAGACCCGTCACCCTGTTCACCGGCCAGTGGGCCGATCTGCCGCTCAAAGAGTTGGCGCCCTTGGCCAAAAGCATGGGCTACGATGGCCTGGAGCTGGCCTGCTGGGGCGACCACTTCAATGTGCAGGAGGCGCTGGCCTCCAGCACTTACGTCAAAGACAAACATACGCTGCTGGCGCAGCACGGCCTGCAGTGTTTTGCGATTGGCAACCACCTGGTGGGCCAGGCGGTGTGCGACTTGATTGACGAGCGGCATCAGTCCATCCTGCCGGCCCATGTGTGGGGTGACGGCGTGCCCGAAGGTGTGCGCCAGCGCGCCGCAGCCGAGCTACAGGACACGGCGCGTGCGGCCGCCAGGTTTGGTGTGAAGACGGTCACTGGTTTTACCGGCTCATCCATCTGGCACGCCACCTACGCCTTCCCGCCCACCAGCCAGGCGTATTGGGACAAAGGTTTTGCCGATTTCGCCCAACGCTTCGGCCCCATTCTGGACACCTTCGAGGCCGAGAACATCAACTTCGCGCTGGAAGTGCACCCCACCGAAATCGCCTTCGACATTGCCACCAGCCAACGCGCGATTGCAGCGGTCAACGGCCACCGCCGCTTCGGTTTCAACTTCGACCCCAGCCACCTGGCCTACCAGGGCGTGGACTACGTGAAGTTTCTGCGCAGCTTCCCCGAGCGCATCTACAACGCCCACATGAAGGACGTGTGGTGGGGCAAGGGCGACGGCACGGTGGGCACGTTTGGCGGCCATACCAGCTTTGGCGACGCGCGCCGCCACTGGGACTTTCGCAGCGTGGGGCGCGGCATGGTCGACTTTGAATCCATCATCGTGGCGCTGAACGACATTGGCTACCAAGGCCCGCTGAGCGTGGAGTGGGAAGACAGCCGCATGGACCGCATCCATGGCGCCACCGAAAGCGCGGCCTTCTGCAAACGGCTGGATTTCAAACCGGCGGCCGGCGCGTTTGATGCGGTGTTTGCCAAAGACAAACAAGGCGCAGCATGAACACCTCAAACCCAAGCCATCGCAAGATACGCTACGCCATGGTCGGCGGCGGGCGCGACGCCTTCATAGGCGCGGTGCACCGCAAGGCCGCCGCACTCGACGGCCAGATCGAACTGGTGGCCGGGGCCTTGTCCAGCCAACCGGACAAGGCGCGCGCCTCGGGCCAGGACTTGTTCCTGGCCGACGACCGCAACCATGGCCGCTGGCAGGACCTGCTGGAAGACGAACTCAAACGCCCTGCAAACGAGCGCATTGACTTCGTCTCCATCGTCACCCCCAACCACCTGCACCACCCGGTGGCGCTGGCGTTTGTGGAGGCCGGCTTCCACGTGGTGTGCGACAAACCGCTGGTGCACAACAGCCTGCAGGCGCAAGAACTGGTGGCCGCCGTGGCGCGCAAAGGCACGGTGTTTGGCGTCACACACAACTACACCGGCTACCCGATGGTGCGGCAAATGCGCGAGATGGTGCGCAGCGGCGCCATCGGCACGGTGCGCAAGGTGCTGGTCGAATACAACCAGGGCTGGCTGGCCACCGCGACCGAAACCACCGGCAACAAACAAGCGCTGTGGCGCATGGACCCAGCACAAAGCGGCCTGGCCGGGGCCATGGGTGACATCGGCTCACACGCCGAGAACCTGCTGACCAGCGTCACCGGCCTGGAGGTCGAAGCCATCTGCGCCGACCTGGCCGCCATGGGTGCGGGCCGCACGCTGGACGACGACGCCAACATGCTGCTGCGCCTGCGCGGCGGTGCACGCGCCGTGCTGGTGGCCTCGCAGATTTGCATAGGCAGCGAAAACGGTTTGCGCCTGCGGGTGTTCGGCAGCGAAGGCACAGTCGACTGGCAACAGGAACAACCCAGCCGCCTCATCCACGCGCCACTCAACGATGCCCCCCGCACCCTCACACGCGGAGGCCCCGGCCTGTGCGAGGCGGCGGTACGCGCTTCCCGCCTGCCGTCTGGCCACCCTGAGGGTTTCATCGAAGCCTTTGCCAACCTGTACCTGGGTGTGGCCGCCGACATTCGCGCACACCTGGCCGGCAACACCGCCGACCCGCTGCTGGCCGACTATCCGCGTGTGGAAGACGGCGCACGGGGCGTGAAATTCATTGAGAAGGTATTGGAGTCCGCGGCCAGCCGACAGAAGTGGACGACGATGTATTGAGCGTGGCCCGTGGGCGCTTGCCACTGGAGCGATGCAAGCTTTTGCTGTTGCGCTGAATCTCTGCTATATCTGGCGAGTCGCGCAACTTCATCATGAGCCGAACTCAACGATCTGGGACGCAGCATCTCTATGGCCACACTCATTCCGGCGCTTGGCAGCTGTCTTTCACGCATGACCACCGGCGAGCGCCGACTTGCTGAACGCTTGGAGAGCAAGCTGGAGGACGACTACCTTCTTTGGTATGACGTGCCCGTGGGGCCTAAACAGTCGCACCCTGATTTTGTGGTGATTCACCCGCTGCGTGGCTTGCTCATCCTGGAAGTGAAGGACTGGAAGCTCGCCACGATTCAGAAGGCGACACCTCAGTCGTTCGAGATCATTCCGCACGGTGAACCCAAGGTGGTCGTTAATCCGCTGGTCCAGGCACGTCACTGTGCGATTCAGGTTGTGAATGCGTTGGAGCGGGATCCACCGCTGGTGCACGCTGCGGGGCCACACCGGGGCAAACTGGCTTTTCCATGGGGCTACGGAGTGGTGCTCAGCAACATCACACGCAAGCAGTTCAGCGAGGCCGGCCTGGAAGATGCGATCAAGCCACACCTTGTCATCTGCGCCGACGAGATGACGGAGAGCACGGAGGCTGAAGACTTTCAGCAGCGTCTGTGGAACATGTTCCCCCATGCGTTTGGCTCGGCCATGACACTGCCGCAGCTTGACCGCGTGCGCTGGATCATGTTCCCGGAAATTCGTGTGCAAACACAGGGGTCGCTATTCGATGACGCTGACACTGCGGCCGCGCTGCCCGACATCATGCGCGTCATGGATATCCAGCAAGAGCAGTTGGCCCGCAGCTTGGGCGACGGTCATCGCGTCATCCACGGCGTGGCGGGCTCGGGAAAAACAATGATCCTGGGCTACCGCGCACAATACCTCGCCAAAGCCCATACCGACGCCAGTAAACCCATCCTGGTGCTCTGCTACAACGAGCCATTGGCCGTGAAGCTGTCGGCGGTCATGCAGGCCAAAGGGCTGGGCGGCAAGGTGCATGTGCGCAACTTCCACAAATGGTGTCGGCAGCAACTGGTGGCCTACGGCCAGAGCTTGCCGAACCAGGGCCCGGCTATGTTTGACGAGATGGTCAACGGCGTGATCCGGGCGGTCGACCGAAAGCAGATTCCGTCCGGCCAGTATCTGGCCGTGATGATCGACGAGGGTCATGATTTCGAGCCGGAGTGGCTCAAGCTGGTGACCCAGATGGTCGACCCGAGTACCAACAGCCTCTTGCTGCTGTATGACGATGCACAGGCCATCTACCAGAAGAAACGGCTTAAGTTCACCCTCAAAAGCGTGGGCATCGAGGCTACGCGTGGGCGTTCCACCATCCTCAAAATCAACTACCGCAACACGCGTCAGATACTGCAGGTGGCAAGCCTGTTTGCTGGCGAGTTGCTGCAATCCGGCAGCGACGATCTAGACAATGACGACTCGCCGAGAGTCACGCCCGTGGGTTGTGGACGCGAAGGCCCGGCCCCTCTGGTGATTCACCTGCCCAACTTGTATGCCGAAGCCACCGAGATTGCCCAACGATTAAGCCAGGCTCACCAGGAAGGCTACGCTTGGGGCGACATGGCCGTGATCTGCCGACACTACAACGTGATGGAAGTCTGCGCCCAGGCGCTGCAACGCCAACGTCTGCCGCATCAGGTCCGGCGCAAGTCGGGCAACTTCGATCCCAGGTCCGACACGATCAAAGTCATGACCATGCATGTGAGCAAGGGGCTGGAGTTCCCTCTGGTGGCGCTTCCCGGGATTGGTCAGCTCCCCACGCCGGGAGAAGATGAACTCACAGAAGCTCAGCTTTGTTATGTCGCAAGCACCCGGGCAACCGCTCAATTGATCCTGACCAGCAGCGCTGACTCGACATTCAGCCGACGTCTAGCCCTGGTGTGAAGCACAACCGCGGCCATAAGACCGGGCTTTCGTACCAAGCCCGATACACAGTGGACAAACTCGCTTAACCAGAGCCTTGAACAATCCGTTGCAGCCCTCGATGCGCCAGCGCGCGCGAGGTTTCACAACAGGTTCAAGAAAGGAAGCGGTATGTCCTCCATCAGCGGAGTCAGCAGCGGTAGCAGCAACAGCTGGGCACAGCTCAGCGCTGCGCGTTCGGCCAACCAGGCCAAAATGCAGGAATGGCTTCTGAGCGAAGCCGATGCCGACGGCAGCGGCAGCATAGACACCAGCGAGCTGCAAACCGTGCTCGACGGTGTGGCAGAGAAAACCGGCGTCAAACTCAACGCCAGTGATCTGCTGGCCCAGGCGGATGCCGACGGCAACGGCACACTGGGTGCCGCCGAACTCGGCCAGGCGATGCAAAGTGTGTTGCCACCACCGCCCAGCACCATGGACTTCGCCCAAGGGCGCAGCGCTGAAACGGGCCAGGCCGGGGACGACTTGTTCTCCAAGGTGGATGCGGATGGCAGCGGCAGCATAGACGAGACTGAACTCGCCAGCTTGATGCAAAAGATGTCGGACAGCGGCGATGCCAATGCCACAAACGACAGCACAGCGCTTTTCTCCAAGCTAGACACCGATGGTGATGGCGCCCTGACCCAAGCCGAGTTTGACGCCGGTCGCCCCGGTGCCGAGGGGGGTCCGCAGGCCGCTAGTGGCATGCCCCCGCCGCCGCCAGCGGGTGGCATGGGTGGCGCGGCCAGCGCCAGCAACGCAGACAGCTACGACCCGCTGGACACCAATGAAGACGGCATCGTCTCGGCCGCCGAGCTGGCCGCAGGTGAAGCTACGGCGGCTACGTCCAGCACGGTGGACACATTAAATGCGCTGTTCGATGCCATAGACACCGATGGCGACCACAAGCTCAGCGCCGACGAAACCGATGCCTTCGCCCAGCAGGTGGCGGCTGCGTTGCAGACCATGCAAAGCGATGCCTCGTCCAGCGATGGCAGCAGCACGGCCAGCAATGAGGAAAAGAAACCGTTTGACCTGCAGACGCTGGCGCAACTGGTGCTCAAGCAGTATGAGGCGATTGCCAAGAACCAGTCGGCTACGGCCAGTACCGGGACCTTGGTGAATGCATCAGCCTGAGGGTGTTGAGGGGTGAGCTAGACGCTGTCGGCCGGGTCTCGCCCCGGCGGGCGACTAACTTCTTTTGCTTCGTCAAAAGAAGTCAGCAAGAAAAGGCGACCCCACGATCTGCGACCCTTCGCGTTGCGAAGGGCAACCTGCGCTGGGCGACGTGGCCGGGGGTCTGGCGCAACTCGCCTGCGGCTCAGACATGCCCCAGCCCTGATCCCGCCCACATCACCCATCGCAGGCGCAGCTAGAAGGGGATGGAGACCCAGCGGACCATCGCTGCGCTCGGCCCACTTTTTTGGCGATGCGCAGCGAGCCAAGTGAAGTTCGTGTTTCCCCCTCTGACAGCGCCGAGGAGCGCAGAGATTTGCGGATCAGGGCTGGCGTTGTTTAAGCGCAGCGAGTTGAGCCAGACCCCGCAAATATCGAGCACCGCAGGTTGCCCTTCGCAACGCGAAGGGACGCGGGCAGTGGGGGCGCCTTCTCTTTGGTTACTTTCTCTTTGCGCAAAGAGAAAGTAACTCGCCGCCGGGCGACTCCCGGCCGACAGCATCAACAGACACTCCTCAAACCACCCCAGCCTCCTCCGGCTCCCGAAACCGATTCGGCGCCAACGCACCAGCAGAGTCGAGGATGGGATAAGCGATGGAACAGATATGCGAGTTGATGCGCTTCATGTCGCTGATCAAGTCGATGTGCAAAGAGCTGGTCTCTATGCTGGACATGGTCTTGTCGGTCAAGCGGCTCAAGTGTGTGTCGGCATAGGTGCGCTCCAGATCGCGGAAGCGCGCCTTCTCTTCGAGCAGCTTCTTGGCGTCATGCACATTGCCGTTCAGGAACACACTCATGCTCAGGCGCAGGTTGGCAATCAAGCGGCTGTGCAGCTCGGTGATCTCGGCCATGCCGGCCTCGGAGAAGTTGCGCCCCGGTTTGATCTTCTTGTCTTCGATGTCGATGATGATGCGTTCGATGATGTCGCCGATCTGCTCCATGTTGATGGTGAAGCTGATGATGTCGGTCCAGCGACGGCTTTCTTCCACGGCCAGGGCTTCGCGCGAAATCTTGGTCAGGTAATACTTGATCGACGAATACAGCTGGTCCACCGTGTCGTCGAGCTTGCGCAGCTCTTCGGCCACCTTGAGGTCGTTGTGTTTGATGACCTGCAAGATGCCAATCATCATGGTCTCGACCACGTCGGCCTGGTGCAAGGCTTCGCGGGCGGCGCAGGTGATGGCCAGCGAAGGTGTGCTCAAGGCCGACGGATCCAAATGCTGCGGCCGTTGCTGCGCCACCGAAGGCGTGGGCTGCGGCAGCAGTTTCTGCATGGCCTTGGCCACGAGTTTGGTGAGGCTGATGAACGCAATGCTCATGCCGACGTTGAAGGCCAGATGGAACAGCACCACGGCCTGCGTCTTGTCGGTCAACAGAGGCTGCACGTATTCGATCCACAGGCCTATGGTGGGCGCAAACAGCAACACCCCCAATAGCTTGAACACCAGATTGCCCACGGTGACCTGGCGCACGGCAATCGAAGACTTGGCCGTGGTCAGCACCGCCAAGGCGCCGCTGCCCAGGTTGGCGCCTAACACCAGGCCCAAGGCCACATCGAGTTGAATCACGTGTGAGGTGGCGAGCGCGGCAATCAGCAGCACCACGGCCAGGCTGGAATAGGCCAGCACGGCCAGCACCGTGCCGAGTGCAATTTCCAGATAGATGTCGCTGCTGACGGCACCCAGCAAGGTGCGCACCGTGGGTGAGGCCAGCAGTGGCTCGGTGGCATCAACCACCAGGCGCAGCGCCAGCAGCATCAGGCCCAGGCCAATCAACACCCGGCCCACACGGCCAGCGGTCGTGTCCTGCCGCGCTAGGAACAGCACCACACCGACAAAGATGAACAGCGGCGAG
>NZ_JBMOXA010000014.1:0-115175 GCF_049316285.1 Variovorax sp. HJSM1_2 | reverse complement strand
AGTGCGGGTTCCCGTGTGAAAGTAGGTCATCGTCAGGCTATTATCTAGAAACGCCCCAGTCTCCAAAGGACTGGGGCTTTTCGCTTTGGGGAATCAAAAACCTTCATCCACGGTTATCACCTACGCCGATGATTCTTGGGTGCTGACAGCACGAAGCCCGCACACAGCTCAAACTTGGGATGACTTTTTCTATAGGAGATAGTCATGTCACAGCAGTCGACGCCGCCAAAATCTGCGACGCTCCCTTCGAGCCCAAAAAACCCCCAAGATCCGTCGCTGCCCGACGACAAGCAGCTGCCTTCTGATGGCCCCGAAGACGGCGCTCATCCGCATGGAAAACCACCGCTTCCGCATGAGCGTGACCAAAGCGCGCATATGACCAATGGCATCCCAAGCCCCAAGGTTCAGCAGGCTGCGAAAGATCTGGCCCGTGGTCTACAAGACACCAGCAAGGCGCCAGAAATGGAGCGTACCTATCAGCGCCAAAAGGGTGGCTAAAGGGCGTTGCCACGTTTCACACCATTGACAGGTGTGCAGCTTTCGACGAGTCGCCCTATAGTGCGATGCAGGCCCGCCAAATCGGCGCAGGCCGGCCCGGATCCACTAGCCCTGCGGAGACTCTGTGCAAAACAATAACCCCATGCGATTTGGTAGCGGCCAATCAGTGCGCCGCTTGGAAGACGATCAGCTGCTGGCCGGTTCCGGCCAGTTCACTGCCGATGTAGTGCCTGCGGGCCAGGTCGTCGCGGCATTCCTTCGTTCACCCTATCCACACGCGCGTATTCTGAAGATCGACACTTCGGACGCACAGGCCATGCCCGGCGTATTGGCGATCATCACGGGTGCCGAACTGGCGGCGGAAGGTGTGAACCCCATCCCCGGCGGTGGCTTTCACCGCGCCGACGGAAGCCCCGGCGTGACACCGCCGCACCGTGTATTGGCGCATGAGCGGGTGCGATTTGTGGGTGAGGCCGTGGCCGTGGTCGTGGCCGAGAGTTTGCAACAAGCACGTGACGCGCTGGAAGCCATCGTTGCCGACTATGCCGAGCTTGCGGTAGTGGTGGACATGAAAGACGCTACCGCCGCAGGCGCGCCGGCCATCACCGAGGCTGCCCCAGACAATATTGCGGCCGAAATCCGCCATGGCAATGCCGATGCAACCACGGCTGCCTTTGCCCAGGCAGCCCATGTTGTGCGCCTGGAAGTGGTGAACCAGCGCATTGTGGCCGTCAGCATGGAACCCCGCACGGTACTGGCCGACTGCAACCCAGACACTGGCCGCCTGACCATTCGTATGAGCACACAAATGCCCACCGGGGTGCGCGGGTCGGTTTGTGCAGCACTCGGCTTGGAGACCGAACAGGTGCGTGTGATCGTGGGCGATGTAGGCGGTGGCTTTGGTATGAAAACCGGGGTCTACCCCGAAGACATCGCCGTGGCCTACTGTGCCCGGCGCTTGAAACGCCCGGTGAAATGGGTGAGCGAGCGCAGCGAAGAATTTCTCGCGGCCTACCATGGGCGTGATCTGCACAGCCACGCCGAACTGGCGCTCGATGCCAGCGGCAAGATTCTCGCGCTGCGCCTGGCTTCTCTGGCCAACGTGGGTGCCTACGCCACCGGTGCAGGTGTCGCCATTCAGTTGCTGATTGGTCCGTGGGTGCAGACCAGCGTGTACGACATCCAGACCATAGACTTTCACTTCAAAGCCGTGCTCACCAACACCAGCCCGACCAGCGCCTACCGGGGTGCGGGGCGACCTGAAGCCATCTTCATGATGGAGCGTCTGATGGATGAGGCCGCGCGCCAAACCGGCATAGACCGGGTGGCACTGCGCCGCCGCAACTTCATCCAGCCCGCGCAAATGCCGTACAAAAATCCCATGGGGCAAACCTACGACACGGGGCACTTCGAATCCATCATGGACCAGGGCTTGGCGCTGGCCGACTGGAACGGCTTTGCCGCCCGTGCTGCCGACTCCGAAAAGCGTGGACGGCTGCGCGGCTTGGGCATTGCCACTTTCCTGGAATGGACGGGCGGCAATGTGTTTGAAGAACGTGTGACGATCAATGTCCTGGCCGAGGGTGTGATCGAGGTTTTCTCCGCCGTCAACGCCATGGGCCAGGGCATCGCCACGACCCTGGCGCAGCTGGTGGTGGATGCGTTTGGTGTACCCATAGACCAGGTGCGCGTGGTGCTAGGCGACACCGACCGTGGCAACGGTTTTGGCAGCGCCGGCTCACGCAGCATCTTCACTGGCGGCTCGGCCGTGCGGATTGGCGCCGACCGCACCATAGACAAGGCCCGCTTGCTGGCAGCAGAAGCGCTGGAGGCCGCGCCGGCCGATCTGCAGTTCGCCGAAGGCCGCTTTACCGTGGCCGGAACCGATGTGCAGATGGACCTGTTCGAGCTCGCCGCAGCGCAGCCCGAGGGCAGCATCTTCATGGACTCCACCAGCACGGTCGATGGCCCGACCTGGCCCAATGGCTGCCACATCAGCGAGGTGGAAATCGACCCGCAGACCGGCGAGGTGGCGGTGGTGGCCTATGCCTCCATGAACGATGTAGGCCGTGTCATCAACCCTATGGTGGTGCGTGGCCAGCTCGATGGCGGCGCGGTGCAGGGCATAGGCCAGGCGCTGTGTGAGCACCTGGTCTACGACAATACTTCGGGCCAACTCATGAGCGGGAGCCTGATGGACTATGCAATGCCGCATGCCGACCAGGCGCCCGATTTCAAAACCGAAATGGACGCCAGTGTGCCGTGCAAAAACAACCCGCTGGGTGTCAAAGGTGTGGGTGAACTCGGCACCATTGGCGCGGCACCTTCGGTGGTGAACGCCGTGGCCGATGCCTTGGCGCGCCACGGCTATGCGGCACTAGCACCTCGCCTGCAAATGCCCTTGTCGCCCAACCGTTTGTGGACCTTGTTGCAGCAAGCTTAGGGATTTAGTGTCAAAAAATAGCTCCACGCAGGCCCTGAATGCGCAGCCAGCTACCGAAAAGATAGCAAGCAAGGCTTTGACCCAGCACCCCAAAAGAGGCGGCCACGCACGCGCCATGTGGGCGATGCTGCTCGCCGTCGGCAGCTTTGCGCTGATGGACGCGGTGCTGAAACTGCTGGCCGGGCACTACCCCGCCATGCAGGTAGCCGCCATGCGCGGCATGGCCTCTATGCCGCTGGTGGTGTTGTATGTGTTGTGGCGCCGCCAGGTTGCCAGCCTTTGGCGTGTGCGCTGGCCATTGCAGTTGCTGCGTGGCATGGCCAATATCGGTACCTTGTTTTTGTTCAGCTATTCGCTCAAAGCCCTGGCCTTGGCCGACGCCTACACGCTGTTTTTTGTGGCGCCGTTGATCATCACCGCGCTCTCAGCCCTGGTGCTGGGTGAACGTGTGCGGCGCGCGCATTGGCTGGCAATTGCCGTGGGCATGCTTGGCGTGGTGGTGGCCTTGCGGCCCGATGGTGAGTCCTTCCTGTCGCTGGATGCCTTGGCCGCACTGGGCGCTGCCGCGTGTTACGCCACCTCGGCTGTGCTTGGCCGTGTGCTGATTCGGCGCAACACCGGCGAGAGTCTGGTGTTCTGGACGACGGTCTTGATCGCCGTGGGTGCCGGCTTACTGGCCCAGGCGGATTGGGTCGCGGTGGCGCCAGCACATTGGCCCTTGATCGCGGCCCTGGCGGTTACCGGCTTCATTGGCTTGCTGGCCATCACCGAAGCCTTTCGCGGCGGCCAGGCCTCGGTGGTGGCACCGCTGGAGTACACCGCCCTGGCCTGGGGTGTGGCGTTAGATTGGCTGTTGTGGCGCACGGTGCCCGACCACTTCACGCTGCTGGGCGGCGCCATCATCATAGGCAGCGGCCTGGTGCTGCTGCGGCGCGAACACTGAACGGCCACACTGAACCGCCGAAACTGGCCGGGCAAAATCGCCGCATGAAAACCTTGTTGTTGTTTGTGGCCACCGCGTTGGCCGAGATCCTGGGCTGTTATCTGCCCTATCTCTGGCTGCGCCAGGGACGCAGCATCTGGCTGTTGCTGCCGGCGGCGCTGAGCCTGAGCTTGTTTGTCTGGCTGCTCACCTTGCATGCTACGGCCTCAGGGCGTGTTTATGCCGCCTATGGCGGCGTCTACGTGGCGGTGGCGCTGTTGTGGCTGTGGCTGGTTGACCAGGTGCGCCCGACCTTATGGGACGGCGTGGGTGCAGGCATTGCGCTGGTGGGCATGGCGGTGATCATGTTCCAGCCGGCGCGTTAGGGCAATGCGGCTTGGCGGCCTCGGCTGCCTCCACTGCTCGCAGCATGTCGGCCAGCGTCTTGCCGGGTTCGTCGGCAAACTGATCGGGCAGCAGGCGGAGTTGCCGGATGCGATCGACGCGAAAGCCGCGGAAATCGTTGCGCACCTCGCACCAGGCGGACAGCGTCCACACCTTGCCCCAGTAAAAACAGCCGAGCGGACGCACGATGCGCTGCGAGGTCTTGTCGGCCAGATCCAGGTAATCCAGGTGCACCTTGCGCCGCGCCTGTGTGGCCTCGCGCAGGGCTTGCAAATGTTGTTGTGTGACGGGTGTGAGGCCGCCGAACGAAGGCGCAAACATGGCCACCGACTCGGCCGCCACGCGCGCGGCAGGCGGCAGCACCGAGAGGATTTTGCCCAGCGCGGTTTCGACTTCACGCGACAAACCCGCGTCCAGCCAACGCTGCGCCAAACGTGCGGCGGCCACCAAGGCCGTGGCCTCCACCGGGCTGAACATCAGCGGCGGCAGGTCAAAACCGCGGCCCAAACGGTAGCCCACACCGGCTTCACCTTCTATGGGCACACCCTGCGCCTGCAGCGCCGCCACGTCGCGGTAAATGGTGCGTTCCGACACCTCTAGCCGCGTGGCCAAGAAGGCTGCGGTAGACAAACGCCGGCCACGCACGAGCTGGACGATTTGGAACAAGCGGTCGGCGCGGCGCATGGTGTTTGAGATGGTTAAATGTCTTGAGTTTTTTAGGCGATTTGCGCTTACGGATGTAGCGCAAGCAGCTATCAATTTAGATGGCTAGCGGGTTTCGAAAATCGACCTCTGCATGCTACCGCTGGAATGGCTGGAAGGCGCTTCCGGGCCCTCATCACACAACCCCCAAGGCACCTGCATGGCCCGGGCAATACGCTGCATGTCGACCGCACTGATCTCAAACAAACCACGCCGAAACGGATAACCCCAGCGTTCGCGATTCTCTACAAAATCCAATGCGGCTAGCAGTGGCGCTATGGGCGCGGGCCGAGCCGCCACATAGGCCACGTCGCGCCTAAACGGCACAAAGCCGCCGCCCATGTCGAACGCATAGGGCTCGCCGGCCTGCACCACACCCAGGCTGACGAAGCTTTGCAAGCGATCTGCGCCTTGCATGGTCTGGGCGGGCGCGTAGTAGACCACGCGATCACCAGGCGATACCCGCCGTAGCGGCGCCACTTTGCCATGACACACCTGCATGAAGCCCACGGGCTGTGCATCGCGTCCGCGCAAGGCGTGCTCTGCGCAGGCGACGGCGATCCAGTTCCTGGCCATGGTTCGAACGCTCAGCGCGAGACCGAATGCAGGCCTATGGTGTTGCCCTCGGTGTCGCGCAAATGGGCGATGTAGCCCATGCCGTCGGGCAGGGTGATGCAGGCATCAAGCAACTGGCCGCCGGCCAGTGGCACACGGTAGGCTGCGGCGTCCAGGCCGGGGCTGCAATCGAGGTAGATGCGCACGCCCGCATCGGCGGCCGGTTTGTATTCGTGGCCCGAGACCAGGCAGCCGCCGGTGGCGGGTTCGTCGTGGGCGAAAAGGGCCATGGGCGCGCCGCCAAAGTTTTCGCGGCGCATGGGGCGGCCCAGCACCTGTTCGTAGAAGGTTTGCGCGCGGTCGAGGTTGGCGCAAGGAATCTCGAACCAGTTGATGGCGTTGGGGGTGGTGGTCATGGCTAGCCTCTCGTGTTGTGTTGAAGAAGCCGCTATGGTGCGCGGGGGCTGCTGACAGCGTGGTGTCAGTAGCTTGTCGAGGCCTGCATGTGCTGCCACCCACCCATGCAAAACGCCCCTGGTGTTGAGCCAGGGGCGTTTGCTAGAAAGCGCTGTCTTTATGCGGCAACAGCGGTCGCAACGGCTGGCCGCAGGCTGCGTGCACGCTCCAACTGGCGGCCGGTCTGGCGTGGGTCCAGGCCGTACATGTCGGCAAACTCTTCCACGCTGCTGCGGCCGCTGGCGTCAAAGGCGCGCAGCAGGGCTTCGGCCTTGGCGTCTTCGGCGGTGATCTCGGCAAACACCTCGTTCAGCAACTGGTTGGCGGCTTCGTCGCGGCTGCGCACCAGCTCGGCATAGGCTTCGCGGCTCAGGCCGGACGACTCGAACGCCTGGCGCAGGCGGCGGCGCAGCTTCTCGGACGTGTCTTCACCGTCGCGTGGCTTGCGGCGGCGAAACACCTCCAGCAGCGCGTGGTGCACGTGCTCGGGTGCCATGGCTTCCACGGCGTTGCCCAGCAGGTCGTGGCGCTGGCGGCCTTCGGCCACGCTTTGCAGATAACGTGTGCTGCGTGTGTGGATGCCCAGCGCCACCTTCAGCGCTTCGCGCTCAAATACCTCGGGGTGGGCTTCCTGCAGGTCCTGGAAGATGCCGCGCTTGAGCGGCAGAAACACCGCGCCAAACAGGTGGGGGTAGAGGGCCGCCAGTTGTTCCAGCAGCGGGTGGGTGCGGCGTGGGGTTTGGGGGGCCTGTGCGCCCTTGCCGTCGTTCTGCCGGGGCTCACGGGATTCACGGGGCTGTCGGGGCGGGCGTGGTTCACGCGGCCCGGCGGCAGCATTCGGGGTGCCAGCTTCGGCACCCGGCTTGCGCCGGTTGCGACCGCCTCGGCCGCCGCGGCGGCCACGCTCGGCGCGCGGCGCGTCGGCTGCTTCTGCCGGGGCGGCCGTGGCCTCCCCAGGTGCGGCGACCGCGGCGGCGGGTGCAGCAGCAGCGTCTGTGACTTGTGGGGCGGGCGTCAATTGGGGGTCGGTCATGGGAGCGGAAAATGATCAGTCGAACCCGCGATCATGCCAGCTTGGCGCGGGTGCTGTCTAAATAGGCAAAACCTGGGGTCGCCGGTGTTACGTCAGCGCCTGGTCCAATAACTCGACCCAATGGCGCACCGGCACCTCGGTGCCGCTTTGCAAGTGTGTGATGCAGCCGATGTTGGCCGACAAAATGGCCTCCGGCGGGGTGTCGCCATGCGCCGTGCTCAGTGCGCCGAGTTTGCGGTCGCGCAGCTGTTTGGAGATATCGGGGTTGAGCACCGAATACGTGCCGGCCGAGCCGCAGCACAGGTGCGATTCGTTTACCGCCACACGCAGGTTGAAGCCCAGCGCGCGCAGGTGCTGCTCCACACCGCCACGCAGCTTCTGGCCGTGCTGCAGGGTACAGGGTGGATGGTAGGCAATGGGGCCGCTGGGCGCCTTGACGCGTGTACGCAAGCTGCTGGCCAGCTCGGGCAGCCATTCGCTCAGGTCGCGTGTCAGCCCACTGATACGCGCCGCGCGTGCCGCGTAGGCGGGGTCGTCCTGCAGCAGGTGGCCATAGTCTTTGACGGTGACGCCGCAGCCGGAGGCATTCATCACAATCGCCTCCACCGGCGCGGCGCCACCTACACCTTGCCCGCCCTCAACATAGGGCCACCAGGCGTCGATGTTGGCGCGCATCTGCGCCAGCCCGCCGGTCTGGTCGTTCAGGTGAAACTTCACCGCGCCGCAGCAGCCAGCCGAGGGCGCCAGCACGGTTTGAATGCCAGCGGCATCAAGCACACGTGCCGTGGCGCTGTTGATGTTGGGCATCATCGCAGGCTGCACACAGCCCGCCAGCATCAGCACCTGGCGCGTATGGGTTTGCGTGGGCCAGCGGCCGGCGTCCTGTTTGGCGGGCACCTTGGCTTTCAAGGCTGGTGGCAGCAGGCCGCGCACCTGTTGGCCCAGGCGCATGGCCGGGCCAAACAGCGGTGACGACAGGCCTTCTTTCAGCGCCCAGCGCATGGCGCGTTCAGCCGCGGGGCGCGGCACCTTGGCGTCGACGATCTTGCGGCCAATGTCCACCAGGTGGCCGTAGTCCACGCCGCTGGGGCAGGTGGTTTCGCAGTTGCGGCAGGTGAGGCAGCGGTCCAGGTGTTGTTGGGTGCTGCGAGTGGGCTCGGCGCCCTCGAGTACCTGCTTCATCAAGTAGATGCGGCCGCGCGGTCCGTCGAGTTCGTCGCCCAGCAACTGGTAGGTGGGGCAGGTGGCGGTGCAAAAGCCGCAGTGCACACACTTGCGCAGAATGGCCTCGGCGGCTTGGCCGTCGGGTGTGTTCTTGAACTCGGGGGCGAGGTTGGTTTGCATCGTGTCTCGTTTTTTAGGGGCTTTGTGTGGGCCTGGCGCCAGGGCGACGCCGCAGCCGTGCCCAGATGGCCGTGAGCAGGGAGCGCAGATAGACCGAGCGGCGCAGGTCGTGGCGCAGCGGCGTCAGCGCCACGGTGAGCAGCAGCGCGGCCAGCGGCATGACCCACAGGAAGCCCACGTACTTGAACCCGGCGGCGCCAAACAAGCCCCCGGCGATGAACATCGCCAGCAGCCCGCCGTAGAGTTGCATGCGTGAAAAGTTGGAACGCACCTGGGCCTCGGGCGGCGTGCCGTGGCGGTTCCAGTACAGCAGCTTGCCGAGTTCTATGCCGAGGTCGGTGAGGTTGCCGGTCATGTGGGTGGTGCGCATGCGGCCGCCAGAGAGTTTGCTACTCACGGCGTTTTGCAGACCCATGATGAATGACAGCAGCAGCACCGTGAGCGGCACGGTGAACGGCGTTTCCCAGGTGAGCGTGATCGCGCCCATCAAGCCAAACGGCAGCAGCAGGCCGGCCTCGAGCAACATCGGCAAGGCATAGGCGCTGCGCAGATGGTGTTGCCGCCCCCAGTTGACGATCAGGGCGGTGCACGCTGCCCCGGCCGTGAATGCCAGCAGCGCGCCCAGCGCACTCAGCAGCAGTGTGGCGTCGCCCAGCACCAGGCCATCGGCCACCTGCGAGGCAAAACCCGACATATGCGAGGTGTAGCTGTGCACCACCAGCAGCCCGCCGGCATTGATGGCGCCCGCGTTGAACGCCAACACAAAGCCCAGCAGCCGCGTGGTGGACGGCGTGCGGTGGCGGTCGGCGATGTGGAGCAGGCGGCGCAAGTCGGTCTCTAAGGGCGGGTTCTCAGAAGTCGGCTGACAGCCGGCCAGGGTTGAAGATGCCAGCCGGATCGAACTGCTGCTTCAAGTTGGCATGTAAACGATCCAGCGGTGGTTTTAAGGCATCAAAAAGGGCTCTGGCGCCTGGTGTGCGTGCGCAAGAAGCTATGAATAGCGTAGCGTTTCCAGCCACGGCTTGGGCCGCCTGGCGCAAGCCTGAGGCCGCTTCCGGCGGTGCCCAGAGCCAACGTTGGCCGCCATGCCATTCGATCAGTTGTGCATAAGGCAGGTCTAGCACGGGTGCGGTTTGTGGCACCGACAGGCGCCACAAATCCAGCCCTGCGCGTGGTGCAAACCACGGATGGCGCTGGTCGCGGCAAGTGTGCCAGTCGAAGTCATCGGGTGCTACGCGTGTGCCGCCCATGCTGGCGCAGGCGGCCTGCACGGCGGCGACGGCACCACGCAGGCGCAGCCACAGCGTGCCGTCCAGCCAGCAACTGGCGTTCAGCGGCAGCGGCTGGCCGCCCCAGAGGTTGAGCTGGCGCAGCGCCTCGGCCTGCGGCATGGCAAAACGCAGCGTCGCCTCGGCCGGGGCAAACGGCAGCACCTTGAGGTTGACTTCGGTGAGCAGGCCCAGCGTGCCCAGGGCGCCGCACATCAGCCGCGAGACGTCATAACCGGCGACGTTTTTCATCACCGTGCCGCCAAAACTCAGCAGTTCGGCGCGGCCGTTGATGAGGGTCGCGCCCAGCATGAAATCACGCACAGCACCCGCGCTGGCGCGGGCCGGGCCGCTGAGTCCGGTGGCGACCATGCCGCCCACGGTTCCGCCAGCCTGGCCCTCGCCCTGGAAGCGCGGTGGCTCGAACGGCAGACATTGGTTTTGTGTGGCCAGCAGCGCTTCGAGTTCGGCCAGCGGTGTGCCCGCACGCACGGTGACCACCAGCTCGCTGGGCTCGTAGCTCACGATGCCGCTGAGTGTGCTGGTGTCCAGCACTTCGCCGTGCAGCGCTTGTGCGTAAAAGTCCTTGCTGCCGCTGCCACGGATGCGCAGCGGGGTGGCATGGGCGGCCGCGTGGGCGACGCGGTCTAGAAGGCTTTGCAGGGCTTGGTCCATGTGGCCATGGTAATGGTTGGCCCTGCACTGTGGAAAAGATGGTGGCGTGATTTTTTTGAACCGTGTGCGTTCAGTTTTTTTGCCAGCGGCGTATCACTCCTGGAAGAAGTTCACCGGCAAGCCTGCCACATCCATGGGCAAACTGAACACACAGCCCGAGCCTGGCATGTTGGCCAGCTCTGCGGCGGGGCGGCCTTGGCTGGCGGTGGTGATGAACAGCGTGCGCAGTTCCGGGCCGCCAAAACACGGCATGGTGGGGCATTGGGCGGGTGTGGGGTATTCGGCCAGCAAACGGCCGTCGGGTGCGAACTTGCAGATGCGCGCACCTTCGAACATCGCCGAGTAGTAGTTGCCCTCGACGTCGACCGCCGCGCCATCGGGTCGGCCGCCGTAGCCAGCTTGGCCCGAGACCCAACCCATGGGTTTGCCGTTCAATTGCTGGAAAACGCGCTGGCCGCTGAGCGTGTTGGTTTCGGCCTGCCAATCCCAGGCGCGCACCACGTGGTCCGGTGTGTTGGCCCAATAAAGCGTGTGGTTGTCGGGCGACCAGGCCAGGCCATTGGCGGTGATGGCGTCGTCGGCTTGTGCGCGCAGTTCGGGCGTGCGGCCCTGGCGGCAATCGAGCGAATACAGCTTGGCCGCGTGGGCCGTGCGTGGCTCGTAGATGGTGCCGGCCCAGAAGCGGCCCAGCACGTCGCACTTGCCGTCGTTGAAGCGGGTGGTAGCCGGGTCGTGTGCCGCCGGCACCAGCAGCTCCAGCGTGCCGCCCCATTCGCGCGCGCGGTAAATGCCGTCGCGCATGGCGATCACCAGGCCACCGCGCGCAGCCGGGGCCATGCAGCCAGGTTCCTGGGGCACGTCCCAGGAATCGACCACAGCGCTGCCGGGCTGTGTGCGGTGGATGCGTTTGGCGGGCAGGTCGACCCAATAAAGGCATTGCTCGTGTGGATGCCAAAAGGGCGATTCGCCTAGCGCGTTGGCTTGGCTGGTGACGGGGTTCCAGGAAGGCATCATGTGGCGAGGTCTAGGTATCTAGGTGTTGCGTTGGACCGCAATGGTCATGTGAACGGACAGGGTTTCGCCAGGCTGCAATACACATACGCCCAGGGCATCGGGGCTGGCGCCGTTTGCTGCGGCCTGGTTCAAGGCATTGTTGACGTGGCTCACGGGTTCAATGGCCACAAAATCTTTCTGTGTGTTGGTGAACACCACCAAATGGCGCAGCTTGGACGTGATGCGGGTGTGCAGCACCGGGTCGACCAGGTCGACCTGGCCGCTCCAGCCATCGAAGCAGTTGTCTACCGTGAGGCTGGCGCAATCCACGTCCAGGCCGCTGCTGGCGCTGTGCGCCACGGGCAGCATGTCGGGGCCGTTTTCCCAGCGGCCGGTGGCGGCAAAGCTGATGCGGCTGCCCGGGCGCTTCACGAAGAACGGGTGCCAGCCCAGTCCTATGGGCGCGGGTATGGATGATTGGTTGGTGGCGCTGAGTGTCATCTCCAGGCTGTCGGCGCCGAGGCGCAGGCTTTGCGAGGTGTCAAACGCAAACGGCCAGGAGGCGTCGGGCTGGTGTTCAAAGGCCAACAGGGCCGATTGACCATCCGCTTCAAGCACTTCCCAGGGGCGCTGCCAGCCGTGGCCGTGGATGGCGTGTGGCTCGGGCATGTTGTTTTGCACCAGCGGGTGGCTGGTGCCTTGCCATTGCAGGGTGGCGTGGCCTATGCGGTTGGAAAACGGCACCAGCGCATAACTGCCGCTGACCCGCGACGAGGTCACGCTGGCTGCAGGGGCCGAGCGCAGTACCGCATCCTCGCCCAGCCACAGGCCGGTGATGCAGCCGCCGAGTTCGGGCCGCAACTCGCAGCGCAGCGCGCCGTTGTGTAAAACCAGGGGGGATGTCATGGCCGGGTCTCCTATGCATTGGGGAATGTTTTGTCCAATGATAGGCCGGGGCCAGGCAAAAAAATGGCCCGCCGGAACCTTGCGGTTCGTGCGGGCCAAACTTCCTGAGGAGATGAATCTTGGCCACCTGGCAGCAGTGGCGCCGCCAGGTGAGTCCCCTGAAGGATGCGTTTAACGGTTGTAAGCGGTTTCGCCGTGGGAGGTGATGTCCAGGCCTTCGCGCTCTTCTTCTTCGCTGACGCGCAGGCCGATGGCCACGTCTGCAATCTTGAAGGCGATGAAGGCAACCACGCCCGACCAGACGATGGTGAACAGCACGCTCTTCACTTGGATCCAGACCTGGCCACCCATGGTGAAGGTGTCAGGGGTCAGACCACCGGTGCCGCCCAGGCTTTGCGAGGCGAACACACCGGTCAGGATGGCACCCAGGATGCCGCCGACGCCGTGCACACCAAACACGTCAAACGCGTCATCGGCGTTCAACATGCGCTTGAGGCCGCTCACACCCCACAGGCAGACGATACCGGCCAGCAGGCCCAGCACGATGGAACCCATGGGGCCGACAAAGCCGGCAGCAGGCGTCACGGCCACCAGGCCGGCGACGGCACCAGAAGCGGCACCCAGCATCGAGGCCTTGCCCTTGTGCAGGCTTTCACCGGCAATCCAGGACAGGGTGGCAGCAGCGGTAGCCAACACGGTGTTGACAAAAGCCAGGCCAGCAGCGGCGTTGGCCGCACCAGCCGAGCCGGCGTTGAAACCGAACCAGCCGACCCACAGCAGCGAGGCACCGACCATGGTCAGCGTCAGCGAGTGAGGCGTGAAGGCTTCCTTGCCGAAGCCGATGCGCTTGCCCACCAGGTAGGCACCGACCAAGCCAGCCACACCGGCGTTGATGTGCACCACGGTGCCGCCGGCGAAGTCGAGTGCGCCATCGGCGCCCAGGAAACCGCCGCCCCAGACGATGTGGGCCATGGGCACGTAGCTGAAGGTGAACCACAGCACCGAGAACAGCAGCACAGCGGAGAAACGTGCGCGTTCAGCGAAGGCACCGACGATCAGCGCCACGGTGATGGCAGCGAACGTGCCCTGGAAGGCGAAGAACACATATTCAGGAATGGTGGTCAGAGCCCCGAAGGTCTCCAGATTCACACCCTTCAAGAAGATTTTGTCCAGGCCGCCGAAGAACTTGCCTTCACCCGAGAACGCCAGGCTGTAGCCGTAAATGGCCCACAGGATGCTGATCAACGAGAAGATCACAAAGACTTGCATCAGCACCGACAACATGTTCTTCGAGCGACCCAAACCGCCGTAGAACAAAGCCAGGCCGGGGATCGTCATCAGGATCACCAACAGGGTGGAGGTCAGCATCCAGGCGGTGTCGCCGGAGTCGATCTTGGGTGCGGGGGCTGCGGCTGCGGCGGGAGCCGATGCATCGGCTGCTGCGGGCGCTGCCGCGGCGGCAGGCGCTGCATCGGAGGCTGGTGCCGCGACGGCTGCAGCAGGAGCGGAGGCATCAGCGGCAGGGGTCTGCGCCATCAAGCTTGGACCTGCGGCCAACAAGCTCAGGCCCAGGGCCAGAGAAGCGAGAAGTTTTTTCATGAGATAAGTTCTTTCAGAAAGGCAGAGCGACTTACAGCGCTTCTTTACCGGTCTCACCCGTACGGATGCGTACGACTTGTTCGAGGTTGAACACGAAGATCTTGCCGTCGCCGATCTTGCCGGTGCGGGCGGCACCTTCGACGGCTTCGATCACGCGGTCGACGAGTTCGTCGGCCACAGCGGCTTCGATCTTCACTTTGGGCAAAAAGTCGACCACGTATTCCGCGCCACGGTAGAGCTCGGTGTGGCCCTTCTGGCGGCCGAAGCCTTTGACTTCGGTGACGGTGATGCCTTGGACGCCAATGCCGGACAGGGCTTCACGCACCTCGTCGAGCTTGAACGGTTTGATGATGGCCGTTACGAGTTTCATATGTTTATCCTCTTGTGCTATCAGAAGCTGTACTTGACGCCGATCAGCGCGCTGTCTTTGCCGAGGAACTTGCCGTTGGCAGGGCTGGCGTAAAAGGTCTTGTCGGCGTTGGTGCCCACGGCCGTCAGGGTGACGACGAAGCCGTTGGCGAAGTCTTTGCTCAGGCTGAGCGAGTAGTCGGTGTAAGACGCTGCAGCCGTGCCGTCGATACGTTGGTAGCCCACGTGTGGGGTGATGCCCCAGCCGCTGCCCAGGTCAAAGGTGGCAGCCGCCTCGATGTAGCTGGAGCCCTTGCTGTCGGCGATGCCGAAGGTTTCGTTGGTCACCGATTGCGAGTACTTCACGGTGGCCGGGCCCACCGTCAACGCGGCGTAGAGCTCGGTGGTGTTTGGCGTGGTGGCGAAGTTTTCGCTTGGGTACTGGTAACGCAAGATGCCCAGGTCATAGGAGAACAACTCGTTGATCGTGCCCTTGTAGCCGCCGTAGAAATCCAGTTCAACCGGGCCGTCACCGCCGGGAATGTCTTTCAGAATCTTGATGGTCGAAGCCCAGGTACCCAGGTAAATGCCGCTTTTGTGCGAGAAATCGATGCCACCTTGCAATGCTGGTTTCAGGCGCGATTGCGAAATGCCACGGAAACGGTAGTCTGAGACAACTCCAACGTTGAAAGCCAGTGTGTAATCTGGCTCGGGCGCCGCGGTCTGCGCAAAAGCGCCACTCGATACTGCGAGCGTTGCGAGGACCAGGGTTTTGGCGGCTGACAATTTCATGTTTGGCTCCGGATGGGTAAAAGAGTGGTGACGCAGTGCCTAAGCATGTAGCGTGCCATCGGTTACCACTTGTGAGACGCCATGCGCACCAACCGCCCGTACGGTGTTCTGAAATAAGAACAAGTGACTGTGCACCACTTGAGTGCGCAAGTAAAACGGTTTGTATCTCACTCCGCGGGATGCACCGATTTGAGCGAGCAGGATCAAATGAGCCTTTCTTTGGTGCAAAGTCGTTCGTTATTGGGGCTGGAGGCGCCAGCGGTCACCGTTGAGGTGCATTTGGTCAACGGCTTGCCCAGCTTTACGCTGGTGGGCCTGGCCGACCTCGAGGTCAAAGAGGCGCGTGGTCGTCCGTAACTTATTGCTCAGACTGGCTGCAACGCTGACGCGCCTTTCCGAGCCGAAGGTTTTTGATGCTTTGATACATATTGCTTAATTGCCAGTGGCGGATTGCAAGGTACTAACTTATTGCTTGGATTTTCATATAGCGAAATTGCTGTTGAGTCGTGTATTGAACAGCCGTGATGGTGTACGCATACATATGGCGAGAGGACTTTTTCCATGCTGCATACTGCTGGTTTCAAAAGAAACGCGCCTATCAAAAACGCGCCAAGAAAAGCATGGCAACGACTAGAAATAGGACAAAGGTTTGCTCGCTGGAGTTTGGGACCCCTCCATTTCGTAAGTTAGGCAACCTAAAAATTGAATTCGCCGACCGTCTGACCCTGATTGCAGGCCACAACGGCATCGGAAAGTCCACCATCCAGGGCTTAGTAGCCAACACCTTTGGCGTATCTAAAGGTGGACCAAAGAGTTACTTTGGGGAGCCCTTCTACGCCAACATTGAGCGAATCGTCTATCTTGCTCTGGAAGAAGTCGTGACTGCGCAGCAAGACCCCTCCGCCGCACCAACAGTTGTTGCGGATGTCGGTGGCATTTCGGTTCGCAAGCGCTGTGCGATGACCCAAAGAACCGAATGGAAGCGGGCTCGTGTAGTTCCAAGAACCGTCGACAGAGCTGATGACGATCCCGTCGGGCAAGATGCTAAGGTGCCTTTGCCGACCATTTTTCTGGGTATTAAGCGCCTTGCGTCAATAGGTGAGGCCGACGAGGCGGAAGTTGCAAGCAGAAAAATCGCGATGCACCAGGAGGATCGGCAACTTATGGCCGACTTCATTGGCGCCGTGATCGTTGGTACTGAAGTGACTACCGAGGTCACCCATCAGAGCATTAAGGGATCTAAAAAGAAGACAGTGCAGCCCGGGTATACGACCCATGATGCGTTTGCGATCTCGATGGGGCAAGATAGCTTGGCAAGTATCGCCACGGCATTAGCATCGTTTAATCGCCTGCTGCGCGAACAAGGGGACGAGTACTGTGGTGGTCTTCTAGTGATCGATGAATTGGATGTTGGGTTTCACCCTCACGCCATAGACCGATTAGTCAAAGCATTGAAAACCCATGCTAATCGATTAAGTCTTCAGATCATCGCCACGACGCATTCACCCCGTCTCATCGAAGCGGTCCATCCGGAAGGAGGGGGTAACCATAGAGCCCCTGATAAGGTGGTCTATCTTCTTGACACAAAACATCCACGTCTTGCAGATGACCAGTCTCTGGCAGCAATTCTTGACGACATGGCCCTCCGTCAAGACGATACCGTCCTGACGAAGGCCAAGAAGCCGGTACTAGGCGTTTACTTTGAAGATCCAGAAGGTGCTCAGTTTTGCGAGGCGTTGCTCCCTGCCCCAAAACGAGCCGCGTTAGCGCGGAAACTGGGCGTACAGATCAAACTAATTCCGCTCGGGGTTGGAGGATCCAACCTGATCGCTCTTCCAGACAAAGATCCGTTATTTAGGGATCGCGTCCTTATCGTAGACGCCGACACCTCAATCCCGAAGAAGGCGGCGGCCCGAGGAAATACCATCAAGTTACCTTGTCAAAACGGCGCACAGGGCACAGCCAGATCGCCAGAGAACGTAATGAAGAACTTTTTAAGGAATGTAATTGCCGCACCAAGCGGCCCGATGCATGCTGCGCTTCTCCGGTTCAGTGTCACCAACCCGACCACGGACAAAGTGTCAAATACGTTCTTCGCCGATGATTCAAGCACAAGTGCTCAGCGCGAATCCAGCAAAAGCTGGTGGGTTTCCCATTGGGACAAAATGCAGCGTTGGGGTGTGATTCGAGAATGGGCAATCTGCCATCAGGCTGAAGCTGCAGCGTTCATAAATTCGTTTGAAGATGCCGTTACTAAGACTGCTCGGCGAATCGTCTGATCGACCCTGGCCAAGGTCGAAGCACTCCGCTAAAGTGCGGTAACTCATGTATTCGAAAAAGCTTTACACCCCACTCCGCTACCCTGGTGGAAAGGCACGCTTCGCTCCGCTTATTGCGGAGGTCATCTCCAAGAATGAGTTGACAGGCGGTCATTATCTGGAACCATTTGCTGGAGGCGCAGGCGTGGCTCTTGCGCTTTTGATGGATGGGATTGTCCAACACATCCACATCAATGATGTTGATGCGGCTGTTGCGGTCTTCTGGCGCGCTGCTGTCCAACAAACAAGTGAATTGATAGACATGATTGTCAGTGAACCAGTGACGATGGATGCATGGCATCACTGGCGAGCAATGATGCTGGGGGAGGTTGAAGGCACTCAGCTTGAGCGCGGATTCGCAACGCTTTTTATGAATCGCACGAATCGTTCGGGAATCCTCAAGGCTGGCGTCATCGGCGGCAAAGCCCAAAGTGGCACTTACCAGCTCGACGCTCGATTCATGCGCGACGAATTATGTGTTCGCCTGGAGCGAATCGGTAGGTATGCCAATGCGATCAGCGTCTATGAGGAAGATGCTTACAGGTTGCTCCTCCGGTGCCATCAATTCCTGCCGACCAATTCGATGATCTATTTAGATCCGCCGTACTACGTGAAGGGGGCGGGGTTATATCGCAACTCCTACAAGCATGACGACCATGTTCAGATTGCTCGACTTCTTGGTAGCGTCAGATTTCGGCGGCCTTGGGTTGTGTCTTATGACAACACTGAGGAAATCCAAGAGATGTATGGTTACGCACGTTCGTTTACGTATGGGCTGAACTACACCGCCCAACAGCGCTACGTGGGCTCGGAAGTAATGTTTTTCAGCAAGCGCCTCACGCCTCCTTGTCAAACTCAGGAACCCAAAGTCGCCTGATTCAGCGCAGGGTGAGTGTTAGAAGATTAAGCTGAGAAAAGACTGATCGGTACGCCCAGAATCGCGCCATTCAAAACCAGTACAAGCATCGCATGGCCATCGTCACGTTTGGATTTATCAGCGTGCTCGTCACATACAAGGACGGCAGCGAAGAAGAGCACGAGATTTCCGACAAGGACTTCATAGTCGTTGACGGCAATCAGCCCGAGCGTGACGAAGCTGGCGTCTGGAAATGCGGCACGTTGTTCAAGGCTTTTCGAAAAGGTTACAACGTTGTCGCTGTCGTCAACTACACCGCTGGTGAAAGACTGTTTGCCGGATTGGCGCAGAGCCTTGGAAGGGCGATGATTCTGATCGCCAAATTGATGCAGCGTACGTTGTCCAGAACGGGTTGACGTTCAGCTTTGTCCCACCCTACTGATTCGTCGGATGCGTATGATGGGACGAGTTCCGGAATGAAGGCGGAAGAATATGAGGATAGTGTTGACCGTGGCGAGGTTTCCGAACTCGACCCCGACTACGCCGTTTTGCTGGACTACCTCTTTGAACTAGTCAAAGCGAGGGGGCGCTCAAGTGTTCCACGGAACCAACGCTACAAGAATGATGCCCAACTGATTGCGATCAAGCTCTGCAATCACCTTCACTCCATCCGCTTGCTATCAGAGGGGGCTAGGTATCTCTTTGACGATGGGAGTGAAACTGCGATTGTTGATTGCAGTTCTGTGGCGGTACTCGTGAGGGGGGCGCTTGAGACTTACCTTATGTTCCATTACCTCTTCGGTAGTGCCGACGAAGAGGTAAACAGATTTCGTCATGCGTGTTGGGGTTGCTGTGGATTGATGACTAGGCAAAGTTACGCGGCAAACACAAAAAAGACTCGCGAACAAGTCGAGCGGGAAAAGCCTGAGTTGGATGCAGTGCGTGCGGTGATCAAGACGCATCCCGAATTTCAAAAATACTCAGCCAAGCAGCAGGCTCAGCTACTTCAGGGAAATTGGGACGTAAAAAAAGAAGAGACTTCGTTTCTCGCTTTGGCGAAAAGTGCAGGGATGGACGAAAAGTACTTTCGCGACATCTACCAGTATCTTTCTGGTTTTGCCCATTCCTCTTATGAGGCCGTAAAGCAAATTCAGGTGGCACTACCAGATGTAAACCTTCAGAGGCGAATTTCGCACACGGTGATGGAGATTGCGACGATGGTTTCGGCGATGTTAATTGAGGACCTTAGGCGATACTTTATGATCGCAAGCGATGTGAAGTCTAATGATCGGGTCGAAATGATCCTACAGCTCAGAAATAAGACCGCGAACCGTTTCTTAAGAGAACGTTGGGGTAAAAATCACCCTGACGGGTTAGGGTAAGGGAGATTGAATGGATGCATCGGCGTGGGCCGCTTGGTATGCGGCGGTGTTGTCAACCATTGTGTTGGTTCGAGAAATCCACAAGTCGGGTGGACTAACTGCAATCACAAAGCGGTTGTCCAGAACAATCTCACTTGAAGACGCCGCCCAGCAGTTCTATCAAGTCGCACGGTACAAGGATTCTTACTGGGCTGTAGCTGCTGATGGCACGCAAGAGAAACGAACGGAGCAGGAGAAATTAATTTACTGCGCCCATGCACTGACCTCCGGTGAGATAGAGTGGACTGGAGTCTGCGCACCATCGAAATTGCGGGAAAAGATTGAGCCAAAGGACGTCAAGCATGGTTCGTTCATCAACGGTCTGGACAGGGTGATGGGGCGTGATGGTCGAACTGTTTTTCGATCTGTGCGACTCGACAAGAAGGGGCTACGAAAACTGATCAGGAGGCTGGACGAAGGGCACATGCTTTTCAGCGACAAGCCGCTTGACGACAGTGCGGTTGGTTAGGGGTTGGGGCTACCGCCGCGACCGCGATATATCAAAGGAAGCCTTTATGGCTGCGCATATTCGAGCAGCCCAAATCCAAATTTGGAAGCGCCGTTAGACGGCATAGGAACCACTGGAGTGCGCTCAGCGCGTGAACGACATGGATCAAAGCCTGATAAGCGCACGCATGGAATATCTCTATGCTGAGATGATTCCACCTCCATCTAGGGGGGAAAGCTCTGGTCGACATTAACCGCGCTTTGCTTGACCAATTTAGAGCGATACGCGCCAAGGATGTGACGCCGGGAACATGTAATCGATACATGGCTTAGGTGCGTGCAATTCTTCGTCGCGCGTGCAAAGAATGAGAGTGGATCGATCGAACACCGAAGGTCGGCAAGTTGCGTGATGGAGCTTGGCGGTTGGAACACTCAATCAATGGTTGAGCGATACGCGCGTGTGGCACCAGACGGATTGCAAACTGCAGCAAGTCGCCTGGATGTGTATCTTGCTGTCTAAAATAATTTACGTTTTGGCTTCAGGCCTTAGTTTTTTGGGGCTTGGTCAGTGCGTACTTCTTGGACCATTTATGGCAAATCTTCTGTACGTTGATAACTCAAATGTTTGGATTGAAGGGATGCACGTTTCTGCGGCGAGCAAGGGTCATGCGCCAGATGTTTGGGCAGCAGCCAAGAACAAAATCTGTGACTACGATTGGAAGCTGGATTTCGGGAAATTATTCGAATTCGCTGGCGGTAAAGGTGATGTGAAGCGCGCAGCATTGTTTGGTTCACGACCGCCAAAAAATGACTCCGTGTGGATCGCTGCGGAAAGACAAGGCTTTGAAGTGATTGTGTACGATCGAAATGTCGCTAATCATGAGAAAAAAATCGATACCGACATAGTTGCAACCATGATCAGTGATTCATACGAACTCTTAAAAATTGGCGAGGATGAAGTAACGCTAGTTTCAGGGGACGCTGATTACGTGCCTGCGATTGAGAAGCTCAAAAAACGAGGAATTCCTGTACATGTCGTTTTTTGGGGGCATGCATCAAAAGAGCTGAGGGACGTAGCGACGAGATTCATCAGTCTAGATCCGTACTTAAATCACTTGTCGCGATGAGTTTCGGTGGCTGTTTGAATCCGCCAGCCTGTTGTTTGGCGTTGAAAACCAGCCTGAATCGCCCCGGGTTTCGCGGAGGCTGTTTGGTTTAAGTCAGGCCACCACCGCGGTGGTCTGATTGGCGAGTTGCCGATAGTAGTTTGCCTCAGCTTCCGCAGGCGGGATGTACCCGATGGGTTCGAGCAGGCGATGGTGGTTGAACCATGACACCCATTCGAGCGTTGCAAACTCCACCGCCTCCCTGGTCTTCCAGGGCGCCCGGCGGTGGATAAGTTCAGCCTTGTAGAGTCCGTTGATGGTCTCGGCCAGGGCGTTGTCATAGCTGTCGCCCTTGCTGCCCACCGATGGCTCGATGCCCGCCTCCGTCAACCGCTCGGTGTAGCGGATGCTGACGTATTGCGAGCCCCTGTCGGAGTGACACACCAGGCTGCCATCACGCTCGGGTTGTCGGGCATACAGCGCCTGCTCCAGCGCATCGAGCACGAAGTCGGTGCGCATCGAACTGCTCACCCGCCAGCCCACGATACGCCGCGCGTACACGTCGATGACGAAGGCCACATACAGCCAGCCCTGCCAGGTCGAGACGTACGTGAAGTCGCTGACCCACAGCTGGTTCGGCCGCTCGGCCCGGAACTGCCGGTTGACCCGGTCCATCGGACAGGGGGCTTTGGCATCACTGACGGTGGTTCGCAGACCTTGCCCCGCATCACACCGCGCAGTCCCAGCTTGCGCATCAGCCGCTCGACCGTGCAGCGGGCCACAGTCACGCCTTCACGGGCCAGTTGCCGCCACACTTTGTCGGCACCGTAGACCTGCAGGTTGGCCTGCCAGACACGCTCAATCTCCGGGCGCAGGACAGCATCCCGCAAAGCCCGTGCGCAGCGCTTATGAGGCTCTCGCTGCAGCGCGACATGTCTTCGATAAGCCGACGGGGCAACTTGCAAAACTTTGCAGAGCGGCTCGACCCCATAGGCATTGCGATGCTGGTTGATGAATCGCCTCAAGACTTCAGGCGGCGGTCGAGCTCCGCCTGGGCGAAAAACGCGCTGGCCAGTTTCAGTATCTCGTTGGCCCGGCGCAGTTCCTTGACCTCGCGCTCCAGCTCCTTCATTCGCTGCGCTTCGCTGGTCGTGACGCCCTCGCGTACGCCTGCATTCACCTCAGCGCGCCTGACCCATTCGTTCAGCGTTTGCGGCACGCAGCCAATCTTGGGGGCGATGGACTCGATGGCGGCCCACAGCGATGGGTACTCGCCTCGGTGCTCTTGCACCATGCGTACGGCACGCTCGCGCACCTCGGGTGAGAACTTGTTCGACTTCTTCATGGCTCAATCCTCTCAGAGATTTGAGCCTCCTCAAAAACCGGGGCGATTCAGCCCATAATCGCTGACGATCTACATATCAGCTACATGAAAAATACCCCTCACCATCCATGATTGCGAGGGGCTTTTCATTTGGCGCCGGAGAGATGAATCGAACACCCGACCTTCTCATTACGAACGCCGTGTTCTACAAGTCCCTGGACCGACTTAGTAAGTTTTCGCGTGTGGTGTTAACACTGTGGCTTTCATCCAAGAAAAGTTCGTAGATCCCTGGTGTCGTTTCATTTAACCAATCGTAATCATGGAGTCGCATCCATCTGCACAAATCACGTCGGGAATCGAGAACATGTGGACGAGTTTTACTTGGATCTTTCCCATGTAGAACACTCCGAACTAAACGTCGAACTTCGTACCTATTTAGAGTTCTTTGTCGACCGAAAGATGAAAGCCTAGCACTCTTAGTTGCCTGGTAGGCGGCTTCACGTTGTTCTAATTGTTGGTTATCTTCGTCGGACAGCGAGTGTCGCAAAGCTGCGATGACGTTAAATGTCTTGGAGTAGCGGTCCCAACACGATCCACGCGCAAGCATCTCAAGAATGGCGGTTGGGATGGCATTCTTTTTGCCCACGCGCATGAAACGCTCGTCGAACGTTTCATTCTCCGTTCCGATGCCCTTAGTTGCGTCTTCCAGCTCGCAAAACTGCCCTGCGTAGTCAATCTTCCTAGAGGCAAGAAAGCTGAGGGCAAACGCAACTGCCATCAAGGATGCCACGGTGTAATGGCCGAAGTTCTTTCCTGATAGCGCGGATTCCAGGTGAGCTGTGCGAGTGCCGTAGGAGGCAGCAACCTCTTCAAATGAGGCCACTCCCCATTCCTTGGTGAACGCCAATGCTATATCGATGTTTTCTTCGACGGCAAGTTTCGCGACCGAATCCACTAGATGCTTGCGCTTCGTCGGCTTGAGCATCCATGCACGACCGGCAAGTGCCTCTGTGAGAAGAGCGACGTAGTACAGATAAGCATTCCCGCGAGGCTGGGGCAGATCAAGGCCCGTGGAGCAACCGCACGCACCGCAATGTAAGAGATCCCCTATGGTCCTAGCGATTTTGTTGCGCTCTGTGACGAGCAGTTCTTCAAACTCTTTTCCACATGCGCCACAAGCTTGCTGCAGAGGAACTTTGTGTATCGGGCAATGCGCAACACCGATGACCTGATGCAGAACCCGTGCACAGGCGGCGCCAACCTGCTTGATATCGTTCGCGACACACAAAGGACATCGACGTACTGCGGACGAGACGGGAAGCAATTCATGGGCAGAGATTTTTGGACGCATGCCTTGTAGCAATGCATCTTCTAGTCCCGTCGCATAGGTGTCATACCGCAACGCAAGCAAAATGGGGGCGGCACTGTGTTGCTTGATTGCGTTACCTGGATCCTGTAGTGGAGACAGGCATTGCTCTGCGATTTCCCTCACACCCCAGCCATGAAATATTCGCTTCGATATGCGGAGGTTGAGTTCGCGCTTTTGAACCTGCATGGTGATCCGAATGATCGAGGCTAATGTGGTTCCCTCTGGATACAGTGGAATCAATTGCCTTCCTTGCCTGCGCCAGCATTCCGCCGAGCTACATTCTTCTGCCGAGAAAGCCAGTCTCTTTTGGTCTTCTCGCGTGCCCAGACCCTTTGCAAAAACACGAGTGGCTGATCGCGCATCTTCGCAAACAAGTGTGGGTCTTTGCTAACGTAGGCTTCGATGATGTGGTGGAGGCCAATCATTTCGGCAGAGAAGTACGCGTTGTCCACGTGCTCGCGCCTGACACGTGTGGCTCCGGCGCGAATCGCTTCCTTTAATGTGGCGCTTCGGTAGATTGACAGAAATTTTGGGATGCCTCCTGTTCGTTCGTACAAGATCTGTTCGAGGTCAGCAATCGGTTCATCTTTCTCGTTAAAACATTTCCAGCCCCAGATGCCTGGGACGAGTTCGTGGCACCAAGTGTCGTCAGTGTGGTCATAAGCTGGAGCCATTTCAAATTTCCCTGAGGACGACAGTCGTCCAACGTCTTGCGTGAAGTCCAGGATATGCTCGAACGCCAGAGGATTGCCAATAACGACCAATGGAATGCCCTCGTTCGTAAACTGCAAGAATGCCCCTGCGAATTCCTTGCCTAGGACCTCTGAGCTGGTCTGCTTTTCTTGCAGTTCTTCGAGAATCAAAACGCCGCATCTGTGCAGATTGAGCCAAGCGAGAATTTTGTTTAGCTTGTCGGGCACTTTCGTTCTTGGTCGCCGAATTTCGACGCCATAAGAAGTGCCAAGCACCTTGTCGATTGCGTCGGCAATGTTGTGGTAGAGACTCGATTCACGGGCGTCATTAGGCAACTGCACTCGCAGGTAGACGAGTTGCATCAAGTAGTCCCATCCACATTCTTCGTTTTTCCCGTGGGGGACGAATTGCGGTAGATGGGCTAAATAGTTATCAATGGTGTGTGTTTTGCTGACACCCGTGGGGCCAAGCAGCATCATGCCCATTGCTTTGATTGAGAAGTTCGCCAGCTGTCCCAGATCCATCTCGATGGTTTGGCGGTCAAGATGTTCTGAGCGTTGGTAGATCCGTCGTCGATTTTCATGTAATCGGGGATCACGTCGTCGCAGCGATACGCGAATCATGTTGTGCAGCGCTAATACAACGGAAATCGAAGTCTGCGTTGGGATGAATAGGTCGAAAATTGCGTCGACGTTACTTTCCAACGGGGGCATTGAATATGGTTTTGCCCATTTTTTACGAGGGTCATCGAACAGCTTTTTGTCCCATTCTTCGAAGGACATCTCGGGGGGAATCTTCTTCAAAAGTGGATTACCCTCGTCGAGTTCGGAGAGATTTTTGTAGTCCCTAATGTTCATGTCTGCCTTCTCCAACTTTTAGTCGATCAAGACACGATTGCTGCGGCATCGCGCCATCAACTTTGCTGTTGCATCCTCGACCTCAAATATGTGTTCAACCTCTACAGAGACGGGCTTCAGCGTCTCGCAAGAACTACCGGCGGCGGAGTCAATTGCCGCCGCTTCAACATCTGGTATGGAGGGAGCTTGTGGAGCCTTGCTCAGGCCCAACCGTTGCAAGTGGTGTATCTGCTTTTCCTGAGCCACGTTGGTACGCAAGCTCTGCGCTCGTGGAGGAACGATCTCGCCACCTTGATCTATCACCTTGCGAGCTTCTTTGGCCTTCGCCCGCTTTGCAGATTTGTTCAGTTCATCGTTCTCCTTGAACCGGACGTAGTCGAATTCTTCGACGCTCGAACGAAGGGCGCGGCCCGCGCTTTTGCGCTCGTCTGCGAATTGAAGATATTCCAGTAAGTTGAGCCCTCGAGTGTCTGCGTCCAAAGACTGGTTCTCAAGGCGTCGAAGTTCACCTCCCCACTCGAAGTAGCAGTGGCCAAGTTCGTCGGGGGAGATTTTGATTTCTACCCGACGCTCTTCAGCGCGTTTACTAGACTTGTTGCATAGGCCTGATTGCCGCAGCCAGGTGCTGTTGAAGATTAGGCCGTCGATGAGCTCGGTTGGGTTAGCAGGGTTGTATAGCCGGATCCCTTCTCGGTGAATGACGCCATTCAGTGACGGCAGACAACGAGTGCGGAGGCTGTCTAAATCGGACGGCGCGCTAGCCACAAATCCATTCTTGACGTACCACTCGTAGATGGCCGCTCTCGTGGGTTTGACGCCATCTCGTTGCATTGCAGGAGTGATAAGGTGAGGAACGGGAACAATGTTGTTGTGACGCAGGATGGCTTTGATAACAAAGTACATGTTTTGCTCAAAAGTGCGGCAGGCCTCCTTTTTTCTGTCAGGCTCACCCCGAACGCGCCGACGACCTTTCGTGGAGGCTGCAGATTGGTGATCCGCTTGTGCGTGGATACTGCGATGGGAGGCCTCGATAAGGTTCTTTAGAACTGCGGCATATGAGGCCGTGAATTCCATGGATGTGCCGATGACGGTGAGGGTCTCTATGCCGAGTTCGCTCTTGAGCTCACCGTTATCACCGCGAATGCTTTTCGGCATGCGCGCAAACCATTCTTCTTCCGTGATCGTGATTCCGTACTTGGCGCAGAACTCGACCTTTGAAGACGCTGCATTCAGGATCGCAAGCAAAGAGGTCAATGTGCTCGGGTTCTCGAAGCCTGAGTAGATTCCGAGGATGTATTCGGAGCGGACATCCATGACGACAGTTCGAAAGCTCGACGGAAGGACAAGCAATGGCGAAACGCTCGACACCGGAGTTTGGTCTTCCGATGTACTGTCGATCAAGCCCAATTGCCCTATTGCTCTCACACCGTTTTTTGAACTACCCCGAAGCGCCCGTTCGGTTAGATCGTGCAGTTGGTCGTCAATGTTTAAGCGTCTAGCTCGGGTCGCGCCACGTTTCTCGGCCGCGTTGCGGAACTCGTTTTCCGTGGGGCGGTTATCGGGATGGGCAAGCCAGAGTTGCTCTCCATTCTCCCCTGTGACAGCTTCTGGCCCAGGCCAGTACTCGGCACATGTGAATAGATAGGCTTGATAAACCGAGCCACCCTTCTTCATATATCGCCGCCATCCTTTTGCCAAATTGGCGCGGTCAGCCTGAGTGGTGATGTAACCTTTGGTGTCCTTTCTTCCAGCTAAGTAGTCCTTCGGAGGCCTGCCAGGTTTACTCTTGAACTCTCTGAGCACTCCGGTACCGCCTCGGCGGAATTTGCATGGAAGCAATGCGTTCGGGTCTCCACAGCCGAATAGCCAAAGAAGGAGAGCCCTGCGGACTCGGCTTGCATCTTTGTGTTCGAGTTCTTTGGCGCGTTGATTCACGGCGGCTAAGAAAGCGTCAAACTCAAGGAGGTCAGCGACACTGTAGTTGTCGATGATGGGGGTGATCCAGCGCAGCATCTCCTGTTTATCAACTAGCCATTTCTTCATCTGGGAACGCTTACCGACCAAGCCGTTGAGACAAACTCCGTCCTCTAACTGAGCGTCGGTCAGCCGCCACTGCGGTGGAGGAACAAAGTCGACCAGGGTCAAGGCGCCGTTGAGTTCACGATTGTGGTCGGTACTCGTCAGGTCCGTGATCCGCATTCGTCTTGCAGATGGCACATGCCATGACCTATGGCTTTTGGATGAGCGTCTGGACGCAGGACAGGGAATGAAATATGCGATTTCTCGATTGCCGTCGATATGCACCACTCGGCCCACGTCGGTGTAACCATCATCCGTGTGACAGCGAATCACTTTTCCAATCAGTTCGGTCATTACAGGTTTCCTCCTAGAAGTTGTTGCTGCATTCGTTTCTTGAAGTGGGTTTGGTCGCGCTCTAACGGGCGCCCAAAACGTATTTCCCTACTGAGATCGATATCGATCAGTCCCAGCCAAGCGCTGGCACGAAAGTACGCCTCTTGAAATTCATGGTCCCGAATCGCGACCTGGTTTGCTGCATATGTTTTGGCATCTGACAGCGAGAGGTCAGAGGCAACGCGCATCAATGCTTCGGCATACTTCTGAAGCACGCTGTTTTGAATTTGGCTGTCGAACTCTTCTTTCAATGGTCGTATCCAATCCAACTGACTGATGAGGACCTCTGAGAACAAGCGACCGTCGACCAGCACATGGACTGCCTCGACCGCTTGGGCATAGAGGCGCTCCATCTGAATGCGTTCTTGCATGCGATGCCGATTGGGTGCACTTTGAAGCAATTCATAGGGCTTACAGCTCAAAAGGACGAGCCGTTCCGAGTGCCATTCACCCAGGGTGACGGCAAAATCGATGGTGGCTACAAAAGGAATCTTGCTGCCCGGGTACACACCATGATCGATGTCAGCTTCGCGGCAGATGGACAGCATTCCTCGCCCGAGACGACGTTGCCGATCGATCTCGCGGTTGGTCCCATTCAAGGGGTGGAAATGCGGATATGGCCACAGTGGAAACTGTTCGCGGATCTCACCACATCCAAGCCAGGCCAGAACATTCGCCGTGGCAGTTTCCAAACCAGATAACAAATGAAGTCCGCGTGTATATCGCGGGACTCGCAAGACTTTGATGTTTGAAACAGGCGACGACAGTTTTCGACGGATTCGAATCCAAGGCTTGTACAAGTCATGTCGTCCTGTCCCGTAGCCAAGCGCCATCTGGGCAGCGAGTTTGTCGAGCGTCATGACCTTGCTCACGATGCGTCCTTCATGTCCGAAAGCGCACTCAATTCACGTGTCTCTGGTGTGCCAGGGGTTTCATGGTCCAAAGGTAGACGCAACTGGCGACTGTGCCGAGGCGTGATCCACGGGAGCAGTCGTTGCAATTGATCCGGATCGTTGGTCTCAAGCCACCGGTAGGCACAATGACAAGCTTTTAGGATGTCGACTCGCAAAGCTTCCGGATGCGAGGCCAAGAAGGTTTTGATTTCAAGGACACGATTGGCTTTCGTGCGTTGACGCATGGCGCGCTGCCATGCTTTTTTTAGGTCGGGGTCGTGCCGCAGCCATCGATCGATCTCATACGCGGTGATATGACCGTTTCCGAGCGCGCTTTTTTTGAGATCGCATTGCTCCAACGCTCGGTAAATGCGAGCGGGGGCCGACACCCGGCGTTCGCGGTGCGGGAGCGCGTCGAACATATCTCTTGCTGGTTTGCGTGCACGAGCATTGAAGTACGCATTGGCTAACCCGTCTTGCGTGACATCGCCGAACCAGGAGAGCGCAATGGACCAAGTGAGCGGGTCATAGTGACGGCTATCACTGGACAGCAATTTCTCTGGCCACGTTGCTGAGTGCAAGCGCTGCACGTCAGGGGTATGTAAATCACATGCGTACTGATGCAACTGTTTCACCAGATGCTTTTTCTCTCCAGTACGCCACTTCAACTCACTGTCGCATTGCCCGGCCTCTCTCAAGCGATCTTTGAGCAAGACCTGGAGAATTGCCGTATCGAGATGATGGTTGAGAGACATCCACTGCACGACGGCTTTCAGCCGTCGCATCTTGCTCCGCTCTAAGTCGGAAAACTGTGGCTGTACTGCTGACACCAAGACGTGCTGAGGAAGTATCCAACGCTTGCTTTCGAGCTGCGGGACTTCAGCAAAAGAAAGGGCAACGTCGTGCTCGTCACACATCCAAACCCCTGGCACTTGATGGTGGGCAGCCCAGAACGTGACGCCGTCGGCATCCAGTTGGTGGTGTGCACACACCAAGCAAAGTTTCAGCACACTCTGCGGGCCCACGTAGCGGTTAAGGCCTGACCGTGCTCTGGCGATGGAAGGGGGCCCCTTTTGACATGCTTGGACCAGAGCGATCCTGCTGGCGGGGAGCATCAGCGCTAGATAGGCTGCTAGTCCCGAGTGTTGTCGAAGGAATTGTTCTGTGGCTTGGATCGCTCCAGCAGATGCAATTTGCAGGTGCTGCAGGCATGACGGAACATCGGTGTATAGGCGTGCGTTGGCATCACCAAACAGCAGTAGCGCTGTTTCTCGCGGTGACCCGCACTGAGTTACGAAGTGGAACCGGCTGCATACGCTATACACGGTTTCACAGGAGTAGAGGTGCGGGAAAAAAGCGACTGGCATGTCAGGTTGCTCCTCAACCAATAGAACTTTTCTGTGGCCATGACTCGTCCAAGAAATGCCTTGCCTATAGAGGCAAGTTGATTCGGCGCGTCGATGCCTGCACGACCGGCGATGTCGTTGAGTTGTGGGCGGCGGACAAGCGAAACGGCCAGAAGAAAGTCGGCCGTTTAAGGCCGAAACGTTTTGATCTCTCATGTGAGTTGCCACGTTTTGGGGAGGTGCAGGGCGCGCAGCGACCTGGGTTCGCCCCATTCGGTTGAAGTCTTCGATAAATGCAGATTTAGGGCGTAGGTACACCCATCACCCGTGATGTTTCGGGTGAGCAGCAGCAGAAAATGGAGAGGGCGTTCCTTGACCGAGTGATCGCGTTGCACGATACTGAACATCTCTGGTGTTAGATCGCTTTGCGGTCATGTAGACGGGACAGGCCCTTTGGGTTTGTCCCGTTTTACATTGGAGTCTCCGATGCGCTTCGACGTTTTAGGCGCGTGCGCTGAATACGCGGCTCAACCGCTACTTGGTCTTGGATGATCAGCAGTGCGTGTAAAGCATCGAGCAGTGCTGGGTGAAGTGTTTCCAGCCGATCCCACAGGTCGTTGCAGAAAAGATAGGTTTTTGTCGAAGCTTCGGGCGAGAGCGCAAAGCGCCTGTTGGATGAATGCAGCGCTTGCTCCAGTCTGCGCTGCTCTTCGATCCCCAACTCCGCTGCGTGGGTAAGTTTTTGCAAGAACTCCTTGCTTGGCCCTCTGGTCCCTAGCTCGATAGACGAAACGTAGGCCTGTTCATACCCAATCAAGTTGGCGAGTTCGACCTGCGTCAATCCAAGTTGGAGACGGAGGTCACGCAGAAAGATCGAGACAGGCGTGGACACGGGGGAAAGCAGAAAGATGCTATTTGTAGTTGCAGGGATGGATTTTATGCCAACCACAGTGTTTTGTGTGCATATATTGTATACATTAAATAATGCACAATAACCAATTGAGCATCACCTCAAGTGGAACGCACGGTAGGTTTTGCCGCAAAAGTAGTGCACGTCAAGGCGGCAAGCGAAGAGTCGAATACCCGCTGCACTGAGTACTCCGTTATCACCTGTCAGTCGGCTCGTACTTAGACGCTGGGTTGGGCGTAAAGGTGAAGCCGTGCCGACTAATCGTGTGAATGCCACGAGCGTCTCACTTAAAGCTCTCACGCCATCAATACTTTTAACCCATGTTTGTCGACGACGCTCAGTAGCTTCTGAGCCATAGCACTGGGCCGCTGTTGCCCGGACTCCCATCTTCGGATCGTCGAGTGATCGGTGTTCAGAAATGCCGCGAACATGGATTGGCTAAGTTTGAACCTGGTGCGCAGATCTTTGATCTGCGCGGGGGGGAGGCCTGAAGCGGATACCAGGCAGGATGCCTCGAAACGCTTCATCGAAGCATCATCGATCGCTTGGACGCTATGCAAATCGGCGGCCGCGTGATAGATCGAATCGAAGGCTGGACTTTTGACTTTAAGTCGGGTGGCCATATCGTTTCTCCAAAAGAATCGTGACTCTCACCGAGAGTGCAAGGGTTGGTTGACAGGGCTCTTTAGTCAACCGCATTCGATGAGGGCGCTTGGTCTCGGATATGTACGTCGTGACTAAACCGTAAAACGCGGTGTGATCAGGGCATGCCGCGCTAATGCTCGTGCGATTGAAATAGCGCCCAGACGTCGTCGCTGATATCAATTGCAGGAGCAGCTCCGATCCGAAGTGCATTCAGAACGAGCACCGAGTAGTTTGTGGGATCCACCTCAGGCGCCGCTAAGAACTCATACACGCGACCAGAGGATGTGACCGCAATGCGGGCTTTGGGATTGATACCCACGATTCTCGTCGTGAAGCGTGCAACCCCCGTGGGTAGGCACGTCAGGATGCGTTTCGTATCGTCAGCCAGCTCAAAGATCCGCCAGCTTGTCAGACCGACGCGGGGCTGCTGCTCCACGGGCGGTGCGTCTCGTTCGTTCTGAAAATAAATCATCTTTGCCACCCTGTACTGAGGCCCATCCATACGCGACTTGTGGAGAGCCTAACGGAAGTCGCGCCCAACTTTCAAGTCCAGTCAGCGTCGTGTCGTAAGTGTCCACGTGTGTGGAGGTGCGACGACCAGACACAAACCTCGTGTTCAATATATTTGACATCACCTCCCTTAGGTGCGATTCTGCAGTTATGTTTTCTGTTCATGAACTGAGTCAAGCAGTGAGGACCCGGCGGCTAGACGTCGGTTGGTCTCAGGCAACGTTGGCCAGGATGTCGGGGCTGTCGAGGACGACGATCAACCAGGTGGAACGAGGAACCATAAAGGACCTCAGCATCTCGCGAATCAACACACTTTTGACTTCCCTGGGCCTGTCGCTGACGATTTCTCCCGCGCACCCGCGAGTGCGGAAACATGAGGGGCCATCTTCTGCTCTGGAATTGGCGGCGCGCACCGCGAGCACCAGTTATGCACGCTGTTTGCCGGCGGACGTTCTTGCCATGGCCGTACGCACAGGCGAAGCGCCGCCGAAGTATGTCTCTCACATTGCGACACTTTTAGACGAGGTGTCATTGCCCTTGTTGGCCAGAGTTGTTGAACAGGTCTACGCAGAGTCGGCCGTGCCTAGAACTACATGCTGGAGTAACCTGCGGCGCCTAGCCAGGCAGCTCATGACCACCAGATACTTCTGGCAGGCGTAAATGGGATATCAAATGGCCTGTGTGTTGTGGTCCTATGTCAAACTCATCGGCACGTGTCCTCTGTGCGGCGCAATGGATGCGACGATTGTGGACCCGGGCAAATGAAAGGAACCGTTATGGACGTTCGTCCCATCCGCACCGAAAAAGACTACAAGGCCATGCTGGCGACGGTTTCTCGATTGATCGACATGGATCCTGATCCGAATTCACCTGAGGGTGAGTGCTTGGAGGTCTTGGGCCTACTGGTCGAGGCCTATGAAGTCAAACGTTACGCTATCGCCGCCCCATCTCCCATCCAGGCCATCAAGTGCCGGATGGAGCAAGGAGGCATGACCGTTGCGGATATGAGGCCGTACATTGGTCCGCCAAACCACGTGTACGAAGTTCTCAATGGGACTCGCCCGCTTTCATTGGCAATGATTCGACGTTTGAGTACTCTTGGCATCTCAGCGGAAGTGCTGATTGGCAACGCGGGCGCTACCCAAGGTTAGAGGAGCTCATATTTGCACTTAGGTCTAATCTTCGCCAGAGCCCCAATTTCCATCCGCAGACATCGGTATTGTCGAAATCTGATCACCGGGTCCGATCCAGAACTCGTGGTATCCACAATGGTCGGAGAACACGGCGACTCGATGAATTTTCCCATCGGCCGGTGTTTCGCCTACATGGAATGCTTGACTGAACTTTAGATCAGATCCATCCTCGAATTGAACGTGAACACCGGAATTGGCAAAATCGGCGGCCAACAGGCTGTCTTCGACAATGCTTGCGGCGGGACGGCCCAGCCGTGTTGCAAGTGCAGCCTGCCAGTCCTCCAGCATTCTGAGCCCGGGCAAGGCTATTCTTTGCTTGAGGTGATCAAGCTCCTCTTGGGCGGCAACGCGGATGGTGTCCGTGAACGGAATTTCACCCTCGCTGAATACTCGATCCAAGAATGCTCCTCTGACATCCATCGTTGCGATGGCGTAGTCAAGCCAAGATTGAAAGCCAGTCGGTGGGGTTGGCGTATTCGTATCCATATTGAGGCTCCATCTTCTCGCGCGGATTTCAACGGCATCCACACTGACTTGCTTCTAGGCCGCCCATCAAGACATCAGAACGTTGGCTGCGCTGTAAGCGGCCGGTGAACCCATCTTGAAGTAACTCTCTCCGTCTCGCAACATCGCGTGCACGCAACCCATCGTGCACACCATGCTCAAAGACTCAGACATTGCGAGATACACGGCTCGACGCACCCACCGGACCTACACGCCAGCCTTCAAGGCAGAACTGGTTGCGGCCTGCCAACAACCAGGAACTTCTATCGCGGCCTTGGCCAGCAGCCATGGCATGAACGCCAACGTGCTGCACCGCTGGCTCAAAGAGCATGCACGCACAGGCCGCCACCAGCCCATCGCGCCGCAGCCGCCCAGCACACCAGCACCATCACCTTCTATGCCAGAGTTCATCCCTCTGCGTCTGCCCAACGCCACAGCCGAAAGCGTTGCGGCCGAGCTCAAGGTCGAGCTGCGCAAGGGGCCGCTGTCGATGAGCATCACGTGGCCCATGCACGCAGCGGCCGATTTTGCGCACTTTGCGCAATGGGCGGCGGCGGTGCTCAAGTGATTCGCATCGATGCCGTGTGGCTGGCCATCACGCCCATGGACATGCGTGCGGGCACTGAGACGGCTTTGGCGCGGGTGGTGGCGGTGTTCGGTGCGGCACACCCGCACACGGCCTACCTGTTTGCCAACAAGCGCGGCACGCGTTTGAAGGTGTTGGTGCACGACGGCATGGGCATCTGGCTGGCCGCACGCCGCTTGCACCAAGGCCGCTTCCATTGGCCTTCATCAGGCTTACCAGGCGGCACTGCGCAGCAACGCCTGCAGCGTGAGCAGCTCGACGCGCTCGTGCTGGGCCTGCCGTGGCAGCGTCTCGGTGAGGCCGGGGTCATCACCCTCATCTGACACGTGACGCGCCGGTGGCCATCAATCGGGAGATGTGCCGATAGCTGGGCAGGGCTTGGTTGGGCAGACTCTGCCTCATGGACGTTGCCACCGACACGCTCTCCCATCTGAACGCAGAAGAACTGCGTGAGATGGTGCAGTCGCTGCGCCAAACGGTCTCCTTCAAACAAGCCACCATCGACAAGCTCACGCATGAGAACGCGCTGCTCAAGCGACTGAAGTTCGCGGCGCAGTCCGAGCGCTTCAGCGCCGAGCAACGCAGCCTGCTGGAAGAAACGCTGGATGAGGACACGCAGGCCGTTCATGACGAGATGGCTGAACTCAACGCCGAACCTATCCCGGCGCGCGTCAAAGACCAACCGAAGCGCCAACCTTTGCCGGCAAACTTGCCGCGCATCGACATCCGCCACGAGCCAGACGCCACCACCTGCCGTTGCGGCTGCCAGATGCAACGCATTGGGGAGGACGTGGCCGAGAAGCTGGACTACCAGCCGGGTGTCTTCAGTGTCGAGCGCCACGTGCGTGGCAAATGGGCTTGCGTCCAGTGCGAGACCTTGGTGCAGGCGCCCGTGGCGGCGCACGTCATCGACAAAGGCATCCCGACCACCGGGCTATTGGCGCAGGTGCTGGTGGCCAAGTTCGCCGACCACTTGCCGCTGTACCGCCAGGAGGCCATCTTTGGCCGTGCCGGGTTGGCCATCCCGCGCTCCACCCTGGGCGCCTGGGTGGGCAGTTGCGGGGTACAGCTTCAGCCGCTGGTGGACGCCTTGAAAGCAGACATCCTGACGCACCGGGTGGTACACGCCGATGAGACACCGGTGCAGATGCTCCAACCAGGACAGGGCAAGACCCATCGCGCCTACCTATGGGCTTACGCCGCCGGCGCGTTCGAAGATACCAAAGCGGTCGTCTATGACTTCTGCGCATCACGCGCCGGGGAGAACGCCAAAGCCTTCTTGGGCACTTGGCGTGGGAGCCTTGTATGTGACGACTTCAGTGGCTACAAACAACTCATGGTGCAGGGCGTCACCGAAGTCGGTTGCCTGGCCCATGCCCGGCGCAAATTCTTTGACCTGCACACGGCGACCAAGAGCCCGGTAGCGCGACAGGCGTTGGAGCACATCACGCAGGTCTATGAGATTGAACGAGAGCTCAAAGTCTGCAGCACCGACGAGCGTCAACGGGGACGTCAGGAACGCTCAAAACCACTGCTCGACGCGTTGCACGCGTGGCTGCTGTTGACCCGGCAGAAGGTCACCGATGGCACGGCCACTGCCAAAGCGCTGGACTACAGCTTGCGGCGATGGCAGGCGTTAACCCGCTTTATGGATGACGGGCAATTGCCCGTCGACAACAACCATATCGAAAACCAAATTCGACCGATAGCTATTGGCCGCAATAAGGCGAACTCAGGTTTTATGCGCAGTCGTTACGGCGCTGTGGTGTCGATGCCGCTCCCAGCCTTTGCCTTGCCGGTCTGATCACTTGCTGGACTTCGCATAAGAAGTGGCGTCTCCTGAGGGGCCAAACCCCTTAAGGAGATCGCGATGGATGTCTTCGATACCCTCACGGAACTTGCCGCCGCTCGACTTCGGGAGAGCACTCTGTCTCCTTTTGTTCAGCCCTACTGGGATCGGCTGAACGAGCAGCGTTACTCTCCGGGCACGGCCCGCCAGTACATGAACTGCCTTGCCCACTTCGCCCATTGGTCAAGACGGCGGCACTTCTCCCTTGGAACTCTCGATCAACATATCGTTGTCTTCGTCGAAGAACACTTGCCGCGCTGCACTTGCGCAACTCCGGTGCAGCGCAGCCGCAACCAGGTCCGCGCGGCTTTGCAGGTCCTGATGGCTGTCGTTGGCGCATCGGGAATCCAGCAAGACTCCAGGAAGGGTAGCCAGATCGACGAGCAACTACAGCGCTTTGATGAGCACCTATTGCACGCGAAGGGACTTGCTGGAAGCACGCGCCTTCGGCGTACGAGCATCATTCGCGGTTTGCTGTCCACGACATCGGACTCGATGACACCGTCTGCCGATGAGTTGCGCCAATTCCTCGCCCAAGAGCTCTCGCGGATGAGCGCCGCCAGCGGTGGCGTCACCGCGACCGCAGTGCGCAGCTATCTGCACTTCCGCGCCTTCGAAGGCGATGACGTCAAGCACCTACTGCCTGTGGTTGCCGCGCCGGCGCACTGGCGTCTTGCACCGTTGCCGCAGACGCTCGCTCCAGACGAGGTCAGGCGGCTATTGGTCGCCTTCCCAGTGGATCTACCGTCGCGCCTGCGCTGCTATGCCCTCGTGCGCTGCCTCGTTGACCTCGGACTGCGTAGCAGCGAGGCCATCGCTCTCGAATTGGACGACATCGACTGGGAGGCAGGTACCGTTCGCATCGGTGCAAGCAAGTCGCGACGCGCTGATGTGCTACCGCTCCCGCAAGTCACCGGAGCTGCCATTGCCGACTACATTCGATCGGAACGACCTCAGACAACAAGTCGCCGAGTCTTCGTCCGCCACGTTGCGCCTGTCGATGAACCAGTGGCTGCCGACGTCGTCAGGCGTGCCGTGCGCCAGGCATATCGGCGCGCCGGCTTGCAATACACCCGGGTGCACATTCTTCGGCATACGTTGGCCGCCCGGCTCCTGAACACAGGCGGTACGCTCAAAGAAGTCGCTGATGTGCTTCGTCATCGCGAACTCGACACCTCCCTCATCTATGCCAAGGTCGACTTCGCTCGGCTGAGCGCGGTGGCCATGCCCTGGCCGGGGAGCCGACCATGAGAGCGGCCTCCACAATGCAAGCCGCAGTAGCGCTGTATCTCGAGGATCGTCGACGCCTGGGCTTTGTGCTGGCGGCGCCGGGCACTGAGCTCAAGCGATTCGCCCGGTACGCTGATGCACGGGCGCACCGTGGCCCGCTCACGCAGGAGTTGCTGCTGGGTTGGGCCCGCGAGCATGTGCATCGAACCAGCGATGTGACTGCAGCACGCCGGCTAGAAGTCGTGCTTCCATTCGCAGCGCACTACCGGCAGTTCGAACCGGATACGGAGCTTCCCCCGCGCGGAATCCTTGGACGAGGTCATCGGCGCTTGGCTCCGCACATCTACACGGACCAGGAGATCACCCAACTCCTCGACGCTGCCGGCGGACTGACTTTGACATGGTCGCTTCGAGCGCTGACCTACCGCAGCCTGTTTGGGCTGATCGCAGCCGCCGGCCTCAGACTGTCCGAAGCGCTGATGCTCACGAGGGGCGACGTTGACTTGCAGGTAGCAGCGCTCACAGTGCGCCAGACCAAGTTCCACAAGTCCCGCTGCCTGCCCCTTCACCCGAGCACAGTGCGCGAACTCGAGAAGTACCGACAAGCGCGTGACCGATGCCAGAGCACCGACGACAGCGCTCCGTTCTTCGCCTCGTACGACGGCGGGCACCTTCCCAAACGTACAGTAGAGAACGTGTTCCTGCGCCTGCAGCCAGGACTCGGCTGGCGCGCACGGGGCGATCATCTTTACCCAAGGATCCATGATCTAAGGCACACGATGGCGGTGCGGCGGTTGCAGAGCTGGCGTGAGTCTGGTCAGTCCATCGATCATGCGTTGTTCTGGCTGTGCACCTACCTGGGCCACGCCAAGATATCCGACACCTACTGGTACCTGACCGGCATCCCAGAGCTGATGGACACCATCAGCGAGAGATTCGAGCGCTTCCTCGCGCAGGGGGGCGAACAATGAACAGTCAGAACACACCGACCTTCGCCGGTCTTGTGCAGGAATTCTTTACCGACTACATGGTGCAGCAGCGCGGCTTGAGCTCGCGCACAGTGGCTTCATACCGGGACACCTTCGTGCTGTTGCTGCGCTTTGCCGAAGAGGAGCGGCATCTGCCTGCGCACGGGATGACGATGCCAGCTCTGGATGCCCGCTTCTTGGCCGACTTCCTGGATCACCTAGAGATCCATCGACACAACTGCGTCCGAAGTCGCAATGTTCGATTGGCAGCGGTGCGTGCGTTCTTGAAGTTCGCCGCCCGGCGGGACCCAGCCAATCTGGGTGTGATCGAGAACGCTTTGGCTGTCCCAATGAAGCGCTTCGAGCGCAAGATGGTTGGCTTCGTGCCACATGAGCAGATGCTGTCAGTTATCAATGTGATGAGCGACACCTGGATCGGGCAACGTGACGGGCTGATGCTGACTCTCATGTTCAACACGGGAGCTAGGGTCTCCGAGATCATCGGGGTGCGCGTGGTCGACGTCATTCTGGGGCCAAGCAACAGCATTCGATTGCATGGCAAGGGGCGCAAGCAAAGATCTCTGCCGTTGTGGAAGAGTTCGGCGCGGGCCGTGCGCGAGTGGCTGCATTTGAATCCGCAGTTGCATGAGGATTCGCCGCTGCTGCCCACACGAGACGGACGGGCGATGACCAGGGCCAACGTCGCCCAGCGACTGAAGCTGGCCGTCGAAGCGGCATCAGTCAAACACGCTCAGCTCAAGACGATGAACGTGTCGCCGCATGTCGTACGGCACTCCACTGCGATGAGCCTGCTGCAATCGGGAGTAGACCCTTGCGAGATCGCGCTCTGGCTGGGGCACGAGAGTCCGTCAACAACTCACATGTACGTCGAGGCTGACCTGGCCATGAAGGAGCGCGCGTTGGCGCGTCTGAAGCAGCCTGAGGTCAAGCAGGCTCGGTACCAGGCGCCGAAAGCACTGTTAACGTTCCTGCAAGGGTTGTGATTATGCGAAGCGGTGTCGGTGCCTTGGGCCGGTCTGGCCCTGGCCGCTGACGTCGCAGAGCAGTATCGAATGCACATAAAACCTGAGTTCGCCTTATTGCGGTTATGCGTAGCTGCGCATAACCGCAATAACTGGCTGTTCGCCGGCTCGCTTCGTGCGGGCCAACGCGGTGCCGCGGTGATGAGCCTAATTCAAAGCGCTCGGCTCAATGGACATGACCCGTACGCATACCTCAAGGATGTGCTGACGCGCCTGCCAACCCAACGGGCCAGCTTGGTACATGAACTGTTGCCGCATCGCTGGCAGCCAGCAGGCTAGCAGCAGCAAGTCACTGCGGTAGCGCTAACTCCCCCCACGTCTCTTTTGTGCAGATGCGTTATGACCGCGTTATGACCATCGCGACCCGCAGCAAGTGGCCCAAACCGGAATCTAACGCATCTCCTGTGCAGTCATTCCGTTCAAACAGCACCACCACAGGATTTCTACTGATGGTCTGCTCAATATCGAAATCTGAACGTGAACGGACAGCTCACATCACAATTGCCTTTCATGAGAATAATAGGTAAAAATCCGTCTGGTGTTCGCATGCTTAAACCTTTGCCACATTATCAAACGACGGTGCCTACACCTGCCGTTGAAGTCCCTTTGGGGGAGCCCTTAGATTCATCCGAATGACTCTCCGGCTTAAACGAGTTGATTTGGCGGCAGTTGCAAACGACCAGTATGTAGGCAGCCTGCAAATAGGATTGAAGTCACCGACCCTGAATATGGTGGAGAAATTGGCATACGTCATGCAAGTTCATCCCCTCACGCTACTTGTCTTGACCTATGGAGGGTCTTCGGATGACGACGCCACAGAAAAGCTTTTGGTACAGGTTCATTCGCAAATCCTGGCCTTGAAAGACTTCAATCATCAGTCCGATTTCAGTGACAGCAGAGTGCCTGAAAATGAGACATAGTGCGCCGCCTTTCTACCTAAAAAGGAGCGTGTAATTTGGTTGAATGGTTGCCAATCGATGGTTTTGATTACGAGGCTTCCGACAGCGGATTTATCCGAAACCGGTGGGGAAAGATTCTCAAAGGGCGCCCTAACAGGCGCGGCCACTTACGGGTCTGTCTTCGCAGAGACGGTGAGACGAAGGATATGCTTGTCAGCCGCTTGGTGGCGTCTTGCTTTGTTCCCAACCCTGAGCAGCTTTCCATGGTGAGACACAAGGATTTCTGCCGGAGTAACAACGCAGCCTCTAATTTAGAGTGGTGTGAGCATCCTGATAATATAGCGCTGGCAACCGAAGGTGGGCGCTTGGATGCGTTGGTCTCCCCAACCCGCGCCAAGCGGTTAACCGCGTCACTTGCAGAGAAAGCCTATGCCATGCGGCTTTCTGGTAAAAGTTTCAAAGCCATTGCGACCGCGCTGAATGTAAGCGCCGAAGCAGCGATGAAGGTCTGTCATGGCGTTGCCTGGCGTGATGAATCCAGGCCCTCCCTCTCACGCAACGCGTAATGTCGCCATATCGCGTCAACAAACCTGCCTCGTTATGACACTTCGGTTGGAGCCTCGAACGGCTACTGGCCCACAACTTAAGTCGAGCCCAGATGCCGGAACGCGGTCGTCCGGTCAAGATGGGATAGCCAGCCGCTTACGCTGCGCTACCCGGCAAGTCCAGCGAGTGCCTTCATGCCCTGCTTTTTACATGAGATGAACCGCGTATCCAAGTGCATCAAACTGGGTGATCGCGCCCAGGTAAACTGCGTCTTCCACTCATACCTTTCTATCTCGACATGAATCGCGCTGAACTCGTTGAAATCCTCGCCTCCAAGAACGACCTCTCCAAGACCGCTGCCAATGCAGTGCTCGAAACATTGATCGAGACCATCCAAGTGGCCGTGAAGAAAGGCGACGCGGTGCAACTGGTGGGCTTTGGTACGTTCAAGTCGGCCAAGCGCGCTGCACGCACCGGCAAGAACCCTGCGACTGGCGCAGCGTTAAAGATCCCTGCGGCCACGGTCCCTAAGTTTGTGGCCGGTGCCAAGTTCAAGGCCGTGGTCGACCCCAAGGCCGCCAAGCGCAAAGCAGAAAAGGCCGGCAAGTAAATCGCCACCTTTGCACGTTCTCAGCCCTTCGACGGTTTTGCCTCGAAGGGCTTTGTTTATCGGGCTGCTAAGCTGCGTAGTCTCTCTGCATCGTCTAGGTTTCATCCATGACCAACTTCTCCTCCGCCTTCCGCAACGAAATCCTGCGTGTCGCACGCAAAGAACTCAAGACGGAATTAGCATCTTTGCGCAAGACGGTCAGTAGCCAGCGCTCGGATATCGCGGCCCTCAAACGCGACGTCAAGCAACTCACTTCGCAAGTGAAGGCCCTGCACAAATCCACCAGCCAGCGTGCGCCGACGGAACAGCCGACGCAGGACGTCGAGGCGCCAAGACGTGGTGGGCGTAAGTTCAAGTTCGATGCCGCCGTGCTCGCCGCCAAGCGGCAGGAGTTCGGCATCTCGCAGCAAGACATGGCCACTCTGCTGCAAGCCTCTGCCCTTTCGGTTTGGAAATGGGAGGGTGGCAAAGTGCAGCCACGGGCCGCGCAGCTCGAACGCATCCAAGCCGTGTTGAAGTTGGGCAAGCGCAAAGCCTTGGCCCAGCTCCAGGGATGACGTCTAACTCAATTCATTTTTTGACAATCGGATCTCCAGGCCCCCAATGGATCTGTTGTAAGCCTTGGGGTAGCTGGGGAGTGTGACCATGCGTCAGCAACGACGTACGGCACAGTACACGACCAGTCGGAGTGAAGTTCCGTTGGCGTGGCAGTCGGCGGCTTCAGGCTGTGAGCAGCCTTTCGCACGCAACGCCCGAATACGTTCAATCAAGCCAATTGCAGGCACTCAAATTTCCTAAAAGCAAGCCAGGCTAGGCATTTACGAAAACAGAGCTGGAAAGAGTGAAGGCTTGCGTCGAAAAAGAATGTGGAGAGCGTAGATCGACGAGGTGTCTCCCGCCTGGCACTACCGCATCGACGCACGGCTGAGATCACGCCCGTTCAGCTATTTTTATTTCATCGCCGTTATGGCCGATTTTTCAGGTTGCCATCCACCACCAAGAGATCGAAACGATGCGACCGCCGCGCGCGCGGATTCCGTTTGCGCCTGTGCTTTCGCGTCAGACGCCCGGAGCAAGTTGTCATCAGCCAGCAGCACCTCGATCAGCGAGTTCACGCCCTTTTGGTAGGCCGTAAACGAAGCGCCTCGCGCCTGTGCCAATGCATCCACGCCCAAGCTCAGCGCAACGGTTTGCTCCTCGCGTTTGACCAGGGCAGAAAATGCGTTCTCCACATCCTCGGTCGCCCTCAACACCGCGAGCCGATAGGCCGCGAGTTGCTCGGCCTCCTGGCCTTTGGCCTGATCGATCTGCGCATTGATGCGGCCAAAGTCGAACAGCCGCCAACGCAGGCCCAACACGCCAGCGGCCTGACTGGCATCGCCACTGAACAAATTTCCCGCCGATACGGATGTCGCACTGCCAAGCATTCCCCCGAGAGAGATCTTGGGGAAATACTCAGACACCGCAACACCGATGCGCGCATGCGATGCGGCCAAGCGGCGCTCGGCTGCGATCAGGTCTGGCCGACGCCTAAGCAGATCCCCTGGTGATCCGCTGGCTGTGATTTTGGGCGCTACCGGAATCGCCCCAGCGCTGGCCAGTTCGCGTCGATACGTTCCTGGCGGCGAGCCGAGCATCACGTCCAATGCGTTCAACGCGGCATCTAGCCCCGCTTCCAGTGCTGGCACGCTCGCCCGCACTTGGTAGAGCGCACCTTCAACCTGTCGCACTTGCAGTTCAGGCGCCAGTCCCTTGCCATAGAGGAGCTGCACCGTGGATAGCAGTTTCTCTTGGGTTTGCACTTGTTCGTGGGCGACCTGCAGGCGAGTTTGCAAGCCGCGAATGGTGACGTAAGTGTCGGCGGTCTGCGCTGCGACAGCCAGTCGGGCGGCAGCCGCTCCAGCTTCTGACGCCTGGTAGTCGGCAAGCGTCGCTTCCCTGCCCCGACGCAAGCCACCGAAAATATCGAGTTCCCAGCTCGCACTTAGATTGGACTCATAAGAGCTGCCCAGCCGGTCGAAATTTGGCGATGCATTCAAGATCTGCCCGATAGGTGTTTCTATCGACTGGTAAGCCCTGGCGGCTTGGCCGCTGACTGAACCAGACGGTAGCAACGCGGCACTGGCTGCGCCGAGCCCAGCACGGGCCTGCGTCACGCGGGCCGATGCTTGGGCCAGATCAAGGTTTTGTGCGAGAGCCAGCGTGACGAATCGCGTGAGTTGCGCATCGCCAAAGCCTGCCCACCAAATCCCCAGATCGGCGGTAGCCGAGGCGGGCCTCTGGTCTACCGCAGATTGCCCGAGGAATTGCTGCGGCATGGGCGTGTCGGGTTTGACGTAGTCGGGCCCGACTGCGCACCCGGCGGTGAGGCTCGCAACAAAGAGGACGGAGTGGGCACGTGGAGGCAGCATGGTGGTTTCCAGAAGGAGTGAAATTTGTTGTGACTAATATACTATATGGTCACTATTTGTGCATTCCTGACCAGCGAGGTAAGCTTGGGCCATGAACCAAGCCACCAGTTATCCGGTCTCGGCGCGCGGGCCGCTCGACCATGATGTGCGGGACCAGATCGTCACCGCCGCCACCGAACATTTCAGCCAATACGGCTACGAAAAAACCACGGTCTCAGACCTCGCCAAGGCCATTGGTTTTTCCAAGGCCTACATCTACAAATTCTTCACGTCCAAGCAAGCCATCGGCGAGATGATCTGCGCGAACTGCCTACGTGAGATTGAGACCGAAGTCAGGGCGGCCGTTAGCGAGGCGGAGCGCCCACCAGAAAAGCTGCGGCGCATGTTCAAAGCCCTCGTCGAGGCGAGCATGCGTCTGTTCTTTCGAGACCGAAAGCTCTATGAGATCGCCAGTTCTGCGGCCAGTGAGCAGTGGCAGTCGGCGCAGGCCTATGAACAGCAGATCTACAAGATGATTCAGGACATCTTGCAGGAGGGCCGGCAGAACGGCGACTTTGAACGTAAAACACCGCTGGATGAGACCACCCGGGCCATCCACCTGGTGATGCGCCCCTATCTCAATCCTTTGCTTTTGCGCCATAACTTCGACCACGCCGAGGAGGCCCCCGCGCAGTTGTCCGGGCTGATTCTGCGCAGTCTGTCGCCGTAACTGCAGAAAGAAATCAATCTGTGACCATTGACTAAATTGGTCACAAGTACCAAAATGAACGTCCTGATCATTTGTCGATGGGACTTTCATGCTGCGGCGCCCTTTTTTTACTCTTACCCTCGTCTGCACGCTGCCGTTCGCGCTGAGCGCCTGCAGCGAAAAACCCCACGCTGACCCGCGTACCGAAGCACCCTTGGTGCGTAGCGCCGTTGTCCAGGGCGCCAGCTCCGCATCGCGAACTTTCACAGGAACGGTTGCCGCGCGGGTGCAAAGCGACTTGGGCTTTCGTGTGGCCGGCAAGGTGCTGGAGCGGCTTGTGGACACCGGGCAAGCCGTCAAGCGCGGCGAGCTGCTCATGCGCATAGACCCCATCGATCTGAGGCTCGCGGCTGATGCGCAACGCGAAGCCGTCACCGCCGCGCGTGCGCGAGCCCTGCAAGCGGCAGCCGAAGAAGCCCGCTACCGTGACCTGCGCGGAACCGGGGCGATCTCCACCTCTGCCTACGATCAAGTCAAGGCGGCTGCGGACAGCGCCAAAGCCCAGCTTGGTGCTGCTGAAGCCCAGGCCGAAGTGGCGTTCAATGCCAACCGTTACGCGGAGCTGGTGGCCGATGCCGACGGGGTTGTCGTCGAAACCTTGGCCGAACCGGGCCAAGTGGTCGCCACCGGACAAGTGGTGGTGCGTGTAGCCCACGCCGGGCGGCGTGAGGCTGTGGTGCAGTTGCCCGAAACATTGCGTCCCGCGCTGGGGTCGCTTGGGCAGGCCACGCTATTCGGTAAAGAGGACGTGACCGCGCCCACCAAGCTGCGGCAACTCTCGGATGCGGCCGACCGGCTGACCCGCACGTTCGACGCGCGTTTTGTGCTGGAAGGAGATTTGGCCAACGCACCTTTGGGGACGACGGTCATGGTGCAGATTTCAGATGGTCGACCTTCCGCGCCAAATGGTTTGCAGGTGCCGATTGGTGCATTGTTCGACGCCGGCAAGGGCCCTGGCGTATGGGTCATCGAGGGAGAGCCGACGAAAGTCAGTTGGCGGCCCATTGCGGTACAGAACCTGGGCGACGATGTCGCACGCGTCTCTGGCGCCTTAAAGCAAGGCGACCGAATCGTTGCCTTGGGTGCACATCTGCTGCGTGAAGGCGAACTGGTGCGCGTGGCCAACCAAAGCACCGCTGCTGCCGGAGGCCGTCCGTGAGCCAGGGGCGCTTCAACCTGTCGGCGCTCGCGGTACGTGAGCGCGCCGTGACCCTCTTCTTGATTTGCATGATCTCGCTGGCGGGCTTGGTTTCGTTCTTCAAACTGGGGCGTGCCGAGGATCCGGCCTTTACCGTCAAGGTGATGACCATCGTGACCGCCTGGCCTGGGGCTACGGCGCAAGAGATGCAAGACCAAGTCGCCGAGAAGATCGAGAAGCGCATGCAGGAGTTGCGCTGGTACGACCGCACCGAGACTTACACCCGTCCCGGCTTGGCGTTCACCACGTTGACTTTGCTCGACAGCACACCGCCGGACCAGGTGCAGGAGCAGTTCTACCAGGCTCGCAAGAAGGTAGGGGACGAGGTGGGCAACCTGCCGCCTGGCGTGATCGGGCCTATGGTCAACGACGAATTTGCGGACGTCACCTTTGGTCTGTTTGCTCTCAAAGCCAAGGGTGAGCCGCAGCGCTTGCTGGTACGCGAGGCAGAGACTTTGCGGCAACGGCTGCTGCATGTGCCCGGCGTCAAGAAGGTCAACATCATCGGCGAGCAGCCGGAGCGCATCTTCATTGAGTTTTCGCACGAGCGTTTGGCGACACTGGGGCTCAGCCCGCAGGATGTGTTTGCCGCATTGCACAGCCAGAATGCGTTGACCCCGGCGGGCTCTATTGAGACCAAGGGGCCTCAGGTGTTCGTTCGCCTGGACGGGGCATTTGACGAGCTGAAGAAGATCCGCGACACACCGGTTGTCGCGCAAGGGCGCACGCTGAAGCTCTCGGACATTGCCAGCGTTGAGCGCGGTTATGAAGACCCATCATCCTTCATGGTGCGCAACGGGGGCGAGCCCGCGTTGTTGCTGGGCATCGTGATGCGCGAAGGCTGGAACGGGCGCGAACTGGGGGCTGCGTTGGATGGCGAGATTGGCCGCGTCAACGCCGAGCTACCCTTGGGCATGAGTTTGTCGAAAGTCACCGACCAGGCCGTCAACATCGGCTCCGCCGTCGATGAGTTCATGGTCAAGTTCTTCGCGGCGCTGTTGGTGGTGATGGTGGTGTGCTTCGTCAGCATGGGCTGGCGCGTGGGCATTGTGGTGGCCGCTGCCGTTCCGCTCACGCTGGCGGCTGTCTTTGTGGTGATGGCGGCCACCGGCAAGAACTTCGACCGCATCACCTTGGGTTCGCTGATCCTGGCCCTCGGCCTGTTGGTCGATGACGCCATCATCGCCATCGAAATGATGGTCGTGAAAATGGAGGAGGGCTACAGCCGCGTCGATGCGTCTGCTTATGCGTGGAGCCATACCGCTGCACCCATGTTGTCCGGCACGCTGGTCACAGCGGTGGGTTTCATGCCCAATGGTTTTGCGGCCTCCACTGCGGGGGAATACACCGGCAACATGTTCTGGATCGTCGGCATTGCGCTGATCGCGTCGTGGGTGGTCGCGGTGGTTTTTACACCTTATCTGGGCGTCAAACTCTTGCCCGATCTGAAGAAGGTCGAAGGCGGCCACGGTGCCATGTATGACACGCCGCGCTACAACCGCTTCCGTCGGGTGCTCGCGCGCGTGATTGCCCGCAAGTGGCTGGTGGCCGTTTCGGTGATCTCGCTTTTTGTGTTGTCTGTGCTGGGCATGGCCGTGGTCAAGAAGCAGTTCTTTCCGGTATCGGATCGGCCTGAGGTGTTGGTCGAAGTGCAGATGCCGTATGGCACGGCGATCGCCCAAACCAGCGCGGCGACCGCCAAGGTTGAGGCTTGGCTGGCCCAGCAGAACGAGTCGAAGATCGTGACCGCCTATATCGGCCAAGGTGCGCCCCGGTTTTACCTGGCCATGGGCCCGGAACTGCCAGACCCCTCGTTTGCCAAAATCGTCGTCCGCACCGACAGCCAGGACGAACGTGAGACCTTGAAAATGCGGCTGCGCGAGGCCATTGCAGCTGGCCTAGCGCCTGAGGCGCAGGTGCGTGTCACACAACTGGTGTTCGGCCCGTATTCGCCTTTCCCGGTGGCCTACCGGGTGAGCGGACCTGATCCAGACCAACTGCGCCGCATTGCGGCCGAAGTCCAGCAGGTGCTCAACGCCAGCCCAATGATGCGCACGGTCAACTCCGACTGGGGCACGCGTACCCCCATGTTGCATCTCAGCTTGCAACAGGACCGGTTGCAGTCCTTTGGGCTGACTTCCAGCAGCGTGGCCCAGCAACTGCAATTCCTGTTGGGCGGTGCCCCGGTCACCACCGTGCGTGAAGACATTCGTACGGTGCAGGTGGTGGCGCGTTCGGCGGGCCAAAACAGGCTCGACCCCGCCAAGATCGCCGACTTCACCTTGGCCGGCGCCAACGGGCAGCGCATTCCGCTGTCGCAATTGGGCAAGGTTGAAGTGCGCATGGAAGAGCCCATCATGCGCCGCCGCGACCGGATGCCCACGATCACGGTACGTGGCGACATCGCCGATGGCTTGCAGCCGCCGGATGTGTCGGCCGCCATCACGAAGCAGCTGCAACCGATCATGGACAAGCTGCCGAGCGGCTACCGTATCCAGGAGGCCGGCTCCATTGAAGAGTCCGGAAAAGCCACGGCCGCGATGTTGCCGCTGTTCCCCATCATGCTCGCCATCACCCTGATCATTCTGATCTTCCAGGTACGGTCGATCTCCGCCATGGTGATGGTGTTTCTCACCAGCCCACTCGGGCTCATCGGTGTGGTGCCCACCTTGATCCTGTTTCAGCAGCCCTTTGGCATCAATGCGCTCGTCGGATTGGTGGCGCTCTCCGGCATCCTGATGCGCAACACCTTGATCTTGATTGGGCAGATCCACCAGAACGAGCAAGAGGGGTTGGACACGTTCCATGCGGTGGTCGAAGCCACGGTGCAGCGTGCCCGCCCGGTGATCTTGACCGCTTTGGCTGCGATCCTCGCCTTCATCCCGCTCACCCATTCGGTGTTCTGGGGAACGCTGGCTTACACCCTGATTGGCGGCACCCTGGCCGGAACGGTGCTCACGCTGGTCTTCTTGCCGGCAATGTACGCCATCTGGTTTCGCATCAAACCCGGCAGCGGAACTTCAGCGGTTGCGGTTGCGCCACCGCACCACGCCTTGTCCACCCCTTCACACTGAAAAAGGAATCGGCATGACAAATGCGAAAGTTGTTCTCATCACGGGGGTGTCCTCGGGTATTGGCCGGGAAGCCGCACTGCAGTTCGCCGCCAAGGGGTGCCGGGTGTTTGGTACTGTGCGTTGCCTGCGCAGGGCGGAACAAGTGCCGGGTGTGGAGCTCATCGAGATGGACGTTCGGGAGCCGTTGTCCGTCGGGCATGGGGTTCAAAAGATCTTCGATCAGGTCAAGCGTATCGACGTGCTGGTCAACAATGCGGGGACGAACTTGATCGGGGCGGTGGAGGAAACCACGCCCCTTGAAGCCGCTTCGGTTTTTGACACCAATGTCTTCGGTATCTTGCGCATGACCCAGGCGGTGCTGCCGCACATGCGGCGGCAACGTGAAGGCCGCATCGTCAACGTCAGCTCGGTGCTGGGCTTTCTGCCCGCGCCCTACATGGGCGTGTATTCCGCCTCCAAACATGCCGTAGAAGGGCTCTCAGAAACGCTGGACCATGAGGTGCGCCAGTTTGGCATTCGCGTGACGCTGGTGGAACCGTCCTACACCAAGACCCAATTGGATGCCAACTCGCCCCACGCAAGCACCACGATTGCAGCCTATGACGGTGAACGTGATTTGGTGGCACGCGTGTTCTCTGCGAATGTGAACAACGCGCCCGCGCCTTCCGTAGTGGCCAACACCATTGTCGAGGCGGCACTGGGCCCTTGGCGCATGCGCCGTACACCAGGCGGGCAAGCGTCCATCTTGAGCAAGTTGCGCCGCTATCTCCCCGCTGGCCCTGTAGACGCCAGTCTGAGAAAACAGCTTGGCCTGGCGTGACTGAATTGCTCGTTCCGCGAAAGACTGCTGTTGGCTTGTCATTTTGCTGTCGCGACACGTCCACGACGGACTGCTATCGCTGCAGAGCCGACTGGCACTTCGGCCGCTTCAGGCTGGTTGCAGACGGTTAGCGGAAGAACTCCGGCGACTGTAGTGCGCCCATAGCGACCATTGGCGGACCTACGCTCATGGCGGCTTACTGGAATGAGGCTGCTTCCACCTCAATCCCGCAGTGTGTCGTAGCATCTCATCCAAACTAATGAGCGGAGGAGATTCTCGATGACGATCCTAGCGGCGATTCAAAAGTGGTCCGAAAGCCTACCGGCATGGCAGCGCCATGCCATCGCGGTCCTATACGAGCGGCCAACTCCGACCGCCGCCGACTTAGACGATATCTACGCCCTGCTTAAGGCTAGCAAGGGAATCGCTGATCCCAAAAGCACACAGGCCCGGGTCCTCACTCCAGAGCAGGTCGCCGCACCGCACGTAGAAGCGGGCGCCGTGCAGCTCACCGCCATTAGAGATCTCCGCGGCGTTAACGCGCTCGCGGCAGGTAAGTCTCTCCCAATCGCCCCTGCAGGCCTCACGGTCATCTACGGCGACAACGGCGCTGGCAAGTCGGGCTACTCGCGAGTGTTAAAGCAGGCGTGCCGGGCTAGGGACCAGTCCGAGAAGATACACGGCAACGTCTACCTCCCTAAGGCCAAGCGCGAGGTGCCCTCGGCCAAGTTCGATGCCCTCGTGAGCGGAGCGGCCACCGAGTTCGCCTGGGCCGAAGGCGTTGCAGCGCCGGTCGAACTATCCTGCATCGCCATATTCGACTCGGCCTGCGCCCGGGCCTACGTAGACAACCACGGCGACTTCGCCTATGCGCCCTATGGCCTCGATATCCTAGCCAGCCTTGCACAGATTTGCATCGCGCTCAAGGAACGAGCAGCGAAAGAACAACAGGCCAACCAACCCAACTTGCTACCGTTCCAGCGTCTCGCTCAAAGTCCTACCGAGGCTGGGAGGCTTGTCGCCGGGCTCTCGGCCAAGACTAGCAAGCAGGATATCAATCGTCTCGCCGATATGTCGCAAGCCGAGGCGGAGCGTTCGGAGCTCCTCGCAAAGACGCTCGCCGAGGCTGACCCGAAGAAGCGGGCGACCGAGTTGCGCGCGAGGGCGTCGCGAGTGGAGGGCCTCGCGAATCGCGCGGCCAAGATGGAAGATGCACTATCCGATCACAAAGCCTTCGCGCTACGCGGCTTGATCGAGAAATCCAGCATTGCCAAGGGGATGGCAGAAGCGGCCGCGAAGAAGTTCCAGGCCCTCGACGCCTTGGAGGGAACATTTGGCGAGCCATGGGGCGCGATGTTCCAAGCGGCCCGCGATTTCTGTACTACCTCGCTTCCCGTATGCGATTTTCCCCATCTTGACGCAGAGGACCGCTGCCCGCTCTGCCAAAACACTCTAGGCGTGGCCGGCTCCGCACGCTTCGCCGCGTTCGATGATTTCATTAAGGGAGAAGCCGCGAGCCTGGCCGCCGCCGCACGCGCGGCGGCGGAGGAGGCCTTCCGGGCGGCCAGGGACGCGCCCACGGATCTACTGTTCGACGAAGCCCTCCGACACGATCTGGGAGATCTTCCCAACCTTATCCAGGCGTGTGGCAATCTGCAGCCCGCTGTGGTCGCAAGACGTGACGCGATCATCAGGGCGGCGACCCAAAACACGGGTCAGCCGTGGGATGCCCTTCCCGCGCTCTCCGACAGCCCGACGGCTGGCTTGAGAACCCTTGCTGGACATTTACGGGAGCAAGCAGTCGCGCTCGACGAGTCGGTGGACGTGAAAGAGCGGGCGAAGATGGAAAAAGAGTACGGGGAGTTGCGTGCCCGCCAGGAACTGGCCGCGCTCAAGGATACGGCGCTCCACGCGGTCCAAGCATTCGAGCTGGCCGCGACTCTGGGCCAGTGCGCGGCCGCCACAGCCACCGCTGCGATCTCGCGCAAATCGACCGACCTGACAAATACGATGGCGAGTCAGGAGGTAGCTGACGCCCTCACGGCGGAGCTCCGGACGCTGGGCGTCCAAGACATCAAGGTCGCGATGCGACCCAGTTCTGCCAGGGCCAAGACAACCTTCAAGCTAGTCCTCGAAACCGACGGAGGAGGCTCCCCGGCGGACGTGCTCAGCGAGGGCGAGCAGCGCGCTATTGCGCTGGCGTCTTTCTTAGCAGAGGTTCGACTTGGAAAGGGTTCTGGCGGCATCGTTTTCGACGACCCGGTCTCATCCCTGGACCACGTGCGGCGCGAGCGAGTCGCCAAGCGGCTTGCCTTAGAGGCTCAGGAGCGCCAGGTAGTCGTCTTCACACACGACATCTTCTTCCTGAGCACGCTGATGGCTGATACCGTGGTCGCAGGGGGAGATCCGATGGCGTTGACGCTCACGAAAACAGCAGAGGGCTTCGGCGTGGCTGATGTAAGCCTTCCATTCGCTGGATCGGCCACCAAAGACCGCGTCGGACTGCTGCGGAACAAACAGGTCAATTGTGAGCGGCTAAGGAAGGCGAATGACCCAAGCTACAACTTGCATGCTCGCGACTTTTACAGCGACCTACGCATGGCCTGGGAGCGAGGCGTTGAGGAAGTGTTGTTCAACAAGGTAGTGCAGCGCTTCCAGCGAGGCGTATCGACCATGGGGCTGGGTAAAGTCTCAGTGGCTCCCGACGACGTGGCTCCCGTGACGGCGGGCATGACGAAGTGCTCGAACTACACCGGGCACGACGGAGCGCCTGAGGCAAACATTCCCATCCCCGAGCCGGCCGACATGACCTCCGATTTGAACGACCTTGAGACTTGGCGCAAGGTGGTACTAGCGAAGAACAAGCGATAACGGACATCCTTCATCCCCATTCATAAATAAGGGAGATGAAGAATGCCCAACCATAGGTGGGTGCGCCAGCCGCCATTTGCGCCCTGAATGCAAACTGTATCCCGCTTGCCGTCCTTGTTCTTGGTAAAGGAAGTCTCTGCTTTAGGCCCCAAACCTGCCGTCCGAGTCTCGACCGTGATCGACTGCAATCGCTGCAAAGTCGATATGCGGTCTGAAATTGAATTTGACTCAGTGAGGCTCGGGTGAAGAACCATACCGCTGACCTCACCGAACACCCGTCGCTGAAAGCGTCCCTGGAAAGTCAGAGAGTGCCGAGGGGCCTCCCTCAGTCCGTGATGCCTTCACATGGAGCAAATCATCAGTGCGTTTGCGTCACCGACCTTGCTTGATCAATAGGTTTCATCTCTCACATGGGCATCCCAATGAGCAGGTACATCGCGCTTTGATGGCGGCAAACCTTCTGGCGCGTTATCGACCAGCCGCCCCAAGTCTTCCCTAACCGAGGTGGCATCGCCCTGACCGTCAGCGCTGTTTGCATCCACCGCGATTCGCCGAATAGCAGCGACGGCCGGCAAAGACTCGCGCACAAGTCGTCCCGCAAGCTCCTCGGAACGTGTCGGCCAGGTATTGAAATGCAGAGTCATGGGCAGATCTGGAATCGGCGTAGGGTCCCAGATCACTCTCCGATGCACAAGGAGATCGTCGACGAACCATCTGATCTCGTCAGGTGACCACTCAATTGAGTATGTGTGGAACGCCTCAGAGGCGTCGAACCCGAGCTGGACGGCAAACGGCGTCCCCCGATAACCGTAGTCAAACTTTGCGCCATCGCAGCCTGGGTTGAAGAAGACATTGGTCAGCATCTGGTCTGGACGGTTACCGGTGATTTCCACATCGATCTCCTGGCGCGGAAGATCCAGAGCGTTTAACAGCGGTTCGCAGAGATTGGTGTCTAACCCAAGCCAAGTTTGGAGCAATGGGTGGCGTGGGAAGAATCTCGCAGAGTCACTATGAAGCCGGCGCACGAAAGCCGAATACGGACTATCTTGAAGCCCTGGCATCCCATGGCGTCGATGTCACTTATCTGATTACCGGCCAACCGATAACGTCGCCGCTTCGCGTGCTATCAAGCGATGAGGTTATTTTGGTCGAGCGGTTTCGCGTGGCGGGTCGAGCACTCAGCGAATATTGGCAAGAGGCAAAGCTCAAGCAACTTTAGATGACGGGCCTCTGACAATACTCAACGTTCGGCCGCCAGACCCAAGAGCAAAACCGGTGAGGCCTAAATGCGGCGGTTACGCCTGCTGCCGTTCGCTTGCCTCTCCCATGAAATAGGGATGCCCTAAAACGCTCGAATAGTCGGAAGCCTCCTCGTCGCCATTCAACAGGGCCGAGTCTATAAACGGATTTGGGTTACGAGGCTATATCTCCAAGGCCAGAACCATTCTTTTGCCTGGAACTCCCGAGCGAATTGCAAAAGTCAAAAAATCTGTCCAGCTCTGTGGACTTGTCGAAAACAGCGTCTGCCCCCAGTACCAGGCAACTTCGTCGAATGTCCGCCGTGGCGTAGTTCGTCAAGACGATGGCTTTTTGGTTCATCTTTCGCACTTTGCATGCTCTCAGCACTTCAAGACCAGAACCTTGCTTTAGAAACAGGTCTACAACCACCACGTCCCAGTCGTTTGCGTACTGGGCGAGGGCATTGATGGCGGAGGCCGCCGTTCCGGCTATCGCAACCACCTCGAGGTTGGCCAATTCCGACATGGCAGGGATGAGCGTCTCGAGGATAGTCGAGCTGTCCTCCACAATGATGGCTTTAAGATGCATGGGCTGAACCGGAAGGTTAATGTTTGCTGGCGGCTGCGGCTCATCGGGTGCTGGATTTTGACGGTGCTCCAAAACCTTCTTTGTAGGAAAAAATCCTATCCTTGAAGCAGCGGCTCCTCACCTTCGACTACTCTCAAGTGACGTCAACAGACGACTGGTTTTACGAAGGACCGCGGGTTTCCTCCTTAATATTGAGCCGACGAAGTGACTCGTCCAAGTGCAGCAGACGCGGCATCTACAAATTACATCGGCGTAAAATTGCCTTATGCCCAAAAGAATCGTACGCCCATCCAAGGCACAGCCAGTGGTCGCCAGCGTGTTAAAGACGAACCGCAAGGTTTCTGGTGACATCCAGGACGCAGCCCTTGAGTTGAAGGTAGTCCATGCCGTTCTTGACACTCAGGTGGCCGATTCTGTTCGTTCGGCCGACGTTAATGCTGCCATCGAGCGTACCGAGGTGCTAGAAAAAAAGTTGGAAGAATCAAGTCAGCAGTTAGAGGATGCAAATGCTGCGCTTGAGAGTGCCCAGAAGGAGTTGAGCGAGCAAGTGGGTAAACGCTAAGAAAAGCTTCGAGGCTGTCATAAAGCTAAACCTTGCGGAGCTCACCCGATGCGGACCTGCTCAAACGATAGCTTACGGGCTTGCAACTTGGACACCGCGAATGACTCTTAATCATGCGGTGTTAGTCGATGGCTGGTGCTGGCTTGACGCCCAGTGCGAGACCGGAAGTTCCGCAAGCAGCTTGTTGGCTTCAGGGGACGAACCGGATTTGATGTGAACTTGTCAGGCGCTGCGCCGTATGTCGGTTGTGATTTAACAATTGGGACACAGTTGTCAGCTCCTTGCCCACATAATTTGGGCTATCGGGTTGAAGAAGACCGACGACTCCGGATGGATGAAGGTTCCCCTGCCGGCCTATAGCCCAAGCCCCCACATCCAAGGTGGGTTGGCGACACTGAGGGACGCATCGTCATGTGATTGACGGTGTTCATATGAATTGTAGAAATTATGCGGCTGCAACAGTTGCCGTTGTGACCCTGGGCGCGGTCCTGGTCAGTCTTCACGCACAACCCGCTGGCAATACTTCCGGCCAGCTGCTCGCCAAGATGGTGCTTTACGGTGGGTGCTTTATCAAGAGCGCCGCGGCTCCGGCGGGACGTTCCCCAGGACTAGAGACCTTGGACTTTGGCGTTCAACCACGTGGCTTCACTGGCGTCGTCACTGCAGGTTCCGCGGGCAGCGGCGACAATACTGAAATCATCTGCTCTCCAGAAATCACATCCCTTTCGGTCTCCGTGAGCCCGGGGAACAACGCGGGGCAAGGGACCTCCATTGGGACCGGGTCGCGTGCTGTGAAGCAGGGCGAAAACTTCCTTCCCTACGAGGTCTATAGCGATGCGGCTCTCAAAACGGCCTACCCCGCGAATGCTGCCCCAGTCGGTTTTACGTTGCCGAGCAACGGAATGCCGATGGCACTTCCGGTGCATGGCCGTATCAACAAGACGAACCCGGGCAATCTGTCCCCTGGCAGCTATGTGGATGTCCTACAGGTGACCTTCACGTGGTGATAGGGCTTCTGTCCCGGGGAAACCAGAAATCCAAAATCCGATATGACATCACTGAACATTCTGCTGCTCGACGACGACCGTGGGGCCGTTGACGCATTGGCCATGACGCTGAGTCAAAGAGCCCCGCAAGCAAGGTGTCAGCCTTTTTATAGTGGCCAGGAAGCGTTGTCGGCGGCATTAAGCCAACCCCCTGACGTGATTATTGTGAGCCTCGAGATGCCTGGCATGAGCGGAAACGAGTTTGCCCGGGCCGTGCGTCGTGCGTTTCCCCAGCGCTCGTTCCCGGTACTCATCGCGGTATCGGAAAAGATTATGGCGCTGGCCAACGCGAGGCGTGAACGGGCATTCGACCACTTTCTACATAAGCCGTTGGACGTGTCAGCGCTTTCAGAATTGCTCGTATCTAAGCGAACGATTTCATAAATCGAAGCGCTGGAGAACGTGGGGCACTTGTTTACTAGCCACTCTGAGGACATCGTGCGATGGCACAGTGTGGTCAAGGCAAGAGAGCTGACGTTTAGCCATACGGACTTGCCTGAGGAGCCGTAAGGGAGCTGGCATCTGCCCAATTGTTTGGTAGATATCCTCTTACCCACTCGCCAAACTCTGCGGTATGTTAGTCAGTCTCTTGGCCGTCTTGGCCCTCCGGTGCGTCATGGCACTGATGCAAGTGGAAACTGTGGAGTGCCCTTCTTGAAAGGTGAAGATGCAGCAGTTCGTAACTCACTTTCCCGAATTTCCTTTGGCATTTCAAGATGTCATCGCCAATGACCGGCTGAATAAGCGACCCCGTAAGCAACCCGACCTTGCGACAGAAATGGAAATGACCACCTCCGTCGTCAAAGCGTTGAGGGAAACCCCTGAAATAGCGCTTGACGTGTTGGCATTTTCGATGCTTCAGCTGACGGAGGCAGACTCTGCCGGTGTGAGTTTGCTGGGGCGCCTTGCGGGCCATCATGTGCTCTTGTGGGAAGCGGCGGCAGGCTCGTGCAGCCAGTACCTGGGCAGCACGGTTCGATACGACGAAAGTCCCTCCGGTCCAGTCCTCAGCGCTGACTCGATAATGTTGATGGTGGCACCTGGTAAGGCTTACAAATCAGCCGCGCGCATATCTCCACCTATTCGGGAAATCTTAATAGCACCTTTCCACGTGCAGAGCCTTCCCGTGGGGACCGTGTGGGTCACCTCACAAGGGAAGAAGAGTTTCGATGCGGAGGACGCACGGGTTATAAAGAACATGTCGGAAATGGCTGCCCTGGCCTACCTAATTCACAGCGAGTTAGGTCACCTTGAAGCTTTGCGAACTGCGGTTCAGGTTGCGACCGATAAGCCATTCAGCTTCTTTCTGCAAAAGAATCTCAAAACGTTTAGCTAACAGTGCCGCCGGCACTGCTAAGCCTTCTGCTTCGGCGAGAGTTCGATGAAAAGCCGCTCCGTGTGGAGTACGAGCTAACTCCCCTAGGGATGGCGTTGTTGACACGCATGTCCCCATTTGGACTTGGGTCGTCGAAAACGCCGAAGACTTCCGAGAGGCACGGCGCACTTTCGATAGTCAGACTCGAGAAAATCCTTGACGAGCTAAGTAAGCCCTTTTCGAAGACACCGAACGTAACTTGGGGAGGACGAAGTTGCTCTGCCCACGACCGACGTCCTGGAGCAACTTTATGCCCTCATTCAATATCGACTTGGGAGAATTCCAAGTGCCGTTTAGGGCCCAACTGGAGCTGCGGGTACGATGCCTCACCTCGGCCATGACCGGTCATTCACCTTTCGCTACCGAAAGCGGCCTTTTAACAATGGCAGATTTGCCTCATGAGTGCGTCACCCTCGTTGCAGCTCCTGACTTACGCTAATATCTGTCCATCGGGAAAGCAGCCTCCCGGCTTCTAGAACCTGTTCTAGGAGTAGACGGTGTCCCGTCCAAGTGCTGGAAATGCCCTATGGAGCTTCTGTGGACACCTCTTTGCCTGTCGCCGAGCCGACGACTCCTGCCTCTATATCTCTTTCTGAAGCCCTGCGTTTCTGGCTAAAGCTGGGCTTCATCAGCTTTGGTGGCCCAGCGGGCCAAATCGCGCTCATGCACGAAGAACTGGTGGAGCGCCGCCGCTGGATTTCCGAGCGGCGCTTCCTCCATGCACTGAACTACTGCATGCTGCTGCCCGGACCGGAGGCGCAACAGTTGGCGACCTACATTGGTTGGCTTATGCACCGCACGTGGGGCGGCATCCTTGCCGGGGGCCTGTTTGTACTGCCGTCGCTGTTCATCATCATGGGCTTGTCGTGGTTGTACATGGCGCACGGTGACGTGCCGGTGGTCGCTGGCATCTTCTACGGCATCAAGCCTGCGGTCACAGCGCTGGTGGTCCAGGCGGCCTACCGGGTTGGCTCCAGAACCTTGCGCAACGGCTGGCTGTGGGGCATCGCCATCGCCGCCTTCGTCGCCATCTTTGCGCTGAGTGTTCCGTTCCCGCTCATCGTGGCAGTGGCGGCCATGGCCGGATACGCGGGTGGACGACTCAAGCCCGAGGCGTTCAGCGGCGCCGGTGCCCACGGAAAATTGAATGCCTCGGCCCCGGCCTCGTCGGCCGTGATTGACGACAACACACCCACACCGCCACACGCCAGGTTTTCGTGGGGCCATTTAGTGAAGGTCTGCGTGACGTTTGTCGCCATCTGGACGGTCGCATTAGGTTTGTTGGCAGCGGTGTACGGCTTCGACGCAGTGTTGGTTCAGATGGGCTGGTTCTTCACCAAGGCCGCACTCATGACGTTTGGTGGCGCCTATGCCGTGTTGCCCTATGTCTACCAAGGCGCTGTGGACCAGTTCCAATGGCTCACCGCCCCTCAATCGATGGATGGACTGGCCTTGGGTGAAACGACGCCTGGCCCGCTCATCATGGTGGTGTCCTTCGTGGCCTACGTCGGTGGCTGGACAAAAGCCATCTTTGGCGAGGACTCGCTGGCGTTGGGTGGCGCGGTGGCTGCCACTGTGGTGACCTTCTTCACCTTCCTGCCGTCCTTCTTCTTCATTCTGCTGGGAGGGCCGTTCATCGAATCGACCCATGGAAATTTGAAGTTCACCGCACCGTTGACCGCCATTACAGCTGCGGTGGTCGGCGTCATTGCTAACCTCGCGGTGTTCTTCGCCTATCACGTGTTGTGGCCCAACGGTGTCGCTGGACGTTTTGATTGGACTTCGTTGCTACTGGGACTGGCCGCAGCCGTCGCGCTCATCCGTTACAAAATTGGGGTCGTCCCTGTTATTGCAGCCGCAGGGCTGTTAGGTCTATTGGTTCGGATGGTTTAAGAGCTCGAGGCCCGCTAATACGCGAGCTGGGAAAGGCCGCTTTGCGCATAGTCGGGGGACTGCTCAGGGCCCTAAGTACGCACTCGAGGGCGACGGCTAAGTGGCGGCTTTCGCTGCAAAGCTGTCCCCGAAGCCGACTGCTTCCGGCTGGTTGCAGTTGTTGGCAGGTAACTGATGAATAGGTACTATCTGCCAAAACCGGACTTTTCCCACCGTGCCCCAAGATGGAGCAATGACGCCGTGTTAAGTTACTCACGAGATTGGATGAATGAGCGACCCCAAAAGATGAGGGTATTCCTCGATGATGAGCGCCCCACCCCAGAGGGGTGGCACAGAGTCTATTGGCCTGAAGAAGCCATCCAGCTACTTGAAACCGGGGCCGTCGAGGAAATCAGTCTTGATCATGACCTTGGGGACGATACACATGGCACTGGCTACGACGTGATTCTGTGGATAGAAGAGGCGGTTGTGGTCCGCGGATTCAAACCACCTCATATCTGCGTTCATTCAGCCAACTCGTCTGCTGCCGACAAAATGCGAGCCGGCGTACAAACCATCCAACGCCTTGCCAGGCGCTGAAGTCAGAGTCTGCTCAATCTACTGAAGGGCCGCGCAGCACCACCGCAGCACACAGATGCCTGCTTGACATTGATTCTCGTCACCGTGAATGCGTTGAATCACAGCATTTGGCGGCGAGCCACCACTCAATGGTGGCCGTTTCAGGCTAGTTGGAGTTCTTCGCATGCGGATCTTGAACAGGAACTTAACGGTCATCACACACTTTGGCTGGGTCCAGCCAATTAAGACTAGGCGGACGCCGGGCGCATGAGGCGCCCCGATTTGCGCGGCGTTCAGCAATTACCCTTTTTGGCCTGACCCGGTGGACAACCCCCGTTGCCCTTGCCATTACCCTGCCCGGTGTAGTACTTCTGGCCCTTATTGCCGTTGTGTTGCTTCCAGTAAGTTGGGTCCCGGTACTCGTAGCCATCCCAGTAGTAGCCCCGGTTGTCACGGCTGCCAAAGGTTATGGAGACGCCAGGGGCCTGGATTCGGCCGGAGCCGATATTGACATCGACGTCAGCGGCCAAGCTGCCCAACGTCGTAGCCGCGAGCAGGGCTGCGGTAATCAAGTGTCTCATCACGAAATCTCCTTTAGGGTGCGTTTCCGGCTGCGCTGCATAAACCCCGGCCAAAACGACCAGTTTGAAAACACAGTGGCGAGTGCCCATCGTCATGCATGCTTTCCGGGACTTCCAGAAGGGCGGTGGTCGTGATCACCTTACTAGGCACCCTACGCGGAAGAATAGGAGGTTTGAGCACTCACGGCAAGGCGCGGCATGGGCCGACATCGGGTCAAGACCAGCGCAAGGCACCATCCATTGATGAAGGGTGACTGACCGGGCACCTTGGTTGTAGACACTGGCGTGCGTCCGACAAAAAGGACGGAGGGCTACAACGGGTTTTCGTACGAGCAAGCAACTTGGCAATGCAATGGCACCAATGTCTGCCTCGGCTACGCCTCAACTTGGTGCGTAACATTTACTCTTATGCTTGAACATAAATTAATAGCAATAAGAACGCTTCGCAATTAGCGTTACGCACAATTCTTTGCATGTCGATATTTTTAACATAGACATTTTTTGGTGCGAATTGAAAGTAAAAATTACATTTGAAATCAATTGGTTACATCGTCACCACCAAGCTGGTGCGAATTTTGCATCTTGGTGCATTACAAGCATTCCAAAAAAGGCTACCAAGATGAACGTCCTCAAAGCACTCCGTTGCGCTGTCCCCGCTGCTGCTCTGGTGTGCCTTCTTCCGTCCACCGCTTCGGCGGCACCGACACTTCCGACACTGCTACCGAAGGCCCCGTGTAGCGTCAATTCATTTACGATTAATTCGGTTGAAATCAGCCCGCTGAATGGTGCAGGTACGATTTTCTCCGGCAGTCAAAATGCGACCAGCTGCGTTGGCCTGTACACCGGCAACGATTCCGGCAACCCATTTAACAACCCGAATCCCAACATTGGGCAGCTAAACGATGGCTTGCTGAATGGGCAGGCCGGTGTTTTGAGCCCCACGTGGTTCAACAACCCAGCGAACCCTTCACCGATGCTGGACTTGGACAAAAACGGTACCTATACCGACCCAGGCTGGATTTACTTGGGCAAAACCACGAACGGCAGTGGTAGCTCATTTGTCATGGATGCCTATGACAAGCCCCTTGACCTCGCTAGCATTCTGGATGTCAAAATGAATTGTGTCGGCGACTGTACGCAAGGGACTTGGTCGCTCGAAACCTCCCTCGACATCATCGACCAAGTTCAGTCTGTTCTGGGTAGAAACTCGTTTGACCATCTGGCGTTTGTCATCAAGGCCAGTGACCGATTTGCCGTCTATGACTTTGACTTCAATACGCTGGCCGGCAGCATTGCTGGCTTTAATTACACAACACCCTATTCCTTCACGGGCACTTGGAATACCGACGATTTCCTGAACAAGAACGGCAAGGCGCAGGACTTCTCTCACATCTCGGTGTGGGCTCGCGACCCGGTTGGCATTCAGGTCACAGAAGTGCCTGAACCCAATTCGCTGATGTTGATTGCACTTGGCTTGGTGGGTATGGCTGCGGCACGGAAACGCAAAATCTAACCTGTCAGTGCCAGACAAAAAAAGCCCGCAAACTGCGGGCTTTTTTATTCCGCTTTCTCTGAAGCTGGAGGCTAGATTGACAGCAGTATTTGCGTGCGCATCCTTCAATGTCGGGTTGGAGCTGAAAAATATAAATTGGAGATATCAGCTCATAGCGTGGTGCTTCCCTAGCATCTGCTTACGGCACAGATGAATTGCCGCCCATACTGCCTTACGCCTATCGCCATAGCAATCATTGGTCACGAAAAAGAGCGTCAGGGTGACAGCAAGCTTGAAGCCGATTCTTTGTGCCTCACCGCCTCACTTTGCCAACGACATCCCACTTCATTCAAGGTTCCACAGGAAAGACTTTCTTCCAGTCGTTTTTCATGTCAACTACGGTCCAGCCCTTGGCGGTGGCTTCATCCAAGCCTTTGTCGAGCTTGCCGATGTGCGACTTGCGATCGTAGGCCCATTCACGGCCGGCGTCGGTGTGGTGCACGTAAAGTGCAAAACGTGCGCCACTGCCTGCGGTGGTCCACTGCAGCATCTGCAGGTCACCGTCCGAATTGCCAAAGGCGGCGATGGGGCGGCGGCCGATGTGACGTTGGATGCCCACAGGTTTGCCTTCCTTGTCGTCGTTTAATACCAGGCTTGGCAGTTTGACGAGCACTGGCACATTGCCACGCAACTCAAACTTCAAACCACCCGATGAGCCCACCACTTGCTCGGGCGGAATGCCATACACACGTTCAACCCAGGGCCGCATGAATTCAATGCCACCACCGGAAACAATGAAAGTCTTGAAACCGTTGTCACGCAGATAGGCTAGTAGTTCCAACATGGGTTGGTAAACCATCTCGGTATAGGGTTTTCCGGTCTTGGGATGCTTGGCGTTGACGGCCCAGTCGTTGACGGCTTGCTCGAATTCGTCGGTGGTCATGCCGGCATGGGTGGCCGCCAACAGTGCCACAACCCCTTTTTCCCCTGACGCCATCACGCCCTTCAGGTTGCCCTTCAGCACAGACGCAAAAGGCTCTTTGGTTTTCCACTCGGGATGCTGGGGCGCAATTACTTTGATGCGGTCGAGCACAAAAGCCAGTTGAAAGTAGATAGGCTGCTCGGCCCATAGCGTGCCGTCGTTGTCGAAGGTAGCAATACGCTCGGGCACTGGCACAAAGTCGGCCGAGCCTTGTTTGGTGACTTTCTCGACAAACTCGACGATGGCCTTTTTCGGCCCGGTGTCGTTCCAGGAGGGCAAGGGGTCGCTGGCCAAGGCAGTGACCGCTCACAACGTCGTGGCCAATGCAATCACATACTTCTTCATCTCAAAACTCCTAAGTGGAAAATTTCCAAAAGAATGGGCTGAACTGTTGAGGTGCTGTATCTTGGTGGATTGTCAAAGTCTTTTGCGGATTTTTCCTATTTTTGAGCGTATTCGAGGGAAAAGACTATTGGTACGACAGAAAGCATGACGCGGTCGTGGTCTGTCCGCAAAATCCTATAGCCGACCGAAAGTTTCCCCTCTGTGCTGTCGTTTGGTGGCAAATAATGCTGTGTTCCCAGTCAATTCTGCTTTGTTGTCAAACTACCGCTGCTGCATCCCATGACGCGTGCCTACACCCGCCGCTCCAGCCCCTTTGGGCGAGCGTTGAGATTCACTCGAACCACTCTTCAACTACAGCGATACGATTTGGCAGGGGCGGCCAGTAAGCAATATATAGGTAGCCTGGAGCAAGGCGTGAAGTCTCCCACCTTGAACATGGTGGAAAAACTGGCGGAGGCGATGCAGGTTCATCCTCTCACCTTACTCGTCTTGACGTATGCGGGTACTGGATTGGATGATGCTACGGAGAAGCTATTGAGTCAGGTGCATTCGCAAATCACGGTCTTGAAAGACTTCAATACCTAATCAGACTCAAGAGCTCTCTTGAGATTACAAAGTTAGGCTGGCGGTTGGGTCTTTAAAAGGAGTATCCGGTTTAGTCAAATGGTTGCCAATCGATGGCTTTGATTGCGAGGCTTCTGACAGCGGATTCATCTGAAATCAGTGGGGAAGAATCCTTAAAGGACGCCTAGGCCCTGGCTGTCACGGAATGCGTGATATCGCTGTGCCGTACCGAAAAACTTTGCTGAAAGTTTCAACTGCAGCAGGGGGCAGCTTGCTTACCGAAGCTCCGGTTGTGACGCTATCAAGCGGGCGTAAGACTGTTTCTGCCTGAACTTAACCTGGAGGGCCGGCGTGTGGCCGACGGACTATCGTGCCTACACATCTTTTCGCTTACTGTTCCGTGCCGGTTTCTTTATCGCAGGCACGTCGCTGGGAGGCGGTCGATAAAAAACCGTGGCCTGGCTCGGCGTTCCCCGCAAACGCCCAATGATTAGCGTGTAGCCAAAAACACCTAGCCATTTTTCGGCCTGTTCATCGTTCTCAAAAGCATCGTCAACGAGTTTTTGGGGAACCAGCACACTTTGATTGGCCTCGCATCTGGCTAAGAGGATTCTGATTTGCGCCATCGCGTCGACCACTGGCTGGTCGTCAGTTTCGCTAAACCCGGCTGTACGGGATGGAGAGGGGCTTGGGCGAAGACGGCTTACGACAGCAGTCCGACCCACATTGGATATTGGGTACGCACTGTTTGAAAGGCTGACATTTAAATCCAGTCCAGCCTCCTTGAACCACTGCTCCGCAGCCTCCTTGTCTCGATTGAAAGCTTCGTCAATCAGGTGTTGGGGCACCAAATAGTGCCCCTTGGCGGTGGGGCGACGGATAAAGCTTTTTATTCGACTAATTGCATCTGCCATGAGACTCTCCAGTCGTCGTGATAGCCCTGGCCGTCGATTATTCCGTTCCCACATCGTGAACGTCTTTTCTGACCGAACTGAGAAGCGTCAGAGAAGGGCCGGATTTGGGGAATTCTGCCTGAAGCGTGGTCGGCCAAAAATGGCCCAAAGCGGCTGTTCCAAAGCGGCTAAACGTCGGCCAGCGCGGAATCATCACTATGGCAATAGGATGGTCAGTTTTGGGTTGGCACTAACATGCGGCAGCTAGTAGCCCAATATTGTCGGGACGGAAACGCGCGAGTCTTTACCCACAAAGAGTCAAAATCTTAATAATCCGAAAATAATTTTTCACAAAAAACAAAAAATTCGTCCAGCTCTGTAGATTTGTCAAAGATGGCTGTAGCACCTAACGCTAAGCACCTGTTCCGAATTTCACCTGTAGGATAGTTGGTGAGTACAACGACGAATTGGCCATGTGACTTTGGCGAAAGGCGTCGAAGAACCTCCATTCCCGAACCTTCCGCTAAAAACAGATCGACTACAGCAAGTCGCCAAGTATTTGCTTTCAATACGCGTAGGCCTTCTTCCGCAGTTTCCGCGATAGCCACTACTTCCAAATTTGCAAGTTCAAGCATGCTCGGAATAAGCGCTTCCCGAATCTTCGGGCTGTCCTCAATGAGGATGGTCGCAATAGGCATGGTGTACGCTACGTCGCTAAGGCAAGTCAGAAAGCTAGCTCGACGAATTCAGGCGTAAAGTATTTGACTTGGTGTGCTACCTCTTTTGCGTAGGACGATCCCTTATTCAAACAGCGGCTTAATTCACCAAAAGTTTTCGGAGAAGAGAAATGTCTAGCAAGCCCCGAGACCAAAATCCATCTGAGGAGTTGTCGCTTAAACAGGTTGCGGAGAAAACAAAGCTAGTCACCGATGAGATCGTGACCGCAGAGGAAGAGTTGACGGTTGCCCATGCAGTGTTGGACAAAAACTTGCCACTGAATTCCAAGGAGCCTGAGGTTCGTCAAGCCGTGGAGGCCACAAAACAGGTGAAAAAGCGACTGCGGAAGTCCGTCAAGGAGCTTACATCGGTGCAGGTCGACTTGGAAAAAAGGGCCGCCAAGTAAGCTAACGCTAATGCGGATAGGAAACTCGTGACATCCTACCCACCAAGGTTAGTCGTGGCAGTGCCGCTGCCGTTACGGAATAGTCGTTGGCCAATGGCGAGTCACGATAGACAAATGCCTCACCCTCAACGTTAGCTCAGGTGCGGCGCCGGCGGGACGCTACGAGGGCAACGATGGCAAGTCCAACCAGCGCAAGGGATCCAGGTTCAGGAATCACCGTAACTTCCTCGGTAAGCGCCATGCGAACGGTATAGCCTGTAAGTCCAAGCGATGCACCGTTTCTAAAGTCCTCTCCCAAGTTGTTCGAAAGGTAAAAGATGGGACCTGAATACATGTCTGAAGGGAGAGGGGATGTCATCACACCACCTGACACATTGTTGTAGATGAGGACCCCAATAGCACCCGCAGCAAACGCGTAGCTCGCCTTGGTGGCAAACGTACAAGCCCCTCGTTCGATCAGTGCAATGGACCCGTTCACAAATCCGGTGAAATCACTGGCATTACACCCGCTAAGCCCGGAAACTGGGCCAGTCGTCCAGAGTTGGGCGGTGACGTCAGCGTCGCCGCTGCCGACTGGCGAATAAAAATCATTTCCGGCTCCGTAGGTGTAGTTGGTGGCCAAAGGGGAAATGCTCTGCAAGACGGGGGTGGCCTTGACTCCGACAATGGTCAGGGCCAAGAAGGCAGCGGCTACAAACTTTTTCAAGGAACCTCCGTAAGCAGTTTGAATTTGAACGACGGGCTACATGTAGAAAGCATGCCCTGGATAAAACTAAAACAAATCAACGATATTTTCGGAGGTGCGGTCAGATCTGTAATGAATTCCGTCACTGGCGCCCACCCTCTTCGGGTTTGTCTAGCTCTTTTTCTTCTACTTGAGCGCGCCCCGAAATCGTTCTCATCAGACAAGCCTTCACAAAAAACTAGTTTCGGGCTTTCTCCAGTGCCTTAACCGCAGCGGAGACACAATCGATTTGCTGACCAAGGTCCTGCTCCGGAACAGGCCGACCCAAGAGATAGCCCTGGAACGCCTTGCAACCGTAGATGACGAGCAACTGCATTTGCTCAATGGTCTCTACACCTTCTGCGACTACATTCAGTCCCAGGTGTTCCGCCAACGCGATCACGGTTCGCACAATCGCCGCGTCGTTCTCGTCGATCAGGACATCGGCCACAAAAGAACGGTCGATTTTCAACTGGTCAAGCGGAAGCGATTTGAGGTAACTCAGTGAAGAGTAGCCTGTCCCAAAATCGTCGAGTGAGAACAGTACGCCAAGGGTCTTCAGCATTTGCATCTTCACAATCGTCTGGCCGAGATTGACATGCATCATGCTCTCCGTGATTTCGATCCGCAGCTTAGATGCAGGCGCACCACTGACTCTCAAAATGCGTTGCACTCGAATGACAAACTCCTCTTCATGGAACTGTTTCGCACTGACGTTGACAGCAACGGTCCAATTCTTGCGCACCTCATCTGTTTCCCATGCCTTCAACTGTTTGCAGGCTTCCATCAAAACCCACTCACCGATGGGAATGATGAGGTTGCTTTGTTCTGCCAAGGGAATGAATTCGCCTGGCGCAACAAGACCAAGCCGGTCCTGCTGCCAGCGAATCAATGCTTCCACCCCGATGATTTGCATGCTGGCGTCAACCACTGGCTGGTAAAACAAGCGGAGTTCACCGCGCGGGATGGCGTTGCGGAGTTCTCGGAGTAGCACCGCCCTCGCGTTGATTTCGGATTGCAGTTGGGGATCGAAAAAGGCTAGCCTATTCCGACCTTCTGCCTTCGCTTTGTATAAAGCCATGTCGGCTTGTTTGACCAATTCATCCGGGTGGTCATCATTCTCGCTAAAGAGCACAACACCAATGCTCGGGCTGGTGTTGATGACGTGGGATGTGTACTGGAACGGCTTGCATAGTTCCTCCCGGATCTTGCCGCCAATGTCCAATGCCTTAACCGTTGCATCGCTCTGTGTAGTACCTAGCTTCTCTAGGATCACTACAAATTCATCGCCCCCCAGCCGAGCGACCGTGTCGTTTTTGCGTACGCATTCAGAAATGCGTGTGGCAATTTGCCGCAACAACTGGTCTCCAGCCCCATGTCCCAGCGTGTCATTGACATCTTTGAAATTGTCCATGTCCAACACAAGGAGAGCTCCATAGTGGCGCTCGCGCTGCGCCGTAGCCAACGCATGGGTCAGGCGGTCCCCCATGAGCCGGCGATTGGGTAGGCCGGTTAGAAAATCGTGTAAAGCCATGCGCTGGGCCTCGGCTTCAGCTTCTTTGCGCTGGGTAATGTCCGCACGAATGGCGATGTATTGCATTGGCTTGCCATCTGGGCCCAAAAGCGGAACGATGGTGGTGTGGACCCAATACAGTGAGCCGTCCTTGGCCTTGTTGCAAACCTCCCCGTTCCAAACGTCGCCGCGCGAAATCACTTTCCACATTTCGGCGAAAAAGCCCTTGGGGTGGTAGCCGGAGTTGATCACTTTGTGCGTCTTACCGATCAGTTCGTGACGGGGATATTGAGAGATAGAGCAAAACTTGTCGTTGACCCGCGTAATGACGCCTTTTGCGTTGGTGACGGCGACGATGGCGTGTGCATCCAAAGCCGCTTTCAGCTCCAAGGTTTCTTGGGTGGATTCAGCCGCCTGGCGTAAGGCGTTCTCGCGATCCGACACGTCGCTGACAATCGCCAACACACCTCGGATTGCGCCGTCATCCTGTCGGGCAGGCGCCAACACGACATGACGGTGGAGCGTTGGCTTGGTCGTATCGACTTCCGAACACCAATCAAAGTCGATTTTTTCGCCCCTCAACGCGCGCTGCAAGTGCGCCTCTAACGCTGCAGCATGAGGTGCGGGAACGACCGCATCGAAGAATTCGCCTGCAATGTCGCGTTCATCCATACCCATGTTGTGGCGGAAGTTCCCGTTCACATAGCGGATCTGCAAATTTTCGTTGAGCCGACAAAGACCAACCGGCAAGTTCTCCAGAATGTTTTTCAACTCGCTCTCACGTTCGCGCAAGGCGCGCTCAGAGTGAACCAGTCGACGCAATGGCCCTTGAAAACCGTTGAGGAAGATCGCGCGGTGCACGCAGGCATAAGAGGCCAGCCTTATGAAGTCGCTCAGCAGTTCCTGGCGCACCAAGGGAACACCATGAAGACTGTAGACATAGCTGGATAAGCCGGAAAGAAAGCAACCCAGTGCCAGCCAAAGCTCAGAAAGTTCTTGTGTCTGTTTGAACCGACTAAACAGACCCACTGCGACCAACCAACTGGCGAAAGTAAAGAGCATGGTCAGCTCATCGGCGACGCTTGCTGAGCTGATGAGCGCCGCAATATCTCGCCCCCAAAATGCGACGGCGCAAATGCTCAAAATTGCCGCCTCTAGCCAAACGGCGCGAGGTCCGGGTAGGTTGACCCGTAAGAGTAAAAGCAACATGACGACCAGTTGAAAAGCACGCCCGGAAAGCCAGAACCAAGTCCCGGCCTCCCCGCTGGATTCCAGAAGGGGTTCCTGAATGGCTTCATGCGTCAAGGAGTGAAGCAAGTCGCCCCCGGCAACCACTCCAAAGCAGAAGATGAGCGCGTTGGCCGCTACAGACGTGCCGTGGCTGAGCCCACTCCAGGCCATGAAGATGACATGTATCGCGAGCGCCACCGCGGCCAACTCCAGCAAAAGATGTGCCATGGCGACCACGTCATGTCTAGCTAGCTCCATGTCTGGAAGGTGCAACACGAGGTAGGCAGCGATGATCGCAAGAACGGCAAGCGCCACCGCGCTGTGCTGGGCCTTCGCTAGATCTATGGGGGCTTCAAGCCGGTGTCGCGCTTCTGGCTTCAAAGGCATCCTCCGTCATAAGAGCGCTTATCAGACACTTCGAATTTGTCAGACAACGAAATCCTAGGCTGACAGTGGGACGCGGTCAACGGGTGTGACGAACCATCCTCCCGAAGATTGAACGGATCGATGCGTAGCAACCTATTACTTTGAGCAATAAGTTATAGAAGCGAGTCGAAATTCAGCAATATGTTGAAAATTTAGCAATAAGTTAAGAAGAACCAGCGCGTGAGCGTGTGCGATCGGCCATCCTGAACGCCGGGCTGGAGTTTCCCAGCAACAAACGCATCACCGTCAATTTGGCGCCGGCCGATCTGCCCAAAGAATCCGGCCGTTTTGACTTGCCGATTGCGTTGGGCATCCTGGCTGCCAGCGGGCAGGTGGACGGCGCCCAATGGGCGGGTTACGAGTTTGCGGGCGAGTTGTCATTGTCCGGCCACTTGCGGCCGGTGCGGGGCGCGCTGGCCATGGCCCTGGCGCTGGAGACCCAGGGTATTGCCACCAAGATGGTGTTGCCGCCGGACAGCGCCGAGGAAGCTGCGCTGGTGCCCGGTGCCGAAGTGTTCCGCGCGGAGCATTTGTTGGACGTGGTACGGCAGTTCCGTCCTGCGGGCGCGTCCGATGGGGCAGAGGACGCCGACAACCCGGGCTGGAGACAAGCCCTTGCCCGGCCCGTCGCGGCCGGCGTGCGATACGCCTGCCTGTCCGATGTCAAAGGCCATGCCGCTGGCAAACGTGCCTTGGAAATTGCGGCTGCGGGTGGCCACAGCCTTCTGCTGGTGGGACCGCCGGGTTCGGGCAAGTCAATGCTGGCGCAGCGTTTTGCCGGGCTGCTGCCACCCATGAGTACACGCGAGGCCTTGCAAAGCGCTGCAGTGGCCAGCATCAGTGGCCGGTTTGGCCTGGCGCAATGGGCCGTGCGGCCGACTTGCAGCCCGCACCACACGGCCAGCGCCGTGGCCTTGGTGGGCGGTGGTTCGCCCCCGCGCCCCGGTGGGCATCATCAAAGTTGCGTACAACGGACCGGCTATATGAATCAATGACTTGCGATTCCTCCAATCACAGTTGGGCCCAAAGACCAATCGAAGTTAAAGACCAAAATGTTTGGAAGAGCCCGTGGAGCATCAACAGCAGGCTGGCTTGCTGGCGAAAGAGCAGACTACCGGTCATCCCAAAAACCGGGATGATCGTCGCCACTTCTGGGACGAGTTTGGCTGCCAGCTTCAGGAGCGAAAAAGGCGCAGAATGAATCCATGCCGCGCTTCTGGCTCTCTGAACTCTTCGACCCAGCTGATTCCGAGCTGGCAACGTTCTCCCTCTCTCTGGAAGAATTTGTGGCGCGTACCGGAGGAATGCCCTCGGACGTGGACAAGAGGGAACAGGATCGAAGGGCAAGAATTCAGAGCATTGAGGAAGACGATGCTGTCTTTTGATGCTGCCGCCTTCATTGAGCTTGTGGTTTGATCGTTCGCTGACCATGCCCAGCCCCTCCAAATTCCCTTCGCCTCCTGATGAGCGATCGATCCCGAGCGAGCGCACCCCATCGGATGAAAATCTTCGGCCCACTCAGTTGAACACCGAGCTACACGCTCGCATCGCCAAGACTGGTAGCGCTCGCCCCTCCACCTACGAGAGCGCGATGAAGGCTCTTCAACGGGTTCGCGAACAACGCGGAGCGGCGGGCTCCTAACGCAGCGCCGTCTCGAATCTCGAAGGTCAGCAACGGTTGAGCCCGTTGTCGCCTCTCCCTTTCAAATCCATCAGTTCGTCGTGTCGCCAGACAGCGCTTGCTCGGCCGCGAGTCTGCGAAGCTCCTCAACCTCTTTCAACGTCGGCATACCCACCGCGCCCAGATCACCCTGGTTGCAGCACACCTTGGCCAGCAGATGCGCGTGAAAGAGCGTGGCTCGCTCATGAGGAGCACCGCACTCTGCCGCGAACAGGCCGCGCCGACCGGAAAGCAGCTGCAGAGCCGTCACCAGCGACCAGTTTGATCCGTGCGCGGCCTTCAATCCAGCGATCGCCGCCTCCTGTTCACCACTTTCTGTCGCCCATGCGAGCACCACTTGCGCGCATTGCCGCACAAGAGGCAGTTCAGAAGGTGCGGCAGCACGTGCCTTAGCGATCTTGTGAAGTAGTGCGGGGCTTGGCTTTGACATAGGTGTGTGAGCCTAGATGGTCAGTAGAACCCGGATCATCCTCTCCCCGCGGCTACGGCCCTCGCGGCCCTTGCAAGGGAGCATTTTGCGGTAAATTGCGGTAGTTTCCCGCAATTGCGGATCGCGCAAGTCATTGATTCTATTGAGTAGCTCAGTGTCTGCAGGGAGCCGTTCCACCTGACCTCGCAGAGACGCACGCCAAGTGCCCGGCTCGCCGCGTGCTCATTCATGGGGCTACTTCTCACTCGTAGAGAGCACATCTACCATCGAGGACATGAGATCGGCGGCAGAACGCGATGAGCGCAGCTTGCGCCCTGCATCGTCTTGTCGTACTGAAAATCTCAAGCGATAGACCTCGGCATCGATGCAGTCTGATCGCCGCACTGGATCCTTCCGAACGGGGAAACGCGTTGCGCTCGGCATCACCCTTTGCGGGAGTTCTTGCTGAGTCTAAAGGTCTCTCGTTCCTCGAGGCATGGAGCGCAGATCACCAGACACCGCGCTCAGCCGCGACTGCTTTGAAAGTAGAGCAGGATGCGAAACACAGTTGACCTGAGTCGTTGATTTGATTCAATCAAGACATGGACTACGACAAAAGTCAAAAAATCAAATCCCAATCAGAGACGCCACAGGGTCCGCTTTCGCGCGAACACATCTACGATCTGGTTTGGGAGGAGCCCATGCTGCGTGTCGCAGAACAACTGGGTGTTTCCTCCAGCTATATGGCCAGGGTATGCACCGAACTCCGCATCCCGCGGCCTCCGCGTGGCTACTGGGCTCAACTTGAGTTTGGAAAGGCGCCTGCCCGACCGTCCTTGCCGGCCTCACGCGTGGGCGACATCACTGAGTGGAGTCCCGGTGACTTCATTGGTACAACGGAGCGCTCGGCCCAGAAGCAAGTCCGAGCGACTGAGATTTCTCGTGAGCAGCCGGACGAAAAAGGCGCTGTCACACGAAAAGCACGAAGTGCTAGCGCGCCTGAGATCGAGAAGATTCACCCCCTGCTGGTAGGCATCAAACCCTTATTCCTGAAGACACGAAACAGTGACTCAGGCGTGCTCCGGCCATACAAGCGGCTCATGCCAGACATTCTTTCCTCCAAGGAAGCATTGGATACCGCGATCGCCTTCGCCGATCGGCTATTCCGGGCGCTCACGAAGCAAGGGCACCGTGTGGCCATAGCGCCAACAAGCGTTCAAATGCGACGCACAGACGTCGATCTACGCGAAGTCCCCAGAAAGAACCATTATCAGCAGGCCTCCTGGAATCCTGAGCGCCCCACAGTCGTGTACATCAGCGAGGTGCCTATCGGTCTGACACTGTTCGAGATGACGGAACAGATCGAGATGCTTTACGTCGGGGATAGCAAATACATTCCTGTTCGGGATCTTGCACCGAACCAACAACGCAAGATCTCTGACCCCCGATATTGGACAACCAAGAAAGACCTCGCTTCAGGCCGTTTCTGCTTACAGGCATATTGCACGTCATGGCGGGTCAACTGGGTCAAACGATGGACCGAGGTCAAGCCAGGTCAGCTGTCATCACTCGTATCGACCATCGTGTCCGAGCTGGAATCAGCAGGACCGGAACTGGCGATGAAGCTTGAGACGGCCAGAATTCAAGCCGAAGAGGACCATAGGCGCCGGGAGGAAGAACAGCGCCTCCGCCGCGAAGCCGAAAGCCAAGCGCTTCGCGCAAAGCAGCGACAACAGTCACGCCAGGAATTGCTTACCGCCATCTCGGCCTGGGACGAAGCGCAAAGAATTGAGGCCTATTTCGCGGAAGTTGAACGTTCCGCGGCAAGCCTGAACGACGAGGAGCGACGTCAATTGTTGGAACGGCTATCGGATGCCCGAAAGCTGGTTGGTCCTTTGGATCCGCTGAAACTCCTGCTTCACTGGAAAGCACCTCCGGAGATGTAGTGAATGACAGCGTCTCTAGAACAGAACCTGGGCTTCAGCAAACGCACAATCGACCCAAGGACGTTCATCGACGCCGACCTGGCTGCCACTTTCCCGACCTGCGCCCAGAACTTTCTTTGTAGTCACATGCCGGGAAGCGATTGCACGCGCTGAACGTGCCGTAAGGGCCTGACCGCGGTACCAAGCTCCCTTTCTGACACCGAGGACAGATCCGGGCATCCACCTCATCCCCATCGAGGGACTTGATCTCCAAGCCATGCTCTTTGACCAGTTCCAGAACGAAGCTGGAGCGGCTGTGAGCAACGGTGAGCATGTGCACCTGCTGCCGAGCGCGAGTCAATGCGACATAGAAAAGCCGCCGCTCTTCCGCCATCGGATACGCCTCCGGCTCCGGCATTGCCAACTGCAGCACCGGATCATCTACGACTCCACTGGGGAAACTCGACGCGCCGCTCACCATCCGGGGCAAGATCACGTGATCCGCCTCCAAGCCCTTGGACCCGTGCACGGTCATGAACCGAACTTCAAGAGAGCCTTGAAGGTCAGACCACGAAGGCAGCAGTTCCTCATCGCGCCGATAGCGCCCCAGCACGAAGACTGTGATTTTCCTGCTTGCGCCGGCAGGCGCCTGAGCGAGCCCTTCCAAGATCGCTCGGACACCGAACCGCAGCCGCGCGCGCTCTCCAACCTCCACGACGGAAAACGTTCGCTCCGGCACTGGCGCTTTGGAAAGCACCGATTTTTTGATCTGAGCAGTGTTCTTCAGGACAAAGCGGCTCGACACATCGCAGATGGGTTGCGGGCATCGGAAGGTCTGCTCTAGACGCAAGGTCGTGGCCTCGCCAAACCATTTGTCGAAGCCAGTCATGACCGAAAGGTCGGCGCCGGCGAATCGGTTGATGCTCTGCCAGTCATCCCCTACCGCAAAGAGGCAGCACCCAGGAACGGATACCAAAGCCCGTATGAGACGCGCTCTGGCGTAGCTGGCATCTTGAAACTCATCCACCATGATCAGCTCGTAGGTACTCTTCCATCGCCCGCTCTCGATATGGTCTGATGCCAGGTTCAGCATGTCATCGAAATCAATCGCTTTGGCCTCTGTGAGCTTCGCTTCCCAAGCGTCCCGGATTGCATCGAAAAGTCGAAGGAAGATTTCATGCCGGAATCGGAAAGGACTGGTGTTTGCGCGATCCAACCGCGCTTGAAGTTCGTCGCGGCCGAGCCTATTGCTTTTGGCATGCGTCAGAAAAGTTCGGAACGTCCTGATGAGCGCATCGTTCTCGATGGCTGGAGCACCCTGCGAAGGTCGATCAGGGTTTGGATCGAGAACAACGCCGTGGGCCTGGAGCTCCGCAGCCAACTTGCTGAAGATCTGACCGCCCCACAACTCCGCCATGGTCGTCTCCAGCAAGGTGGTCCCATGGGTTCGGTGGCATTGCCGCTTCCACGCCATCCCCTCGCGGTAACCGACAAATTCCTCGGGCGGGTTGCCCTTGCCGTCCACCGCCCAGTGCTCGTGGTAAATATCGATGGACGGATAGTAGAAGTCCGGCCGGTACTGGCGATACCGTTCGTCCGCGGTGTCGACTTCATATGGCCCTTCATATCGATAGGGCACCCCGTTGTAGAACAGCCAATCGGCGATGAGCCGCTCCCCGCGGCTCTTCACGACCTCCCCCTGCAGAGTCCGAAAACCCCGACTGCGGGTTTCACGGTCCCAGTCTTCGGGCTCCTCCTGTTCGTTGCCAAACTTCGGCAAGTCACGCCCCAGGACGATGCGGAACAGATCCCAGTTGGTACGAAACGTGGGATCGCGATCCTTCAGTTCATCGACGATGGCCATCAACTGCTGATGATCTCGACCTTGCTCGACCCACGGCGCCAAGGAGGGCTTCTTGCCAGTGGCTGCACCGATGACATCCAAGCCGAAAGCGTGGAAAGTTCTGGCTTTGACGCGATCTGCAGGTAGGCCCAGAGGCGTGAGGCGCTCCTTGACCCGTTGCTGAAGTTCCTTGGCCGCATCGGCGTTGAAGGCCATCAGCAAGATGCGGTCAGGCTCCATGAGATTGCGCCTGAGAGCAAACCCAGCCTTCGCAACCATGGTCGAGGTCTTCCCTGAGCCGGCGGCCGCGACAACCAGCATGCGACTGTCGAAGCACACCACGGAGGTGGCTTGATCTTGGGTGAGCGGCGACTTCTCGACGGTACGCAAAAACTCCTCATGAAGTTGGAGCTCACGTGTCAGGTGACGCTCATTGAGCTGTTTGGCCAGATCCTTGGGTTGACTTCTCCATATGCCCAGCAGTCGTTGCCGATCCTGATCCAGCGTCTGGATATGTTGGGCTACGGCCTTATGGCCGACCAAGTCCGCCAGTCCATCCGCCGGACGCTTGTCACGCCAATGCCGGACGAACTCGGAGGTGAGCCATCCCTTTTTTTGAAACTGTTCTGCGCAAGCGATGGTGAAGGCTTTGGCCCACTGCAGGGCTGGCTGAGACTCGCGCTCAAACCGATCAACAAGAGCTCGTGCGTGCAGTTCCGCTCGATGCTCCTCAAGAGCCTTTTGAAGTGAGGCGCGTAGTTCCTTGCCTTCGCTGTTTGGAAGACCATCCAGACGCGCGTTCACGACGTCGGGAATCCGAAACCGAACCGCTGACCAGATGATTCCGGGCTCAACGGTAAGGTGATCGGCATCAGAGATGTCGAAGCGCCTGGCCTTGTCGCCGATCTGGAGGGTGAAATGCCGAGATTCGAGCTCCAGCGACCAAGCTGGAGACCCTGTCAGCGACGCACCAATCCTGGATGGTTGCCAACTGGGCATCAGATCGCCGTCCCTCGGGGAAACACGCAGGGGGCACCAGCAGCATCTGGCCGCCGGACAAGCAGAAGACCCGCAAGCTCAGTGCGCTTCAAACATACCTGCATTAGGTGGTAGCAGGCCTCGTTTTTGGTAGGGGCACATGGCCCGACAAACTGTGCCAGCACCCTTCTTCACGCAGCTTCGACTACAGGCTTTAGGCTCTCTCGCAATGCGACCAGGGGCCCTTGGAGGCGTGCCACCGCCTCCTCAAAGGACTCGTTCGAGAGGCTCGCCTTCTTCTGTGTAAGTCGGACAGTGTCGAAGTCCCCCAGCTGTGCACTCTCGGGCAAGCGTTCCGCAGCCAATATGACTTGATGATGAACCCCGGCTGCCCTTCCCAAAACCTCGACCATCTTTGTCAGATTCGGATCGTCCTGACCCGACTGTTGAGGGGTATCAACGACGAAGGGAAACAGCGGGGAGTCACCCCACTCAGCATTCGTCGCAAGCATGGCCAGATGAACAGCCAACATGGAGCGAGGCGCGGAACTTCCTCCAGACTGAGCACGCGCCCCCGGTTTGGGATCGCCGATCTGCTCGTCGATAGGAACATCGACCAAGTTGGACAAACTCGAGACCTGCGACGAAAAATACTTGCGAACTTGAGCCAATCGATCAGGGTCTTCGAACTTTTTGACCTCCTCATCTGCCTTAGCCTTTTCTATTTCCAGCTTCTTCAAAGCGGTGGACAGATCGCCGCTGACCCGCTGAAAAGCTGAGTCGAGGGTTCTCTTGCTCTGCGAGGCCAGGACTTCTTCAAGCTTCAGCTTGGCTCGCCGTTCCTGCTGGAGTTTGTCGAGTTCGGCGATGTTGCGCTCCACCCCTCGCAAGCTCGCACGGATGTTGGCCTCTTTGCTGCCGATGTCATCTGCTTGTGTCCGAAGCTCCATGATGAGTCCACCCAAGGACTCGGCGTCGCTCGAAAGAAGAATTCGAGCATGGAAGGAGTTCTCATGAACCGTGCCGCACGTGGGGCACTCGATGGCCTCTCCAGCACGGTCCGTCAGGTACGCAAAGTCACCTTTCAGTTCGTTGTAGGCAGCAAGTGCGACCTTCAATTCCGACTGGACTTTCTCACGCGTGTTGACCAGCCCGAGAAGTTGGCCACGGATGCGAACCTGTTCCTGCTGGAGCTTGGTCGCTTTGCGGCCAAGCTCCGCCAGTTCACTGCGAAACGCAGCGAAGTTGAGAGACGGCAGATTCTTGGGCAGAACATCTTGCACCCGCTTGAAAGCCGCTCGCTGCGCTTCAAGTTCCTTGCGCCTATCTGTGACTCGCTCACCGATCTCTGTCGAAAGATGCTTCGCCTGGAAGTATGCGTTTGGCCGCATGCCAATGAAGGACTCGAACGTCGCGCCCTTCCAGTCCGAGAACTGCGTCAGCTGTTCAAAGGTATCCCAACCGGCTCCCCAGCTACCGTCCTGATCCATGTAAAACGGCATGAGCATGTAATCAGGCCCGGCTTGCGAGAAAGTTACTGTCTGAGGACGCTTGAGCCTGAGTTCGAATCCAAAGAACGCGCCGAGTGCCTTCGACCACGCACCCATGTTCTCTGCAGAAAAGAGCAACTGGTCATTGGCCCCAAACATCCCCAGCCTCTTACCGTCGCGAACAACCATGTAGTCGCTGTCCCGATAGGTGAACTCCAAGGCAGCAACCGCATCAGGGTCCCAGGTTCCAGCGTCACGCTTGCGCGTCTTGCACCCGAAGACCCAATAGAGATTCTTGATGACGCGGGATTTACCCGTTCCGTTCGGTCCCAGAAGCAGCGTCTTCTGACTGAACAGCTGCTTTCTGGCGCTCTCGTCTCTCGCGGACACGAGCCAGAGCGTCTTGTATGTCACGCGCCGGTTCATTCTTCTTCCTTAGATTCCGGACGAGCCGGAGCAGTGAATACGGTGAGGTCGATTGCATCGGATAGCACCAGTAGCGCAACAGCGCGTATGTAGGCCAGGGGAAGACCATTGAATTCAGCAGGGCTTGACGCCCGAGCCTCCTCAACAACCTCGTTCATCAGCTCACCCAGGGTTGCTTTTGCACCAATGGCAGCCTCAATGGGAATGCGGGCTCGTTGAAGCGCGCTCGCTACCCCACTGAAAATCATATTGGTCCGGTCGGACGCATCCGCACACACCCGGACCCTCTGAGCCTTGATGTCCTTGCGTTCGATGAAAGGGTGCCCCTCTCGATCCAACTCGGCAGTAGCTTCTTCCAGGATTTGGCTCAATGGCGCCCGGGACTGCGCAACGCTGGCCAGAATGTTCAGGGCCTGCGACTTGGAAATGATGCGCAGCTTGAGATCTTCGAAGCTCCGCGCGTAGGTAGTGCTCGACGCCCGGCTTTGTACTTCGCTTGCCAAAACCCGTGCCGCTACCGACGTATGACTGAGTTGAAACGGCAGCTGTCCCGTTGACGATAGCTGCTCGAGCTTCCCACTGACAAAGATCTCTGGCTCGCCCAATGGGAGATTGGTCTTGTGCACCATCACACCAGTCAGATCGATATCACCTTCGGGGATGCCCAATTGGGCACTGACGGCCGCCTTCACGAGCGTCTGCTGCTCGGTCGTCAGCGTGGACAGATCTGTGTTCGTTGCAAGCGAGTCCACGCCGGCTTCATCGGGCAGCTTCACGCCGATGTTGGAGACGAATCTCAGGTTGGCACGCGAGGCACCGAACTCGTGCCGACGGGCATACAGCTTGGCGAGGATGGAATTCTCATGCGTGCCATCCTTGCGCTTGCTGCCCTTCTTATGGAGATCCTTCAAGACCCAGACGCCATCGCGCTCATGCTTCTTGACCTGGCAGAACTCCACCTTCGTTGGCGATTGCGCGGAATCGAGAATCGCGATGTCCTCCTTGACCTCAACGCCGACGGCGAAGTCATTCCCGCTTCCCAGAAGTTCGGCGATAGACAACGCGGCCCACCATTGTTGAAAGGTGAAGCCCAAGCTGGCGTTGACGCCATTCTTCTCGTCTATTGGGCGGTCACGGAGCACGAGATCCAGGCTATCCTGAACATCATCCGGTCTCCTCGCTGAGGTCCTTTGTGACATCAATCGGTTCTTTAATTTTCCCTGCTTTCTTCAGCAGTCACGTCTTAGCCATCTCCGGCGTGCAGTCCGTTTTGAGCGGCCTGATCGTCCATGACATTTTGATACAGGATACATGGTTCGCCTCTGACCCTTGAGCTGCCAGCAAATGCCGTGGTGAGCCGCCTTCGATACAGCTCGTTCCGAATCAGGTCCAAAGTGCCTGCTCAAGCACCGAAGACGCGTCGGATCTCCATTGGCGAAGAGCTGTGGCTTATGACCAAATTTCCCCATCGACACACGAATTTGCGCGCCAACGGGGAAAGTCTTTTCCGGTCAAGCACTTACCCAGTGCCAACTCCTGTGGTTCGGAGAAGCACGCTGGAGGACGAACCCGTGGCCGAAGGCATCACAGCTCTTTGAGGGCGAGTTGGGCCGCATGTGCTGCCAAAGCAGAACGGGCCAGATCCCCACAAATCGCCAGTCGATCGCCTCTCTCCGTTCGCCCCACGTCGACGTCAAGCACTTGGTCACCAGGACGATACCTGTCGCTCAGGTAGCGACAGGCTTCTGGGCTCTCCTGCAGATGCTGGGCGAGACGGTCCATGACACCGTACCAGGCATAGAAGTCCGCCAAGCAGCGCGGATCAGCGTGATCGAGGCCTTCACCAATTGTCAAGACATGCATCAGAGCCCCTGTCATGCCGTTCCAGTGCATCAGCAGGAGCGCTGTTTCCACTCCCAAACCTTTCACGGCCACCCTTACGCCACATGGTGAAGTGAACAGGCGCAGATTTCCGGGAAGCCTTTGTTGGCTCATGGCCCACTCGACCGAGGTGTCCCAGTTGCTTCGACTCGCCATCATCGTCGTTCCCGGACATATGTCGATGCCATCTGCCGCTCGTTCGTAGCGCCGTTGCCGCCACGTTCATCGATTCGCTGCCCCTGCCAGAAAACGCTGATTGACCTTGCCAGTCTGGCATCCATGTTCTTCATGCACTGCTGCAATAGTCTCTTCGCCCCACGGCTCTGAACGCGTCCGCCACGAAAGCACACGAAGAACAGATCGGCGGCGGGCTTCCTCTTTCGACCAAGATCGGCTCGGTGTTGGAGGTATTGCGCTGAAAGCCGGGCAAGCAGCGCGTACGCTCTTTCCAAATCATGTTCATTCGCCACGCAGTCTCGGCCCGCGGATATTGCCCTCAGTGCTTCATCGAGTGACATTTCGACAACCACATCCAGTTGTTTTCCAAGCGTGACTGCCAAAAGGATGGCAACCGCGTCGCGCACAAGGACCTCCGTCGAACTTCTACGTTTCTGATCGGTGCTCGCAGCATCTGCCAACGCGGTAAGCATTTGCTGCAGTTCGGCACTCGACGCCCGCATCCTACGGCCCAGGATTTCTTGAAGCGACTTTCCCCCGCTCGATCCAAGCAGCTTGGAGACCGCTTGCTTCGTCAGCACGATGCCTGAGGCGGTCAACTGGTCCATGGCGGTCTGAACCTCGATATGTGAGACATCACGAATTTGCTTGCGCAGCTGGCTCCGAATCGCCGCCTCGAACCAGTGCGGAAGCTCTTGCCGATCCACACTGAAGTGCTCCGCAGAAAGTCCGCAGCGTTCGCTGAAAGTGAGCAAGGTTCCAGGCCAACCTTGGAAAAGACCTGCGACCCGGGAAGTCAGCTGCAGTCGCATTTCAAGGGGTAGCCATTCAATCGATCGCTGGTCAGCTCGAGAAGCCACCTCTACTACCTCCCTAGCGGCAGGGACTTCGGCGTGGATCTTTCGCGCGGATCGGTTTCTAATAAATAGTTGGGCGACACACCAAGCCGCAGCAGCGAATTCGACCGCCGGAACGATCGCCCCGTTCGACAACGAGACATCTCGTTCAAATAATTGTCCCGAGACGGGGAGCAATTCGGACGTATCCATCACAGAAGGACTGGATCTCAGATCGTATCTACAGACGGGGCATTCGTGCACAGGTATCCAGGCACCTTCGTACAAATTTCCCAAAGCACTGGTCGCCGGCCACGACGGATGCCCACAACGGTTGCAGCCGTCGATGAGCCGAATCCCATGCCGTTCGCAGACCGAATGCAGGCACAGTCGCCATCGCAGCCGGAAATGCGGAACTTCATCCTCTCGAAGGCATTGCGGACAGAAAGGAATACCGAAGGGACGATCACGCCTGCTGTATCTCAGCGGCAAAACCCATCGCGGGACGCTCGCTCCACCCCGGAACCGAAGCAACGTGCCGTCTAGCCCAGCGAGAGTCATCTGCATGACTTCGCCCTCCGTGAGAAGGTTTTCCTGCGCGAGCCACCCGACAGTAGTAGCAGCGGGCTTCAGGTCTGAATCAGTCCGCTGCAGTTCCCCTGGCGCCCGAGGGAACAGTCTGAAGCCGTTCTCGAGGCCGGATCTCTGACGCCAGCTGGTCAGCGACTCACCTGGCAATGGGTGCGGTCGGACTAGAAACATGGCATCTCACGGCACGCACCGTGCCCCGAGCAAGTTCCGGAGATCACTGCGCAGGACGTACAGGTCGTTCAGCGCAATCGGTGCAAGAGCCGCCTTGAACAGGGCGATGCGCTTTTCTTTGACAGCGCCCAGGATCTTTCGCCACCACTTGCACCTGTATGCGTTGTAGGCGCCCGGCACCCACCATGAGAAGTACAGGCGCTCCAGATGCGGGCCGTCCTCCGTTTTCGCCGCTCGGAAGAGGAACTCGGCGAACGAACGAAGCTCCGCAGGGCACACGCGATCACCGTTCCGGCCATGACGGGTCAACGCCAATTTGCGCGCAGTGACGCATCCTGAGGCGACAAGCCCACGCATGGCATCGACGCTGCACCCGAGTTGTGCAGCCCCCGCTTCGATGGTGTCGGTCTGCTGCATGGCCTGCACGATGGAACGGTAGACCGCCGGCGGAATGTTGAATGTCTTTTTCCCTTTTGCGAGATCAACGGTGTAGCTCGCCCCTGGGATGCCGCCCTCATCGATGCACCGCAGCAAGGTGCCGTAGCTGTTCCCCGTCACCTTCATCAGGTCCTTGATGCCATAGGTCTCCTTAGCTGGAGGCAAGGAGCGCCGCTGCGCACGGATTCGATCGGGGTTGAGTTCCGGCTGGTGTCGGCGCTTTACTTCTTCCGCGACGGACTGCATGCAACTGAAGAATTTGCTCCCGAGGCGATAGTTCAGGCGCATGAACCCGTCCTTCTTTCCCGGATCGGCCTCCGCAATCACCGAAGCCACGATGCTTCTGGGTGCATCCATCAGCAGATGCCGGATCGAAAGCGCGTCGGAGATCGTCAGAAATCCATCGCGGTCCAGCACGACATAGGACCTGCGCCGCGTCTTCGGCTCCACCGGCGCCGCCAGCCATTTGCAGGTTCTCGCCGCCTCTTGGCTCAGCTCATGAGCCCGCGCGAATGTGCCGAACGTTTGAGCGGCGTACGCCTCGGAAAAAATTTCCCGCAACTTCTCCGTCCAGCGCTCTGCCACATCGGACTTTTGCTGCCGAAGGTCCGCACCGCACCGACACTGGAGCAACTGAGGACGCAGGACATCCAAAGGCTTGTGGCATGACTGACAGGTGTCGACCAGCAATGTCCCATGGTGACTACATGCCACACTCATAGGCATGCCCCACTCGGCCCGGACGAACGGGATCTTGTCCGATGCCAGGCAACGTGGACAGATGCGGGTCTTCAGCGTGCGGCCGAAGGTCGCGAAGAAGACGCGCTCACGATCAACTTTTGCGTCCAGGGGATGCTCACAGGGAGCGCTGGGATACACGATACCGAACCGCCACAGGACCTCCGCGGGAGATGCGACGACAAGCTGTTGCATAGTCATTCCGGCAAGTCGCGCCATGGCACCCACGCCGCCCGGGATGTAGTTCGCTTCGGCCAGACGGATCAGGTAGTCGGACCAAGACTCACCAGCCAAGGGCTCGCACCGGTCGATGAGGTGTGGCTGTTCGAACTCGGGAACTGATTCTCGGAACACCCTCACCCCGCCTTCGTTGCCCGTTGACCTCGACGAGATGCCTTCTTCACGTCGGCATCGTCAGGCCCATCCTGGCGCAGTTCGAAGATTTGCCCAGGGCCAGTTAAGGCCTCGCCATTCCAGTCTGCCGCAAATGGGTTCCCGGCCACAGCGGCGACCTGGTGCAGATCCTCGAATCCCAGCTCGAGATCGACCTTCTCGATACGTTCGGATCCGCGCTGCACCGCTCGCACCAAGGCCCTGGCCATCAGCTTCATCAGGTAGTCCAGAATTCCATTGGTCGCCGCGAGCAATGGTCGCGCCAGTCTCATGCTTTTCAATTCTGAATGCTCGGCCAGCGGCAATCCCCGATCCACCAGCTCCAGCAGGCTGAGATAGTTCTTGATGTCCGTTTCAGACGCCATCGAAAAGACTGGAAGTTCGAAACGAGCTTGCATGCGGCGCCGGAGTTGGTCGTGTGCATCCCGCACAACTGCAGCCTGTTCGGTGCCCAAGGCAAAGACCAATCCAGGAAACTTGAAGTCGCACAAATCGCGGATCCAGTTCGCGATGTGCTCGACCCCTCGTGCTTTTCGCCTGGACGGGACATCTTGGAAGTCGTCGATGGCGATGATGATGGTGCCGGCCTTGAGAAGCAGGTTCTCAGCGCGATCCTTCTTGTCCTCCCAGGAACCACGGTCGTACAAGGGGTCCCCCAGCGCCTTCAGGAGCGCCGAGCCCATGGAGGATGGCGAGGGGACGGCCGGCACCTTGAAGCACACCACAGGCCGGGTGCTCCGCGTGGGCGTGTCGACATCTGGGTACTGCCTTTTCAGGAAGTTCACGAAGCTGGTCTTACCGGAGCCAGAACCTGCGATCACCAGGACACCGTTGGCCTTCATCTCGACCTTACGCAACACCAGTTCGGCTTCGACGAAATCAGCGACCTTCTTGATGGCCTTGTGCTTGACGAAGATCCCTTGGAATTTTTCAAGTCGCTGGGATAAGGAAGCGTTTGCCCAGTGGGAACGATCGTTTGCGGGGATGAGAACTGCGTCTGCGTTCATAGGAGACTTTCAATGGAATCGAAGGGTTGAGCGGCATTTCGGTGCAACACCGCAGAGGTCGGAGGTCAAAGCCGATGGCAACGGCCTATGAAGGTCATTCCAGCTCCATTTCTTCGTCCAGTTCGAACTCGACTTCGTCCACGTCGGCGACCATGTCCTCGACGGCCGACACCATCGTTTCGATGACGAGTGGCGTCCGAACCGGAGCGTCAACAAGTTCGGAGAGGTCTTCCGGCGGAACGTCGAGGCCGGACTTGTGCACTTGGTAGCCGAGCTTGCGCTGACGGAGCTTCTTGGACTTCATCAGATCCTTGGTGTCCGCGACCAGCGCCTGACGTGCTTCGTGCATTTGGACCAGGCCAGGTGAGCGGAGCTTCATCAACCGCGCCTTCTTGAGAATCAAGGACTGCTGGTAGTTGGTCAGACCCCGCACATACCGGATGTCCTCGATGCAGGGCACCTTGAGGTAGTTCTTCGACAGCGGGTCCAGCACGTACAGGTAGGACAGATTCGACGGCAGGTACCTCACCCAGACCTCGGCACGGGCCCCGAGTCTTTTGCGCAGTTCCTCAAGCTGGGGCGACTGGTACCGCAGCCTCATGCGCAAGAGCCCACCCGAGTCACGGAACGTGAGCTTCTGGTAGATCGTTCCCATGAGTTCCTGCGAAGGGCGACGTCGCGGAAGCAGTGGCTCAGTGTCGAGGAACTGTTCCCTCCAGGCCTCTCGGGGTGTTTTTCCGTCCTTGCCGCAGGGTTTGTTCGAATACTCGTCCACGATCCAGGCCATCAGCCGCTTTCGGAACTCGTCAATTGACATCACGGCACTGCCCAATCCAACGTTGAGCAGCTCGCGATCCTCCTTCGGCCCCACCCACCCAGGCAGGTCCTGGATGAACTCGAACTTCACTCGATGGTTGAAGTGTTCGATATCGGGCTTGTCCGTGGGATGGTGAGGGCGTGAAAACGCGATTTCAGCATCGAACTCAAGCACGCTCGCCTGTAGTTGCAGCGTCGCGTTGTACGAAGCGTTGTCAAGGTTGACGATCCCATGTTGTCCATACCACTCCCACTTCCCGCGACACAGCGAGAAGTCGGGCGAACCGGGATCTTTCGGGTAAATTCCATGCACCACCGCCTCGAAGGCGCTCTCGGACGAGCGGGGACGTTCGCTCAGCGAGTAGCCCAGCACGGCCGATGTGTGCTCATCGACGCCAGCCGTCAGCCAGCAACGTCCCCATGGCAGATCCGTACGCGGGTCGATGAGGAAGACGGCCGTGTCGGTGTCGTCGTAGTGGACGATATCGAGGGCATGATCCACCCGGATCCGCGCACCCGCTTCACGGAATCTCTGGTCAGCCCGCTTTTTCCCTTCATTTCGGACGCAGATCGCGTAGGGCGTAAACCGGTCATTGAAGCGTCTCGTGACTGTAGGAAGGGAAGGCACGTCCAGAGCGCGCTTTTGCGTATCGTCATTGGGATGTTGGAGCATCTCGATGACAAGGCCTGTCCGCTGGATGGTCGCGATCGCACCGTTGTGCTGTTGGACCATCGCGTTGACTGCGTTGTGGACTTTCACGGCACGCAGCTTCCCACTGACGGGATTTGCCGCCTGCTCCAGAGCTCGATCGATGATGCGCTCGAGCGCAGGATCGAGGCGCCGGCCTCCGGGACCACCACGCAAATGGAACTGAGGAAGCAAAGAGCGGTGATCCCCCTGATTGCGGCGCAATGTGCGCGCGGCTTCATACAAGGCATCCACGCCGTAAGGACAGATTTCTCGGAACTCGTGTTCGACGTCCTTGATCGCGGCCCTCAGGAAATCGGAGGGATTGAAGTTCACAACGCCATGACGTTGCAGCGCATGGATCCAGCGTCGCTTCGTCAGCATCACGCCCAGCGCCTTCTCGGTGCGGAAGGCCACAGGGATTCCCTCGATCAGGCTCTGCTCTCCCGCGCGAAGATGAACGGGAACCATGAGGGCCTGATCGACAGCCGAATCTTCAGCGAGCGATACGATGCCCCTGCTCATTGCGGAACGCAGAACAGGCCAACGGCAGGTGCGACTCTCCGTCGAAGCGATGTCCGTGAGGTACAGCTTGTCGCCTTCGGTGATGGCATCGACGCGACACACAACGCCTCCAACGCGCAGCAGCGTTTTGAGCGGGGGCATCGAGATTTCGGCGGTTTCGGCAATGGCATTCATGGGGATCCTGGTGACGTGTTGGTTGAGGTGCGTCCTACGCTGATCGCGGCCTAGACGATTTCCGCGAGGGAGGACCACCATCCATAGGATTCGACGGGTGCATACAGCACCGTCTCAAAGCGTCGGTCTTTGGGATTCGACGTAATCAGCGTCCGATCACACAACGGCGCGAACGGGTTGAAGTGGGCCTGCCCTACCCACACGGCAGCAAGAACGTGGTGTCGGTATACCCCCGCCTTCCGAAGCTCCTCTAGCGTCTTCGGGGCTTCAGCCACCAATTGCGCGACCGCAAAGATCCGGTCATAGGGGATGTCGCAGCTCCCGAGTCGGCGCATCTCGCGGAGCTGTCGCCAAAGGGCTGCGGACAAAGGCCATCTATCGGTCCAGAACAGGAACGTCATGCCGCTTTGCGTGATGACACTTTCGACACGGCGCTGCTTTTCCAGCTTTTCCTCAGTGAGGAACTTGCTCGCCTTGGTCTCGACCACGAAGGCGCGACCATCATGGGTCTCGAACAGGATGTCGGGCGTTGCCTCGATGCCATGGTCGGCGTTGTTCAACGAGAAAGGCTCGAGCTTCCAGCGCTTCACGTAACCGGCGTTCCTCATGGTCACCAGCAAGGACCGGGCTGTCGCGGTGTTCCCACCTTCCGCGACCGTCACGGAGTTATCACCGCCTTGCACCAGATACCTTTGCGTCGGCCGGCTCCGCCCCTGCGGATCACGGGCAGGAGCAGATTGAAATACTTGCTCCAGCCAGTTCCGACTTCCCAGTGGATGGTTTCTGTTCACGATGCACGCCCCTTTCGTCAAAGTTAGGTGCAATCGTGATTCCCAAGTCAGAATTCGAGAATGTGTATAGTGACAATAAATTGATAGACGTTTACTCCGTGGGAGCGGAGCCCGGGTATCTGGACCTTCTTCTTTTTTCAGGAGTAACAGTGGATCTCGACGATCTACGTGCCCGCCTACAGGCCGCAACCATCAGTTGGCGTCAACGAGCCATACCAGGAGGCCAATCCTCTGCGCGGCAATCGCATACTCGGCTCCTCGCCTCGATGGATACTCGCGAGCGCCGGAGTAACAGGTACCGGCTCAACCCAGCCGATCTTCGAAAAGTCGTCGCAGAACTTCGGACGATTTCCCTCGTTCAAATGCGTGCGGCGTCGCAAGCTCTGCGAGAGCTCATGGAAATGGGCTGTCGATTCGAGTACGAGCAGGAAAGCGCAGGCGGTGAGCGGCACTGGATCCACTTGTCTCTTGACCAAATCCCCTATCTCGATAACGCACGCACCGCACTCCCTTTGATCACATCGCTTGCAGAGCTGCCACAAGCTCAGCAGGCCAAGCTGGTTCAGCTGCTGGAAGAAGAAAAGGCGGTTCGACATCTCGAGGTTCGCCTACAGCTCGAACAAGCAGACGGAACCCGCGCGGGTCAGGTGCAACGGTCGCTCAAGCTGGCATCGGCCCAAGCCTCACTCAACCGAACTTTGGCTTCGATCTCGCCTGCAGGGCTGGTTTGGCTGGCGAACAATCGCGACACGTTCAATCTGCTGGGTTGGTCGAACCTGACGCTTCCTATCCTGGGCTCAACACGCTTCGATCCAGAGCAACTGCTTCAGGCCTCAGAGAGCCTCGACTTGATCTCGGACTGCCTCATCATGCCCTTCCCACTCGATCCTGGAGCCGATCTAGAAGTCCTCGGGAGGTGGCTCGAGCTTTGGCAGGTTTGCGAGGAGGCTGCGGAGAACCTCTCGATGGTGTCCGCCTGGCTACGCTGCCTCGGAAGCACTGGGGAGTACAAGCGATGTCGTGTCTGCTTCCGACATGTCGGCGAGGGTATGAAAAAGAACTGTTGGCTGCACCACCGAAGTGCCAAGGTCCGTGTGCCTTCTCGAGAACTGCACGTCTCCGGCATCTACCAGGACGCATGGAAGCAAGCAGCCAAGAAGCATCCACGTATCCATGTGCTCTTGAATGACGTGACCCCAACCTCTCAGGTGCGCCGCCAGATGCAGCATGCCGCGGAAGGCGAGGGCCTCGCACCGGAGGTAGCTACCGCTGCGGCGGCTTTGGGAGCATTGATCCATACGCTGCTCCCTGTATTGGAACCAAGTTTGCAGGACCTGCTGAAGCGGCAATTCGACGCGTGCGTGGCGCAAGCCAATCGGCTGGTCATGGCGCGCCAAGGTCGCATTGCGGACACTTCGGCGATACCGTTGACCCCACCTGGACGTGCTTTAAGGGCCCTTGGTTGGGAGCGCTTCTTCGCCGATTTCTTCGGTTCAGCGATGTCACCCGCCGAAACGACCCGCTTCGGTACCGGCAAGCCCATCGATGTCGACCATCCGCTGACGTCGACAACGCAAACGATTCCGGTGCAAAAACTTGCCTTGGACCTGCTACATCTGAGCACCTGGATTTCCGTCGACATGGCGTTCGACGCCCTGAGTTATCTGAATGTCAACGCGATTCGGCGCGATATTCAACTGGCCCTAGAGGAAAACGGGGTGCGTCCGACGTACCAGGAACTCGCACAAGCCCATCACACAACGCCGCAAGCAATCGAACAAGCGATGTCAAAAAGGTCTTCTACTCGACGCAGGTTTCGGGTGCTGGACAAAGGGCGCGAGGAACTCCGACGCATGGTGTTGAGGAACTTTACGCATTGAACTTCTTATTCTTCTCATTTCCATCAAAGGCCTTTGCTTTCGATATAGAGTCGAACAGCCACTGACACAGCTACAAAGCCTTGATGATTCGGTAAGCCCCGTCAGGCCGAGGATCTTGATAACCAGGAGCGAGTGGTGCGCTGCTGGCACCGTACAGCGCAAGTGGGTCCGAAAGCCACAGCGCGTATTCCGGTCCACGAAGGCTGTGGTCTGGCGAGCAGTCCACGCTCCAGCGCCGCAGCATGTAGCCAGCATTCGCCGCACGAGCCTTCACGATGCGCACCCCGTCCGGCATATCGAAGTCCATTCGAACAATTTCAGGCCGAGCGTGCTCCGGGTGCGGAACCAGTACGAGTTCGATGATGCGACTCCATTGGACATCGTGCTCCACCGTCTCCTCCGGCACAACCGGGCTGTCTTCAAGCACTGTCGGGCTCTCCATTCGAGTGAACACGAAGTCCCTGAACTCCAGGTGCTTTCGACAAAAGGCTCGCAAATGCCAGCGGATGCCGGTGTCGACCAAGGCGAGCGGCACCAACTCCCGCTCGGTCTTGCCACTGCCAACAGACGTGTAGCCGAGCCGGACGGCCTTGCCTCGGTTGATAGCGCGGGTGATGGGCGCGAGCACCTCCATCGCGGGCAAGCTGAGCGAGGGTGGGAACTCGCATCGAACCATTGAGCGGAGCTCATCACCGATACCTCCGCCGAAGCCTTGCGACAGAGCGGTCAGCACACGCTGCGGCTGGTGCTCGAAAAGAGGCACGAACTCCGACGTCGGCCGATAGGCCTTTGTCGCCGGGTCAAGCTCTAGGTTTTCAGGTGCGATCTCACGGTACTGGGCGATGTCGCGGGTAGCTCCGGCCGGCCCCACTTCAAACCGCTCTACGACGTCAGCTCGGCGCAGTTCACCGAGGAAGTAGAGCTTGAAGTCGATATGCGACAGGCGCTCGCGCTGTACGCGGGGCAGTTGCTCGAGCTCCTTACGCCGTCGATCTGCATTTTTTGGATCCATATGGCCATGATACCAACATCGCCCAGAAGTTCGAATCACGAAGATGCATTGACATCATCATTTTGATGATGTAAAGTCATCCCCAATGATTCATCAACCCTTGCTGAGCTTCGGATTGGGCTTCGCCCTGGCATGGCTCTTCTTCAAAGACAAGGATTCCAAGATGCCCGCTGTGCAGAAACAGTTTGAAGACTTTCATGCCGCTATCAAGCTCGATGGCGACGACGAAAACGCGAAGCTGCGCGAGAAGCGCGACACCCTCATCCGCGCGCTCAAAGCGAACCTGCCCGACGACGTGCCGAACTTTGAGACCTTCAACCAGGGTAGTTATTCCATGTTCACCGGCGTGCTGCCGCCGGACCGCAACTACGACATCGACGTCGGCGTCATCTTTGACTGCAAGAAGGACAAGTATCCCGATCCGGTGGCACTGAAGAAAAAGGTGCGTGATGCGCTCGACACCCACGGCCGCTCCATCTCCATCCGCCGCCCGTGTGTCACCGTCAACTACATGCGCGATGGCAGCATCGACTACCACGTTGACTTGGCCATCTACGTGAAGCGCGACGACAACCTCCTGGACCTGGCCAAGGGAAAGGAGAACTCGGCCGACGACAAGCGCGTCTGGGAAGGCGCCGACCCCAAGACGCTCACGACCCTCATCTGCGGCGCATACACGGATGCCGACGAACTCGCGCAGTACCGCCGATGCATCCGCTACCTGAAGCGATGGCGCAACGTCCAGTTCTACAGCGGCGCGCCCCTCAGCATCGCCTTGACGGTGGCTGCCTACCGGTGGTTCAAGCCTCACTTTGAAACCTCGGGCAAAGCGGGCGATCTGCTCGCCATGCTGGCCTGGGTCAAGGCCATGCTCTCGCAGTTCGCGTGGGACCTCACCGACGAAGGCCTCCACGAGCGGCTGAAAGTCGTCTTGCCTGTCTCGCCGAGCAGCGACCTTATGGCATGGATGACGAAGTCGCAGATGGCCACCCTGAAGCAACGCCTGGAATCACTGCGCGATACGCTGAGCGACGCTTACGACGAAGAGCTACCTGAAGACGCCTGCAAGTTGCTGAACAAGCAGTTCGGCGACGACTTCAAGGTTCCCGAGAAGGCCGAGACGGCGAAGGCGGCCCGCGCTCCCTACATCAGCACCGGGAACTCGGCTTGACGGGCAAGGCACCGACTCCTCCGGACAGAACCGACATCGTCTTCAACGCTGCTCGCTTGCTGTGCGGCGAACGCGGCATCCATATCGCACGGTGTGATTCTGGCAAACCCGGGATCCTCGCAACCAAGCTCAAGGGCTCGACCCGAGAGTGGGAATTGCTCGTTGACTGCCAGGAAGAATGCCTATCACTTCCTGCCGTAGGTCTCAGGCCACCACGTGGCTTTCTTCCGCACGTGAGCTACCACGGCAGCGTCTGCGTAAACGATGGACAAGGTCTTTCCATTGATCCCGATCGCCGAGAGGACATTGCGGCGCACACCTTGCTCGCTGCCTATGACCTTCTGGAGAAGTGGTCCACTGACGAATATGCCGCCCGCGCTGAGTTCATGAACGAGCTTGAGGGCTACTGGAACGGACTGCCTAGTTCTGTACGAGGCCAAGCCGCCTTCGAGATCGACGGCAACGACCGCCTCATCAGCGCTTACGGAGACAGTAAACGCAAGCAATCGGCCTGGTACTTCGCTGATCGAGGGGTTCGACCCCGAGAGTTCGATCTGACGAAACTGCAGCCACTGCGGGCGCTGTATATCCACCTTGACCAACTGCCAGGCATCCCTGCACACCCCGACCAACTCACGCATGACTTCCTGGATGAAGTCCGCGCAGCGTTATCGCCTACTCAACTGAGCCTATGGAACGAACTCCTTGGCCCGTCGAAAAATGCGCGCAAGACGAACGCGCTGTTGCTGTCGGTTCCGCGCCAGGCCGGAGGCCGGTCGCTCATCGGCGTCGCGTTTGCGGCTCATAATCGGGAGATTGATCGACGAGTGTCGGTATTCCCGCTCACCGCACGTCGCCGAACGGCATCGCACATGCGCGAGCGAGGTGGCGCTTCTCTCGAACTCATGGCCAAGCGTGTCGCCATACTCGGTTGCGGCGCTGTCGGCTCGGTTGTGGCCGACACGTTGGCTGCAGCGGGCGTCGGCAAGCTGACCTTGATCGATGCGGAAGAGTATTCAGAAGACAACGTTTTCCGGCATGTGCTTCAGCCAACCTATATTGGCATTCCAAAGACCATCGCACTGAAGCATCAGCTGGAGCAACGCTACCCCGGCTTGGCCGTTGAGGCTTTCAACGTTTCCGCACAGCGTTGGCTCGCCAGCACTCCTCTCAACGGGATTGATGGCGTGGTGGTGGCCTTTGGAGCACCGTCAGTAGAGCGATCATTCGGTCGCGCGTTCCGTTCACAAGAACACGAACTCCCGCTCGTTTTCACTTGGCTAGAAGCGCTCGACCTCGGGGGGCATTCTGTCTTGATGTGGGCGCACAGCCCGGGATGTCTGGACTGCCTATACCGGGATGACGAGGGCGCTTCCTGCTTGCACCCGCGTACGTCATTTCTTGAACCCAACCAACACGTCACCCGGAATCTCACGGGATGCGCTGGCGTGTTTGTGCCGTACGGCGCACTGCAGGCACGTAAAACAGGCCACATGGCTGCCGAACAGATGCTGGGCGCTTTGGTCGGTTCATCTCCTGAGCGCGCGTATAGATACTGGGCAGGTGACGGCACACAAGCGCGAGCCCAAGGGCTGCGAACAACTCCTTGGTGGTCGCGTGCCCCGACAACCAGTGCAGCCGTCGCGACCGAACGGGCATTCGGGCGTCCCTGCAAGCGTTGCAGAGGTGACTCATGAAACTTGTTTACCGGGTCACACCTCGACAGCGCCTCATCATTGCCGAGCACGCGGCCAGCCAGTTGCTGTCTTTCGCCCAGCGTCGCTGGTGGCAAGCCGAGGCCGGAGGCGTTCTGCTTGGACGGCATCTGCTCGACAGCCACGACATCGTTGTCGATGAGGTGACCACCCCGCAATCAACCGACCGTCGAAGTCGCTTAGCCTTTTTCCGCTCCCGCCAGCACGAAGCACTGGCTCAGGAACGCTGGCGGCAGCAAGCCGCGACAAGTGCGTATCTCGGCTTGTGGCACACGCATCCAGAGCCTGATCCCACCCCCAGTTCGGTCGACCACAAGGACTGGCAGAAAGCCGTGGCCGGAGATGCGTTTGAGGGTGACCGACTCTTCTTCCCCATTGTCGGAACCGACAGCATTCGCGTTTGGACTCTGAGCCGACGCGGCACCCTCAAGCAACTACGAGAAGAGAACAAAAATGGCTAGAACACAAGAACGGGCGTACCTCAGTCCCACCGTCCGTCGCGATCTCTGGGTCGATGCCGGTGGCCGGTGCGAATTCCGCGGCTGTTGCAAGCCGATTGACCGGGACTTTCTTACGAAGCAACGTTGCAACGTCTCGGAGTACGCCCACATCATCGCCGACAGTCCGGCAGGTGCCCGCGGTGTTGCCGGGGAGTCCGAGCGTCTTGCCGCCGATCCGAGCAACCTCATGCTGCTCTGCTACGACTGCCACAGTCGCATCGACCGCAAGGGGCAAGACAACCCCTACACCGCTGAACAGTTGCGTGCGATGAAGCGGGAGCATGAAGCCCGCATTCAACTCATCTACTCGGCAACTGGTGTCAAAGAGAGCCTGCCCATCCTCATGACGTTTCCCATTGGCTCCCTGGTGCCCGTCATTGACCTGGACCAAGTCCATCACGCCATGTTGGAGAACAGCGCTTACACGCGATTCCCGCTCGGTAGGTCCATCAACATCAATCGCAGCGCCTTTGATGTGCAAGACAGCTCACCCGACTTCTGGCCACAGGCCGAGAGAGCCCTCACGTCCTTGTACGACCGCCTCATTCATCCCGAGCTGACAGCCCGAGATGGACCAAGCCACCTGACCGTGGCCGGGTTCGCGCCCATCCCCATGCTGATGAAGCTTGGGGCGCTCCTCGGTGACAAAACGGAGGCGAGCGTGCTTGACCTTCCAACCGAGCGATGGCTATGGGACCGCACCTCCAGTGGCCCAGCACCGGAATTCATCTATCAAGTTCCGGATGCCCTGCCTAGAGAAGTGAGCGCGGTCATCAGCATCTCCAACCGGGCCGTACACCCACAGGGAATGGAAGTCGTCGAATTTCAAGCTCGATCTCCAAATCGCGGCATCATCCGCACCGAATCACATCTGCTCGCGTTTCGCCGCGACTTCAATGCATTCTTGATTGCTCTCGCTCGGGCAGGTGCGCGAGTCCTTCATATCCACCCGGCAACCCCCTTGAGTGCGAGCGTCGAAGTCGGGCGATTGTTGCTTCCGAAAATCTTTGAAGAGATTCACGTCCATGAATGGCAGGCTCCTAACTGGAGAACTGCACTGCGGCTCAAGTGAGCGAGCAGCGACAGCTTTCGAGGTCATGAGCAATCGTGCAGAACGCGACGTCAAGTTTTTCCCGACTTGAGTACATCCTCAACCCCGCAATAGTCACCGTCTTTTGTTTACGATTGGTTTCACATCACCTTTCCCATAAAAAGGTGCCAACAGAGAGTTGTGAAGGATTCTGGTCATGAAAAATGGCAGGTTGAAACGCTGCTTGGCTGCAGCCTTGATTACGACAGCGCTGCTGCCGTCTGTTGCGGCAGCATTTCAAGTTCTTCCGCGGATCACTGACGTGGACCGCAAACTCACAGGTCTTGGGGGCAACCAGTTCATTGATGGCATCGGTCAATGGTTTGTCGGGAACGCACTTCCCATGATCAAGAGTCCAGTCCATGAGGCCATTACCCTGAACGCGCTCGACTGTGTGGTTCCGGCAGGCTCTGAGGCGCAGTGCCTGACAACTGCTGCCGTTCGCGAGAACCAAGTGCTTCTGTATGGTGTGCGTTGGCCCGACGATCCACCGTTCGCACTCAATCGTGCATCGCCACCGCGCATTGCAGACTGTGACCCCAAGGTCACGCTGCGTTCGACGGCACAGCCGAAATGCTGGAAGGGACTGTTCTCCGACGCCGACAAGACTGCCAAGCAACGCATGGCCAGCAAGCCTGGCCAGCCGGCCTTCGGACCTGGTGACTACCTGCTCTATCGCTCGCATTTTGGCGACCTGCAGTTCTTTCATTCCATGGCTGCGTACGACGGTGAAACTGCCGCTGAGACCCAGCAGCGGATGAGGATGTGGGCGCAGTTCCTTTGGGGCGTGGCGACCAGGACCACCCCGACCGATCGCTTCATCCGCACCGTGGGCGACGACCAACTGGCACACTATTTTCCGGGCGACATGACAGCTACGAACTTGTTCGCAACCGGCATCATCGAAGTGCGCAAGGATCTGGACAAAGTCGCCATCGGGGCATTGCTGCACATGCTCCAGGACAGCTTCTCGCAAGCCCATGCAGGACGCAATCCGGAAAGCGGAGCCTTCTGCGAGGCGATCCCGAGATTCGCGCAACCGGGCAAGATCAGCCAGTTCTACAGTTATGCAGGCCAAGTGGGCAGTTTGCACGACCATGAAGACACGTTCAATGCGCTGGGCCTGCAGACGCTGCAGATCAGTCCCAGCGTCGTCGACGCCAGCCGTGCCTTCCTGACTTTGTGGAAGGAGAACGCACCCTGGAGCGAGGCGGAGAAATACTTCGATTGCGCATTCGCGCTTGATTCGCCGGGCGCCCGAGCCGGCCCTGGACCTTTCACCAACTGAGACGCACCAGCGACCGGTCAAACGTGCCAAGATTCATTCGGCAGCCATAAACGCAAAGCGGCGTACGGTAAGCAAAACATATCCATCCGAGTGTCAAATGACTCAATGAAATCGCCTCCGAACGCCTCGATGCTGTCTATTCGGTCTGCTCAAGCAATTTCCGGAGGTTTTGCTTCATCTCCGTAATCAAGGTGGAGGTCGTAGTCATGCGAAGTTCTGCGAGCCTCTGGACTGTGCCTTCAACATCCGTGGGTTTTGATGGCCGACCAGCAGTTTCGGTGAAAGGCCCATCAGTTTCCGTGAGTAGCCGGTTGGATGGCAGCGTCTGTACAAGGGCTGCAGCCCTCTCGCTCTTCAGCATCGTGCTGTTGACCGAGAAGTAGCACCCCATGTCCAGAGCTCGGGCCGCCTCTGACTTGGAGCCGGTGAACCAGTGCAGGATGACTCGATTGGACCCTGGCGGCAGGTGTTCTTCGATGTGATCGAGCACCGCGGTAGCGGTGCGCACGCTATGCACGGTGATGATCTTGCCTCCTGCTGCCGCACACGCTTTCAGCACTTGAGTGAAGACAGCTTTTTGGGCATCCAACGACTTGTAGAACCGAGGGCCAGCGTCGAGGCCGACCTCTCCGACGTACCGGGTCTGTGGCAACAACGACTCCCACAAAGCTATCTCAGCCGCCCGGTTGCTCACCAACTGGGGGTGCAATCCCAAGGCCGCCCGAACGTGCTTGGTCCCTCGTGTCAGCTCGTGATTGCGTGGCCATGCTTTTGGGGTGGTCGTCACCGCGAGAGTAAACACGCCAGCGGCCTCTGCTTCCTGAACAGCGGCGACATGGTCGGGATAGAGATCGAGATGACAGTGAAAGTCGATGAGACCTTGGGTCGGAAGCATGGCTGACGCCTTCTAGGTAGGAGCGGTACGAACACCGGCAATGAGATCACCGACTTCGCTGAGGCCCCGGCAATACACCGCTGCCCATCGCTCTTCATCTCCCATCACATCAGCCAGCGATCCTGGCTTGTGCACCAGCAGTCGAGCGATGTCGGGGTTAGCCTGAATCCGCGCGATTGCGTATTGGAACGAGCGAATTTGCTGTCCGATCGACTGACTGGTGTCGAGAACGTGTGCGTGCAGGTCAGCCTCGGTATAGCTCGTATTGTCGCCGCCTCGTCCCCACGCATGCTCCAACGCAGCGCGCCGGATCAGGCAAGGAAGGCAGTAGCCACAATGCTCAATGCCTCTACCCTGCAGCCCCTGCCATCGCGCGCTGGCGGGGTGCGCGCAAGAAAGAGACGATGACGCGATCTCGCGCAAGGCAGCTTCGCTCTCACATTCGCGAACCATCTCTCCTTTCGTCATGCTCCAGTAGGGGTTCTCGACGCGGCCTGCAACACCTAGTTGGACAAGGAGGTCATTCCACCGTGCCAAGTAGAAGGGGTGGGTCGTCCTTGTGCTGTTGGATCCCAGACGCAACGGGTCAAGGGGCACGTTCAGCGCGATGAGGCCGTTCTCTGGAACCCTGAGCGTAAAGCCTTCGGCGAGCCCAGTACCGGCCAAAGCTCCGAGCGCAATGAAGAGGAAAGAGCGTCCTCTCGTGCTGTTTTCGGACTCGACATCTTTCACTAGTCCAACTGGAAACACCATGTCGACCCGTAGGCGGTCAAACGGCCGGTTTGGGTAGCGCTTCTTCAGGAAATTGAACAGTTTGTTCTGAGCGTCGCTTGTGGCGCTCTCGCCGAAATGGCTGACCAGCAGAGGTTCGGCTTGGCGCTCGAGCAGGTCAATCGCGCCGATGAGGCTGTCCAGACCACCAGAAAACAAGCTGAGCGCCGTGAATGGAGGCGGAAGCAGAGAGGCGACGTTCGCCGGAACAAGCGTGGCGAATCGTTCGGAGCGCTCACGGAATTGGAGCGCCCAGCGGTCCCCGGTTAAGAAGTTCAGTAGCGTGGTCAGCGTCCCAGTCGCTGCAGACCACGTGTCAGGGTCGCGAACCGGGATCACCAAGCGAATCTCTCGAGTCCATGAATCTTGAGATTCGTGGGCCCTTGAGATGCGAGTGTCTGCTGCATGGACGTGGGCAGCAACGACCGCAAGGTCGATCCCCATCTCTGAAGGGTGCACGCCTAGCGCCTTGAGGCTGGTCAAAGCTGCGCCGATGCCGTGATCAAGCGTCCGATCGCCGACGATCAGCTGTAGGTCGGTCAGTTGTTCGTCGCCGTTGACTTGGATGGGCGTACGGTCCTCTGGGCCGTAGCGGCCGGCAATTACGTGTCTCTTCATTGATCGCTCTCCGCTTCGCCCCGGGCATGCAAGAACCTGAAGGCATCTTCGTAAACCTGATCGACAAAGCTCTGGACGCGGTTCGAGCTCAGAGGGGAAGCACTGGGCCCGCGGGCATCTACCAAAGCGTCGCTGACCCCATTGCGAATGAAATCGCGCAACTGCGCCTCCACGCGGATCGCTGCTTGTGCGTCGGCCGGCATCGTGATGGCTTTGGTGCCAATGTCGTTGCAGATGCGAGCTTCGATTGCGTGCGTCGCGTAGATCTCGAAGACCGTCAACATCTGGTCGGCTGTGAGTGCGTTGAGATCCGTGATGCCTGCGGAGGTCAGCTCGACTATCGTTTCCACGTAGGCCTCACGTGCGATGCCCTCATCGACAGTTCCCGCGCCCGGGCAAACGTGGTCCGCCAAGCCAACCAGAATCTCTGGCAACGGCCTTCCAGCGAGTGACTCCAGGTTCAGCGTGCGCAGTGCCGCTTGAGGACCGCGCACCTGTGCGTCGGCAAGGAAGCTGACCAGCCGAGCGCCAGCGACGCGCGACGCGCCCATACGCTGAGCTGCTTGGCGAGAGCCGCCCGAAGCAGAGGAGACGTACTGAGAGACGGCTCTGCCCAGACTCGCCCGATCGCTGCCGCCTGATCGCGCGAACCGGGTGAAATTTCCGCGCGGTGTTGTGTAACGATGCGGATCGGCCACAGGTGGGATCGGCTGCCTCGGTGGCGCCCCTGGCGGCGTGGCAGGCGGGTTCTGCGGGGGTGGGTTGTTCGGAGGAGTGGGGCCTGGCGTTGGAGAAGGAGGCCCAGGCGGACTCCCGCCCCCGTCATCGCCAAGCCAAGAAGGTACGAGAGGCGTGTCGCCGCCTGGGCCGCCGTAAGCTGTTGAGGTTCCCATTTAGTTTTTGCCTTTCGGCTGTTTGGCAACCGCTTGAGCAGCGGCTCTCAACTCCTGGCTGCTCGGAGCTTTGCTCCAGGACTCCAGAAGTGCTTCAAAGCGCGCGATGCACGTACCGTCGGTGATGACGCCTTGCCATCCACTGACGACCCAGACGCCACAGCGTGACCGCGGCAATCCCTCTAGGAAGTCGACGAGGCGTGCCTGCAGCAGCGGTTGCGCTTGGACTAGCACCTTGAGCCCGGCGATACCTTCGGGCGCAACGTCGAACGTGTCCGCACCCACGATTCTGCTACGTAACGCTTCGAACACCTTGTCTGCTTCTGGAGGCTTCAACTGCTTGAGTTCTTCGAGGTACCCCTGAACAACCAGCCTGGGGCCGAACAACTTGTCGGCCACGGCAGAGAGGTGTCCGAGTGTCGAGATGGGTCCGAAGAAGTCCTTCTTGTCGCGGGTCACGAAAAGGTAAGGTCGCAGGTCAAGACTGCCGATCGCCGGCTGCACCCGGGCCCAAGAGCACATCGCCTCAGTGGCCTTCCACTCCTGGAGTGCGACCGAATCTTCCTTGACCGCCTTTCCGGCATCTGCTGTTTTGCTCGTCTTTGCATCGGTCGCAGGCGCGGGAGGCGCCTGCTCCGCGCTGGCGAAGGCTTCGAGGCTGGCAAGGTCTTGGCAATACCCCTTCGGATGGACCGCAGCGACCGACGCGATCTGGTCGAAAAGTCGAGGGGTGAAGCGCTCCAAGAGCATGAGCTTGGCCAGCACCGGCAGCTTGATGTCTGATCCAAAGCCGCGCGCCGCAGCGGTCTTCTCTCTGAGCAGCAGCGTGTTCAGGAACCGCTTGATCTGACGGGGATTGCCCTTTGCACCGCTTGCGAGGATGGGGCCAATCTGGTCGCTGAGCATCAATGCGTTGTGCGTCTTCTCCGCCTTGTCACCCAAGGCCTTTTTCACTGTGTCAGAGTCGAGGGCCGTACTTTCCCACGGCCGCTTCAGGCGCTCTCTGGCGACTTCGATCAGTTGCCCAAAACTGGCGTCGTCTTCACCCAACTCCGCGCCGGCCAGCAGCAGTGCGACATAGATGCGGGTTTCCGTCTCACCCAGCGCGGGAATCCGGAATGGGACCTGAATGAGCTTTTCAAGGTAGTTCCGCGCGTAGTCGCGTGGTCCTGTCGTTTCAGGAAGGTCAGGGAAATGCTTGCGAACGGCATATTCAACCATCGCTTCATCCGCTGCCACAACGAAGGCGGTGCGCGATGTGAAAACGAGCAGTCGTATTGCTTCGAGGGTTTCAATCGCCACGTCAGGAAGACAGCGGTCTAAGTCATCGATCAGGACGATCAATTGGTCGACTTCTGCTTCGACCAGCAGCTTGTCAAATGCTGCACGGAACGCTTCGACCTCGCGAGGAACGCTCTTGGATTCTCGAGACGTCATCACAGACTTCACGCCTTCGATCGCACCGTCGATGTTCTCTTTGGTCGCCAAGGCCGCGGGGTCGGAAAGCCAGCTTTGTAAAGTCGAAACTATGCCCGCGACTTGGTCTGGTGTCGGAATACCTGTGAATGCTGTCCATGCCAGCCCGCCGGCCTTCTTGGCGACCTTGAGAATGTCGATACTCTTTGCGACTTCTTTGAGGGCCCCAGTGGCCTTTCTTAGTGCGGGCCGCCGCTCCAACAGGCCATCAACGATTCCTTCGATAAGGGCGATCTTGGCGTCTTCGAAGCCTTGAAACCGCCAGCCATTGAACTTGAGACAGAGGACCTTCTCGTCCTTCTCGAGTTGCGCCTCGACCATCTCCAGAACGCTCGACTTGCCTGCACCCCAGTCACCGTGCACGCCAATCGTCACTGGACTCTCGGGGCGCTCCCTCAGTAGGGCAATGATCGTTTTAGCGATGGCCTCATTGTTAAGTAGGTCAACTTTTGTCTCGTTGTCCGGCAAAATCATTGCCTTTCCCTCCTAATTTATGAACTTAACAGCCTGGGCTTGCGTAGCCCCTTGCCATACTCGGAAAGTGAATCCACGAGTAGCGGGAATAACTCGAACTCATCACCATTGTGGTCTCGAGAAAGATTAGTAATAACCTGTTGCAGCGGTAGCTCTAATATCGACGATATAGCGTTCGTAGTTAACTACAAGTCGTCAGGCGAGATTGACCGGAGAAGTTTGCGTACGAGCCCGTTCGTAAATTTCCGGCAAAAGGGCTTCCGCAACATCATCAAATACCTTGGGGTTCTGCAGCATCTGATCCGACATCGAGTGATGGCTGGCCAGCGCCTTGATGACGGCCTCAGCCAACACTGTCCTGAAATCTCCGTTCGCAAACTGCTGGGCAGTAGGGTTGGCCTTGGCCTGAACCTGAATCCGCGCATCGGCTGCAGTGTTGCCGATCACCGCAGTGAACCAGCCTGCAATTTCGGCGTCGCTGAACTTCCCAGCAAACAAGCTGTGGATCTTCTTGATGATCTCGCTGAGCTTGGCGTGTGGATCCTCTTGAGGGTCACCGCCGCCAGGGCCAAACGGATGAAGCGCACTGGCCTCGCCCTTGGCGAGATCGAGGATGTGCTCACGCTTGTTGACTACCTTGTAGTTGGCCAGGCGCACGGTACCGTCGATCGTGACCGGGTCGTCTTCCTGACCACGCAGCCGCGGCAGGAGCATCTTCAGGAAGGCATGCAGCTTCTCCAGCTCAGCGTCGTCATAGTCGACCACCTGTGAGAGAAAGTCGTAGGCCGCCACGAACGTGATGGCATCACGGCGGAAGAGCTCTTGCTCTTCGGCCTTCAAGCCCTTGAAGCGCTCATGAGCCTGCTTCAGGTGCGCCTGGAATGCCTGGTCGTTGCGCGTGCTGAAATACAGCTTGGAGAATGCTTCGACTTCAGCCCACTCGTACACGCCGGCGCCATCCAGCTTCTCGCGGAGCTGATGCGGCATGTTCCGGTCGGCAACGGCGACGAGTTGTGCGGTTCTGTAGTAGGGCTCGAAAGCCTTGAGGATGTCTTCCGCCTTGTTGCGGAAGTCGAGGACGAAGGTGAAGATCTTCCCAGGAAAGATGCGGTTCAGCCGTGACAGGGTCTGCACGGCCATCACATCGTCAAGCCGCTTGTCCACGTACATGGCGCTCAGCAGTGGCTCATCGAAGCCCACCTGGAACTTGTTGGCCACCAACAGCAGCCGGTACTCATCAGTGCGGAACGTCTCCTTGATCAGGTCGTCCTTGATCTTCGGAGCACCGCCGTTGATGTCGCCCTCGTCGGCGTCGACCACCGCGTACTCGTTGTCGGTGATGGTTCCCGAGTAGGCCACCAACGCCTTGAAGTCGTGGTAGCCCATCTTGGCCATGTACTTGTCGAATTCCTTCTTATAGCGGACGGCAGCCTTGCGGCTATCGGTTACCACCATAGCCTTGGCTTGGCCATTGAGCAGGTGCATCACGTGCTTGCGAAAGTGTTCGACGATGATGGCGATCTTCTGACCGATGCTGGTCGGGTGCAGGTTCGCGTACTGGAAGATCTTCTTCCGCGCCTTGCCTGACTTCACTTCGATGTCCGCACCGGCCTGTTCGAGCTTGAAGGCCAGGTCGTAGGTGATGTAGCCCTTGAGAACGTCGAGGATGAAGCCTTCCTCGATCGCCTGGCGCATGGAGTAGACGTGGAACGGATGCGGCAAGCCATCGTCGCCCTTGCGTCCGAAGATCTCCATCGTCTTCGCCTTTGGCGTCGCCGTGAAGGCGTAATACGACAGGTTGGGTGGCCGCTTACGCGCAGCCACAGCTTTCGCAACGATGTCCTCGCTCGAGATCTCCTTGTCTTCGTCGCCTTCGGCATCCTCCTTGAGCGCGTCGGCCTCTGCCTTGAGACCTTCGTCAGCCAGAGCTTGGCGAAGCTTCAGGGCAGAACGCCCGGACTGTGACGAGTGCGCCTCGTCGATGATGATAGCGAAGGTCTTCTTGCCTGCCTTGCCGATTCTGTCGAGGACGAATGGGAAGGTCTGCAGAGTCGTGACGATGATCTTGGCGTCGCCGTCGAGAGCTGCGGCCAGTTGCTTTGAGCCTTCGGATATGGCCGCCACAACGCCAGGCGTGGACTCGAACTGCTTCAGCGTGTCCTTCAGCTGCTGGTCGAGCACGCGGCGATCGGTGACCACGATGACGCTGGTAAAGACCTTCTGGTTCTTGTCGTCGAAGAGGCTGGACAGGCGGTGCGCGGTCCAGCCGATGGTGTTCGACTTGCCGGACCCTGCCGAGTGCTGAACAAGATAAGCCTGGCCGACCCCTTCTTCGAGCGTGGCGGACAACAGCGAATTGACGCAGTCCAGCTGGTGATACCGAGGGAACAGCAGAGACGGCGTTAGCGCACGCTTGCCCGTCTTGAGGTTGACCGATTCCTTGACCTCGACGGAGACGAACTTGCCGATCACGTCCAAGAACGTCGGACGGCTGAGCACCTCATGCCAGAAGTACGCAGTGGCGTGCCCACGCTTGATGTCGGCAGCATTGCCCGCGGAAGCGCCGCCCTTTCCATCGTCAATGCCTTGGTTGAACGGGAGGAATCGGGTCTTCGCGCCGTCAAGCTTGGTGGTCATCCGCACCTCATCGCTGGAAAGCGCGAAGTGAACAAGCGCACGCTTGCCGAACGACAGCAGAGGCTCAGGCGTGTTCGTTGCAGCGTCGATTGGCAGACGATCCTGACGGTACTGCTTGACGGCAGCCTCGATGGGCTGTGTTGTCTCCGTCTTCAGCTCAATGGTCACAACGGGAATGCCATTGATAAACAGCACCAGGTCGATGCTGCTTCCTCCGTGCATGGAGTAATGCACCTGGCGGACGACGCGCAGGATGTTGGCGCTGTAGTCGTCCCAGAGCTTGGGGTTCAGACTGTTGGCCGGCGCGAATTGCGCCATCTTGAACGTCGCGTTGATGTGCTTGAAACCGCGACGCAGAAGATGCAGAGATCCCCAAAGCTGCGGGTCGTCTTTTTTGATCGTCTTTCGTTCACGGTCAAGCTCAACGGTCAGGGCCCGAGCGAACTCGCGCTGGGCCTCCGCATCGTCCTTGTGATGTGCAGTGAACCTCTTCCACGCTTCCGCCTGCGTCGCCTTCACATATGCCACCGCATCCGCAGGATAGATCGCCATCCGCTTGTCATAACCCTGGTCATAAACGAAGCTCTTCACGTATGGAAGCGGTCCGTCGAACGACCAGCCGTTAGCCTTCAGGTGGCTGCAAATTTCGTCTTCAAAGACGATTTCTTGATGGATAGCTGCGGACATGCGGTGGACTCCCTGGCCTATTCAGTTTTCATGTACTTACGGACGTCAATGCGGCCAAGGACTGCATCGGTGATGGTCGCAGAGCGAAGCTCATGCAGCAGAGCGATTTCAGAGTTTATGTACTCGATCGCTTCATTGGCACGCTGATTGATAGTTCGACACTTCGCAATATGCGATCTCTGCTCGGCGAGAGGTGGCACGAGCACAACCAAATCCTTGATCTCTCCGATCGATATCTTTCGCGTCAACCCTTCTGCACCACGAAGAGCTAACCGAATCTGTCTTCGGATTGGCGCAGAGTTCATGGTGAGTACATACCACTCAGGCAGAGCAATTTCTTGGTCAACAGAGATTCGATACATCAGATCACACAACATCAGCTTGGATCGGACATCGTCAGGCACTAGTGCCACTGAACCGACGAGGTCGACGGACCCACTACCTCGAGACATGAGTACGTCGTGCGGTCGGATTTCCAACGTTGGATCTGGGATGACATCAGGGGGAAGTGCTTTGTTCTCGACTTCCCTGAATACGCCTCCATTGCATGCGCCAGCCTTCAGAACACCCCATTCATCGGAGCCTGCAGATCCCGACTCAGCCTGAGGGCTCCACCCCTGCTCAATGCGATCAATCAGAAACTTGACCCTCATCTCGCTCCAGTGCGCTGGGCGCTGCGCCCAAAACAACGATGCTGTGGGAAGCAGATCACTGGCGTGATCCAGTCCGCCAAGAACATGCCCAAGCGCGGACCAACGTGACTCCTCGATCAAGTTCGCCAGCTCAGACTTCGCTTCGATCAACCCGTCAATGCGCTTCGTCTCGGCATCGAGGTAGGAAGCGATAGCAAGTTGCTGGTTATACGGCGGGCAAGGAACGACCCCATCCGCCAGCGCCGAAGAGCTAAGTCCGTAGCGCGTGATGCCCTGTGCAGCAAGCGCGAATTGAAGATTGACAGGCTTACTGCGGAGTGCCCAGCTAAGGTAGCCACCATCCATTACACCTGCCTCCGGTGCGATTTTGGATAGGTGGTAGCCGCAAACCAGCCCCTCAACATCTTCTGAAATGAAGGCAGGTACAGCGATATCCCACGGGGATTCCGAGTCCTTTGTGATGGTGATGTCGCCCTTCTTCAGGCTCAATCGTTCGATCTGAGCCTGTGTGGCAGTCGCAGACATGAAGTCAATCGACGCCGTGATCCTCTCGTTCTTGTAGGTATCGACGTAGTTGCACAGACGCACTGCCGCTTGCCCATCAACGCTGAGCTTGTCAACATTGCTGGGGATGACATCACACACTTCTTTCAAGCGTCGGTGATGCCAGCCAGGGGGCAAACTGGCAATGAGGTCCGCTTCGACGGAATAAGTCATCCCGCCACCCCCTTCAGCATCTCCATGAATCGCTTCTCCATGGCCTCGATTTCGTGCTTGATTGCCTCACGGCTTCGCGGGGCCTCGTAGACGTAGAACTCGCGGTTAAAGTTGATCTCGCATCCCACGATGCCGATCTGGCCGTCCGACTCGTCAACCGCACCAGTGTTGACCCAGGCATCGGGCCAGTGCGGCTTCACCTCAGCGCCGAAGTAGGCGTCGACACCAGCAGCCACGTCATTGCTGTGCTTGGCGACAAATGAGAACGGGATGTACTCGGAGTCGCGGAGGTCCGAATCCGACATCGGATTCCCCTTATCGTCGTTGACGATCTCGGCCTTCTTGTCGCGCACACCGAAGCCCTTGCGCAAGGCATCGAGGATCTTGCCCTTGAAGGCCGTTGCTTTGAGAGAGCGTCCAGCCGCCTTCTCTTCGGACACGAAGGTGGCGTCCATGGCCTTCAAGTCGGTCAGGACGGCTTCGGTGCTCAGGTAGGTCTTCTCCCCCAGACGCTCGATCAAACGGTCCGCCAGGGCGAGGAGGTTCTGAGCTTCGATCGGCGTAGAGCCCTTCTTGTTCGTCAGGCTCGCGACCCACGCTTGCTTTCGTTCCGCGGTCAGCTCGTAACGCAGGCGCAGCGGACGCTCGATAGTGACCTTGCGATAGAAGAAATGCGAAGTCGGCAGTACCTTCGCCTTGAGCTGGCGCACGCGGCCGCCGATGGGAGCCTGGTCTTTCCAATCGAGCGCACTGAACTCGTGGTAAGCCTCCACGATGCGCCTCTGACAGTCGTCGCTCAGCTCGAAGCGCTTCTTGCCAAGGTTCTTCTTCATCAACACACCCATGTTTGTGGCGTCGATGAGAAGGACCTTGTCCTTGCGCTCCGCAGGCTTGCGGTTCGACATGAACCACAGGTAGGTTGCGATGTTCGTGTTGTAGAACATGTCCGTGGGCAGGGCCACGATCGCATCCAGGTAGTCGTGCTCGAGGATGTAGCGTCGGATCTCGGACTCACCGCTGCCGGCATCGCCGGTGAACAGAGGCGACCCGTTATGGACCAGGCCGACGCGCCCACCACCCTCGCCGTTGATGAACGGACGCATCTTCGAGATGGCGTTCAGCTGGAACAGCATCTGACCGTCTGAGATGCGCGGCAAACCAGGGCCAAAACGGCCCGCTGCGCCCTTGGCATGTTCACGCTCGACAGCCTCCTGGGCTGGCTTCCATTCCACGCCGTAGGGCGGGTTCGAGAGCTGGTAGTCGAAGCGCTCATCCGGATGCTTGTCGCTCTCGAGCGTGTCCCCCAATGCGATGTCCGCGGGATCCTGTCCGCGGATCAGCATGTCAGCCATGCAGATCGCGTACGTTTCGTCTTCGAGTTCCTGTCCGAAGAGCCGCAGCTTGGCGTTCGGGTTGAGTTGTCGAACCTTCTCTTCAGCCTCGGACAGCATGCCGCCAGTGCCCGCCGTCTGGTCGTACATCGTGCGAATGGCGCCAGCCACTGACAGCGCGTCGTCGTCGCCGTCAAAGAGGATGTCGACCATGAGGTGAATGGCGTCCCGCGGCGTGTACTGCTCACCTGCTGGCGATGCATCGTTGAACTTGCGAAGCAGTTCTTCGAACGCCTTGCCCATGTCGTGGGACGAGACGGAGTACATGTCCATGGGCACGCGGCTGAATGCCTGCACCACATGGAAGAGTCGCCCCTTCTCGCGCAGCTTGTCGACCGTTGCCATGAAGCTGAACTTCTCGAAGATGCGGCGGACGTTCGGCGAGAAGCCGTTGATCAGGTCCTCGATGTTGTCGCGCAGATCGTCGGGCGCTTCCAGGAGCCCCTTGATGGTGAAGTTCGAGTGATTCCAAAACTGGACGCCCGTGATGGGCGTCAGGAACATACGCAGGTCGTAGCCCTTGGCGGAGATCTCTTTGTGCTTCGCGAGCACCGCCGCTTTCGTGGGCTGCAGCAGGCAGTCCAGTCGACGCAGGACCGTGAAGGGAAGAATGACGCGCCGGTACTCGGGCTCGCGAAATGCACCGCGAAGGATTTCTGCAGTGCGCCAGATCACATCCGCCGTGTTCGTCTTGGCAAGAGCAAGCGCCTCGCGCAACGACGGCAGCATCTCCCGTACGTACACAGCAAAGTTGTGCTTGCCGTTGGTCTTCCACGATGGCTGCATTCCTCGGAATGCGGCGATCTCTGCGACGATCTCTTGCGCCCGGACCGGTGCGCCCAATGCAGCCAACTCCTGCGACAGCGCTTCGAGGCGTTTGACCGCTTCCGTCTCTTGATCGTCGGTGGAAGGCTGAGTGAGCGTTCCGACGAGGTCCATGACTTCGTCGAAGGCGTCTTGGGCTGAGAGTTTGCGTGCCATTCAGTTCTGTTCCTTGTTCATTTCGAAGACTTCGCGGACTTCCCCGGAGCCTTGGGCAGCTTGCCTGCCTTCATGGCGGCAGAGCGTTCTGGTTGTGCCGGGCGTATCCGTCCTGGCCGGTAACCACTGGCGTCGACCTCAAATTTCGGGAAGCCGAGGCGCTGCAGCAAGACTGCCACTGTCGATAGAGATGCAAAAGTTCTAGGACCACCACGGGAACTTGCCAGCACCGCCTTCCGTTCACCGAAGTGAATCTCGAGGGCGTAGCCTCCGGCCTGGCCTAACGCGACTACGTGCGAGATCACACGAGCTGCGATCAGCTCGCGCAGGGGCGCCTCTTGCAGGAGGGCTACAGCGTGGTCGTTGGGTTTTGGCTCTGATGCTTCCATGGTTCTATTCACCTCACGTGCGTTCACAGCATTTTGATGCCATAGGCAGCCAGGTCATAAAGCACTTTATATGAAATGCACTGCCAAAACATCCATGACATGCCGCAAGCAGTGCGTTTATTTCGGCATATCTGTGCGTGCTGCATCACAAGATCAACCAGGCGATGGCCCCCGCAGTTGTTGTCATGGGCTGTTGGGACAGATCGGAGTAGTCGGGTTGAGCTTCACGATATCTGCGCCAGTAATCTGGATTGCGCTGCGACCACGCCTGCTGCACGGCGTGCTGGTTGATCCGGTAGCCAGGGTCGGACTGGAGTTTGGCCCGTTGCCATTCGCGTTTACGGCCGCGTTGGCAGTCAGGTGAGGTGCAGAAGGTTTGATCGGGAACTTGCAGGCGAGGCTCAAAGGGTTCGCCGCAACAGGCGCAGGGTCGGGTCATCGTCGGGTCTCCATGCGAAAACTGCATGAACCCTGTGGCGGCGATAGTGCGCACGAGGGTGCCAGTCCATATCTAGGCCCATTTGCACCCAACCCACCTAGACACCGGTCGCGCCTTGGACTGGCCCGCGTCCGACCGCTTGTCGACTTTGATCAGAGTTGCACCCAACCTGTTTAGGATTTGGTCCTAACTATGTGTTTGCCCACCCGGTGAAATCTCCATGGCGCACCATGGGGTGCTGTTTTTGGATGAAATGCCAGAGTTTTCCAGGCCCGCGCTGGAGGCCTTGCGCGAACCTTTGGAGACTGGCCAGATCTCCATCTCCAGGGCGGCGCGGCGTGCCACGTTTCCGGCGGCGTTCCAGCTGATTGCGGCCATGAATCCCTGCCCTTGCGGCTACCGTGGCGCCACACACCGCAGTTGCCGCTGCACGCCAGACCAGGTGGCCCGTTACCAAGGGCGTCTCAGCGGTCCGCTGCTCGACCGCATCGACTTGCATGTGGAAGTGCCGGCCATGCCTGCAGAAGAACTTCTGCAGGCCCCAGCGGGTGAATCCACCGCTGCGATACAGGCTCGCTGTGTGGCGGCGCGTGTCCTGGCGGTGCAGCGCCAAGGTTTGCCCAACCAGGCTTTGCAGGGACAGCAAATCGACCGCCATGTGCTGCTGGAGCCCGCAGCGGCCAAGTTTGTGCAGACGGCGGCGCACAAACTGGGTTGGTCGGCGCGTGGCATCCACCGTACCTTGAAGATTGCGCGCACCATCGCCGATCTGGCGGGCGCAAGCCATACCGAGGTCAGCCATGTTGCCGAAGCCGTGCAGTACCGACGTGTGTTGGTGGGTGGGGTGAGCGGCTGAGGCAGGCGCCTGCAGCGCATCGCCAAAGAATGGCTAGAAACGGCTACAAGTAGACGAAGTCGGAATCGCTATCGCGTTCGCCGCTGCGAACGGAGGCTTCTGCGGCGGCATACACCTCCGCCATGCTGTAGGCGGCTTCTACCTGCGCCAGGATCTCATTCCAGACCGGCTTGATCAGACTGCGCAGGCCCGCATACACATCCGCCACGCGCATCACCGAAGGCACACGAATGCCGCGGTGGTCTATGGGCTCGCCAATGGCGGTGATTTGCACGCCGAGCTTGGCAAAGTGTTTGGACAGACGGGGCTCGGTCAGCACAAACAAATAGTCTATGCCGTGGCGCTCTGCCATGATCACCGAGGCCATGTAGAGGCTCAGAGGAATGTTAGGCACACGCTCCACCGGAGCGCCACCAAAGTCTTGCTCTTGCAGCGTCAAGGCCGAGCCGGTTTCACCTTTGCGGCGGCGGAAATCCGCCATGATGGCCAGGCGGGATACCTCGGCAATACGCCCGCGGGGTAATTTGGCCGGGTCGAGCAGGTCGCGGTTCAGGGAATCGCGGCAAGCCAATTCGAATGGCAGCGGATCGCCCGGATTCTGTGGATTCGTCAGGATGAGGCGGGCGCAGCCTACAGATTTGCTGATCCGGCCGGCGGTGCGGACTATGCATTGCAGCGAATGGGCATCGTAGCGGTCGGTTTCTTCACCATTGGCGCGAAGTGGTTCAAAGCCGAATTCGCGGGCATAGACTTCGTGGCGGATACGAAAGACTTCGTGGCGCAGTGTGTCGCTCAGGGCAGGACCAACCGTGAAATACCGGCTGAAACGATCCCCCCCTGTGATTTTTTTCTCGACTTCTAACATGCCACGACAGGCCCAAAATGGTGTAAATCCATGGCAAACCCCTCAATCTATTGCCATAGTTGAGCCAATGCTATCGGCAAATTTCCCAGTTTCTGTGACCAAATTGTCAGTAAACGTGACAAATTCACGCGACATGGCGTAGGACATTTGCTAGACAGTTTATCGAATTACAGCATCAGCTGTGCCATGTATTTCCACGATATGGTTTAGATTATTGCCAATTTTAAATTCAATTTGCTATCGATTAAGTAGCTATTAACGCTTATAAGAAAAGCTTGAATGCTGGTTTTAATGTCAATAATCTGAATCGCAATTCGCATCAGGGAAGGTTTTACTGCCCGGATATGCTGTGATTCCGGGGCCACGAGAAGCTCTTATCTCTTAACGTCGTTACAACTTCCTGTCCGTGTCATCTGTGAACACTGCTGTTTCTGCACCTACTTACGACAAGGTCCTGGTCGCCTGGCTGTCGCTGGCGCAGCTGATCACCTGGGGCGGGGTGTTCTACGCATTTTCTGTGTTGCTCCAGCCGCTGGAGCAGGAGCTGGGTTTGACACGCGCGCAAACCTCGCTGGCGTTCAGCCTGGGACTGCTGGCCGAGGGCTTGCTGGCCTATCCGGTGGGCCGCTGGATAGACCGCGGGCACGAGCGTGTGGTGATGACGGGTGGCTCCATCCTGCTGGCGCTGGGCATGGGCCTGCATGCCTTGGTCCAAAGCCAGGCAGGGTTCTACGGGGTATGGATGCTGCTCGGCGCCGCGCTCTCGGCAACACTCTACAACCCGGCGTTTGCGGTGGTGACTCGCCGCTTCCCGCAGGATTTCCGGCGCGCCATCATCACGCTGACGTTCCTCGGCGGGCTGGCCAGCACTATCTTCATTCCGCTGTGCGACTGGCTGGTCCGTGCTTATGGCTGGCGCTGGGCCGTGGGGGTGCTGGGCCTGGCGCAACTCCTGGTCTGCGCTCCTATCCACTGGACTGTTTTGCGCCACGCCCCGCGGCAGCCCGCGTCGCGCTTGGCGGCGGCCGAGGCCGCTTCGGCGGCACCGGCCAGCCTGCCGGAACCGCTAGGTCCGCTGCTGCGTCATCCGGCGTTTCTGTGGATTGGCTTGTTTGTGGTGCTCATGATGGGGGTGACCACGGCCATCCCGGCCCACATGGTGAGCTTGTTGCGCGAGGCCGGGTTGGGCTCGGCCTGGGCGGTGGTCATTCCAGCCTCGATTGGTTTGGTGCAGGTGGCGGGGCGGATGCTGCTGTATTTTTTTGAGCGTCGTTTTGATGTGCATCTGGCGAACCGGGTGATCCCCTGCCTGATCCCTCTAGGGCTGCTGGGCCTGATCGCCGGCCTGCATGCCGGTGCCCACGCGCTGGTGGCAGGCATTTCTGTCGGCCTGTTTGTGCTGCTATACGGCATGGGTAACGGCATGATGACCATCGTCAAGGGCACGGCCATGGCGCAGTACGTGAGCCGCACGCATGTGGCGGCCTTGAACGGAGCGCTGGGCCTGCCCTCGGCGCTGGCGCGCGCGGCGGCGCCGTTGTTGCTGGGCCTTTGGTGGAGCGAGGCCTGGGGTTATGCGCTCGGCTTGTGGGCCTTGCTGGCGGCCAGTGTGGCGGCGGTCATCGGTTTGTGGATGGCGCAGCGACGTGCGATTCTGCGCTAGCGGCGCTTAATGCGGCGGCTGCGGCGTCCGACAGGCAACGTGCACAGGCCGCCGCAAACAGCAGCACGCCCGATGAAAAGTAGATCCACATCAGCATGACCACCAACGAGCCTGCCGCCCCGTAAGCCGATACGGCCGCTGCGCCCGACAAATACGCGGCCAGACCGTGTTTGCCTGCATTGAACAACACCGCGCCTATCATCGCGCCCGCCACCAGGTAACGCATGCGCGGCTTGGGGCCGGTGCTGATGCGCATGAGTGCGACGAACAAGGCGGCGCAAAAGCCAAATGACAGTATTTCATTGAGCCCCTGCAGCAGCGGCGCTACCGGCAGATACTGGCTGGCCCAGCTGCCCACCATGCTCAGGGCGGTCGAAACCACCATCGAGACCAGCAACAGAAAACCAAAAGCCAGGATGTAGGCAATGCCGCGCAGACGCAAGGAGGCGGTGCGCCACCAAGCCGGTGGAGCGGCAACGGGGGCGGTGCGGCCATGGCGCCAGATGCGCTCAAAGGAGTTTTGCAGTTCGGCAAAGACGCCGGTGGCGCCCGACAACAACAATACAAAGGCCACCACCGAAGCCACCAGGCCCTGCACCGGCTGTTTGGCGCTGGCCAAGGCCTGCTGGACCACTTCGGCACCGCGCGCACCGATCAGATCCTGAATTTGCGTGATCAGGTTGTTCTCTATGATGGCACGGTCAACCCACCAGCCCACCAGCGCCACAATGACCACCAGCAACGGCGCCAGGCTCAGGATGCCGTAGAACGACATGGCCGCACTCATGCGCAGGCCGTCGGCGTCGAGCCACATGTTGACCGCACGTTGGGCGGTGCCAAACAGGGACTTCCAGCGGATGTTGTCGGGGAACGGATCTAGCGTTTTCATGCTTTCATCATAGTCAGCACGGCTGGCTGTTGTGTCAGCCTCGGACGCGTTTGACCTGAGCCGTGCCGCATGCGCAAGCTCCCCAACCAGTGACCAGCAGCAAAGCACACGGACGAAGGGCGCAAAAAAAGCGCCCTGAGGCGCTGGATGCTCACAACTGGACAGGTCGCCCGGCTCAGTGTGATGGTGTGGCCGCTGCGGCGTGGCTGGCGGTGGTGTTCGACAGGCCTGGCGGGCGCTCTTGCGTCCACATATAGGCAAATGAACAACCAGTGGTGAGCACCGCGGCGGCGATGGTGGCAATCACCGCCCAGCGTGATGTTTTGGGCGGCTTGGGAGTGGAATGGCTAGGCGTGGGAATCATCGTTTGGCTCTTCGGCTCTTCATGCTTGTCGGTGTTTACCCGATACAAACGTCGAGGTTATGACAAATTCACCAGCAATGCACCATTTTTGTAACAACTTTGTGAAGCGCTGGGGCAAATCGTCCAGTGCGCTCAAAATCTGTTACGAATTTGTCCGAAAAGTGAGCGATATGGCCGATCTAAACGCTCATTTTTTGCCCAAAAATCCAAAATACCCGCGGGGACAGCTGGGACTGTAGGCCTGTATATCCGTGCAGAACCCAGCGCTAGTGCCTTGTGAATCAAGGCACTAGCGTATGCGTCACGCCAAAAAGCCTTGCGTTTACAGGTTGGGTGCCAGCAAACGCTGCAGTTCCTGTGCGGTCACGCCACGCCGTTGCGCCAGATCCTGCACCTGGTCTTCACCGATCTTGCCGACGTTGAAATAGGCGCTATCGGGGTGGCCCAGGTAAAAACCGCTGACACTGGCGGCGGGCAACATCGCCAGGCTTTCGGTCAGCGACATGCCAATTTCGTTGCACTGTAACAACGCAAACATGTCCTGCTTCACGCTGTGGTCCGGGCAGGCAGGATAGCCGGGTGCCGGGCGGATGCCGCGGTACTTCTCGGCAATCATCTCTTCGTTGCTCAGTGCTTCCTGTGGCGCGTAGCCCCACAGGTCGGTGCGCACGCGGTGGTGCAGGCACTCGGCAAAGGCCTCGGCCAGGCGGTCGGCAATGGCCTTGAGCATGATGGAGGAGTAGTCGTCCAGGTCGTCCTGGAAGGCCTTCTCTTTTTTCTCGGCGCCGATGCCCGCTGTTACCGCAAACATGCCCGCATAGTCGGCAATACCGCTGTCTTTAGGCGCGACAAAGTCGGCCAGGCAGCGGCTCGGGCGCATCACACCGTCCACCGCCTGCTTTTCGGTCTGCTGACGCAGGCCGTGCCAGGTCATGGCCACTTCGTTGCGGCTCTCGTCGGTGTAGAACGCAATGTCGTCGTCGTTCACGCTGTTGGCGGGATAAAGCGCCACTACCGCGTTGGCCGTGAGCCAGCGGCCTTCGATCGCACGCTTGAGCATGCGCTGGCCGTCGCTGAACACACGCACAGCCTCGGCGCCGACGATCTCGTCTTTCAAGATGGCCGGGAACGGGCCGGCCAAATCCCAGGTCTG